>JAPKMQ010000007.1 GCA_026645875.1 Longilinea sp.
CAGAAGACGGTGCTTTCATTCGTCCTATATGGAGACCCGCTTGCATCCGCCGATCTGGCTGCCAGGCAGTCCAAGCAAGCCTTGCGGTTGAAAATCGGGCTCCCGATTAAAACCGTGGCTGATCAATCCCTTTCGTCCGATTCACCGGCGGCGATCCAATCCGAGTGGATTCCTTACGCCAAAAAATCCGTGGAAGCTTACCTGCCAGGGTTGGATGACTCTAATGTGCAGGTACACCTGCAACGGCCCGCCGCGAACCCGGATCTGACCACGGCGCAAAAGGTGGGTTGGAGCCACAAGAAATCTGTGAGCGTTCCAGACCGATATGTGGTTACGATCACCAAATCGGTGCCTACGGCTCGAAAAGAGCATACCCATTACGCCCGGGTGACGCTTGACCAAAATGGAAAGATGGTAAAACTGGCAATTTCTCGATGACCAAATCCTGACCATCAGGTTCTGAGCCCCCTTTCACCTCCAGAAAGGGGGCTTCCGTTTTTTTCATGGATTCTTATTGATTCATTGGATTAGCTCGCTTATAATTTGATCTTACGTCTGTGCCGGGGGCGACCCCAGACAAAACAGATGTCAAAGGGAGCGGTGCGGCAATGGAAAAGTATCGAACAGGCGCAGAGATTCGCCAGGCATTCATTGATTTCTTTACTGAGCACGGGCACACGGCGGTTCCATCCTCATCCCTGGTGCCAGGTGGGGATCAAACGCTGCTGTTTACTAATGCCGGTATGGTCCAATTTAAAGATGTTTTTCTTGGAACCGATCACCGGCCGTACACACGGGCGGTGGATTCGCAGAAGTGCATGCGCGTAGCTGGAAAGCACAACGACCTGGATGATGTTGGCCGGGATGACACGCACCACACCTTCTTTGAAATGCTCGGAAACTGGTCGTTTGGCGATTACTACAAGAAGGAGGCCATCACCTGGGCATGGCAGTTGCTGACGGACGTTTTCGGGCTGGAAAAATCCAGGCTGTGGACCACCTATTTCAAAGATGACAAGGGCGAAATTCCCACCGACACGGAAGCCGCTGAGAACTGGCGGCTGCAACCGGGCATCAACCCGGAGCATGTGCTTCCCTTTGGCCGCAAAGAAAACTTCTGGGAAATGGCGGAAACCGGGCCCTGTGGACCGTGCAGCGAAATTCACATCGACCGCGGGGCGGAATTCTGTGACAAGCAGGAAGTTGCCGGGCATGTTTGCCGGGTGAACGGTGATTGCGCCCGTTTCCTCGAGCTTTGGAACCTGGTGTTCATCCAATACAACCGGCTTTCTGCCACACAGTTAGAGCCCTTGCCCGCGACCCACGTCGATACCGGCATGGGCCTGGAACGCATCGTGTCGGTGATGCAGGGTGTGACCTCTAACTATCGCACGGACCTGTTGCTACCCCTGATGGAAACCGTTCGGGAATTGACCGGTCATTCGACGGCTGAGCGCGACGCGAATATTACGCCATACCGGGTGATTGCCGATCACAGCCGTGCGGCCACCTTCCTGATCGCTGATGGCGTGGTGCCGGGCAACACCGGCCGCAATTACGTCTGCCGCATGATCATTCGCCGGGCTGCTCGGTTTGGCAGCAAACTGGGTTTAAAGGAACCTTTCATGGCGAAGGTCAGCCAATCGGTCATCGAGATCTACGGCGAGGCCTACCCGGAGTTGCAAAAAAACCGCAATACCATCCTGGAAAACTTCACACGCGAAGAGAAGCGCTTCCAGCGCACGGTGGATGCTGGAATGAGCCACCTGGATGATCTGTTGGATGAAATGCGCCAAGAAGGCCGAACTATGATGGATGGCCACAAGGCCTTTGATTTGTATGCCACACACGGTCTGCCGTTGGAATTGACTCGCGACGTGGCCCGCGAACAGGGCCTGGACGTGGACGATGCAGGATTCCGGGCAGCCATGGACGAGCACCGGCTGGCCTCCGGCGCGGGTAAGGCCTTTGGGCCCCTGGGCGGCGAGGATGTTGATATTTACCGGACCACGCTCGAGAGCTTGATCGCCGAAGGAAAAATTGATAAGAATGGTGTCCGCTATGACCCGTATTCCGGACTTGAGGTCGAAGCACCCGTGCTCGGATTATTCCATGAGGGTGAAAGCGTCGATGCGGTTCAAGCCGGCGACGCGGTGGAGGTCATGCTGCCTAGAACCAGCTTCTACGTAGAAGCCGGCGGACAGGTATCTGATGCGGGTTTGATCGTCTCCGCCGATGAGCCGCGCTGGGAAATCCGTGTGGATGACATGCGCAAACCCGCCGCGGGTGTGATCGTACACGTTGGCGTGGTGGTCAAGGGCACGCCGCGCACCGGAGACGTGGCGATTGCGCGCGTCGATGCAGCCCGCCGCAAGGCAATTATGCGTAACCACACGGCCACGCACCTGTTGCATGCCGAGTTGCACGCAGTTCTGGGCGACCATGCCCGCCAGGCGGGCTCTCTGGTGGCCCCTGACCGGCTGCGGTTCGATTTTACCCACCCCGAAGCGATAACCCCGGACCAGTTGGATGAAATTGAGGTGAGCGTCAACCGCGCCATCCTGGAAAACCATCACCTGGAAACCGTGGTCAAGCCGTTGCAGCAGGCCATCGCTGAAGGTGCAATGGCGTTGTTTGGCGAAAAATATGCCGATACCGTGCGGACGATCTCGATCGGCAACGAAGACATCTTTTCCTACGAGCTCTGCGGCGGCACGCATGTCAATGAGACCGGCGATATTGGCATTTTCCTGATCACCAGCGAAGGCAGTGCAGCCGCAGGCATCCGCCGCATTGAGGCTGTGACCGGCCAAACTGCCTATAATCTAATCCGCCGGCGCTTCCATCAGTTGAAGGAAACCGCCGGGCTGCTGACCGCTTCGGTGGATGAAGTGACCGCGAAGACCCAGTCGCTGGTCGAGGATTTGGACAAATCCCGCAAGCAAAACCTCAAACTGCGCCAGGAACTGGTTGCGTTTGAGTTTGAGCGAAAACTAGCCGCGGTATCGCGCGTAGGTGATGTGCCAGTGCTGGCTGCTGTGCTGGGAAACGCGGACGCGGACACGCTGCGCCAGATGTGCGACCGCTTCCGGGAGAAACATCCCTCCGGTGTAGTCGTTCTCGGATCGGCGGTGGATAACCGCCCCATGCTGATCGCTGCGGTCACGGACGATTTGGTTAAACGTGGGTTGAACGCTGGCGAGCTGGTGAAAGTGGCCGCCCAGGTGATCGGGGGCAGTGGCGGTGGCCGGCCCACGCTGGCTCAGGCGGGCGGCAAGGACGCTTCAAAATTAAGCGAGGCCATCGACCAGATCATTCCGCTGGTGAAGGCCAAATTAGGCATATAAATTTCGCGTAGCCAATTAATAAACATCCTCCTGAGAAATTCAGGAGGATGTTTTGTTAGAAACTTGATTTACTTCAGGTCTTCAAGGTATTTTAACAGCAACCGGACGCCAAACCCAGTTCCGCCCTTGGGACAGTATGGCAGGTCTTTCGGACTGTCGGCCACGCCGGCGATATCCAGATGAGCCCAGGGATTGCCGTCGTCGACAAATTGCTTCAAGAACATCCCGCCCAGGATGGCGTGCCCTTCCCGTCCGCCGCTGTTCTTTATGTCAGCATCGTCGCCCTTGATGAGCTTGAAGTATTCATCATCCAGGGGCAGCCGCCATAACTTTTCGCCGGTTTGTTCGCCCGCCTCGAAGAGTTCGCCGGCGAGTTGATCGTCGTTGCTCATCAGGCCGGCTCGATTTCGTCCGAGTGCCACCACCACGCCGCCGGTTAATGTTGCCAGGTCGATCATAGCGCGGGGCTGGAATTTCTGCTGGGCGTAGGTGAGCGAGTCTGCCAGCACCAGGCGGCCTTCCGCGTCCGTCGAAATGATCTCGATGGTGGTGCCGGAAAGCGCGCGAATGATATCATCGGGCCGGTAGGCCTCGCCGGAAATCATGTTCTCGGCTGCGCCGATTACGCCGATGACGGGCGTCTGGAGCTTCAGTTCCGCGGCGGCCCGCAGCGTGGCAATGACGGTGACGCCGCCGCACTTATCGTACTTCATCGTCTGGATGTTGGTGACATCCTTGAGTGAATATCCCCCTGTGTCAAAGGTGAGCGCTTTTCCGACAAGCACCACGGGCTTTGCACCGGAAGGTGGATTGTGGCCGGGATATTCCAGGATGATCAGGCGCGAGGGCGTTTTGCTTCCCTTGCCAACCGCCACAATTGCGCCAGCTCCCAGCGCTTCCAGGTCTTTTTCGTCCAGTACAGTGCAACGCAGCCCGGACTGTTCGGCCACCGTTTTGGCGCGTTCGGCCAGCGTTACCGGGTTGATGATGTTGGCGGGTTCATGCGACCAGTCACGAGAGAGATTGACCGCCGCGCTGATGGTCTGGCTGCGCCAGAGCGCGGTCTTCACGGCGTCGGGCTGTGAGGCGTGCAAAATTACCTGGCAGGATGATGGGGCTTCGTCCTGTTTTTTGTACCGGTCAAACCGGAACGATCCAAGCAGCAGCCCTTCGAGTAGAGCAGGCAGGCTGTCAGCCACAGGGAATTGTGCCAGGTAGTCCACATCCAGGTGGATATTGGATACCCGGTTTTGCTCCAACCACCGTGCGAGACCGCCGCCGGCCTGCCGGAAGGAATCCTGGATGAGCTTATTGGGCTTGCCCAGCGACACAAGGGCGGTCTTGCCGTCCAGCAGCACAGTATCTCCGGCCTGCGCGCCGGCTTCGCCCAGGGCGGGCTTTTCAGCAGCCAGCTTGAAAACCACTTGCAATTCAGCGGCTGATGGCTTTTCCGGGATGATTTCAAATCGGATGAAAACTGCGGGTTCGATAAGCGGTGTGGTCAAGAGTTCCTCCCGATGGTGAAAGGTAGATTGGATCAGGAATCGCTTCCTGAGATTTCCCAGACCGTGATCTCAGGCGGGCACAGGAACCGGACGCGGGGTGCACCGGCGCCTTCCAGACCGATTCCGCGCGTGATGTAAAGGGTCATGTTGCCGAGTGAGTATTTCCCGGATTGAAAACGGCGTCCGTACAGCGACCCAGTCACGATGGCCCCCAGGCCGGGCAGTCGAACCTGCCCTCCGTGCGTGTGCCCGGATAGTTGGAGATCGATATCCAGCCCGGCAGCCTGCGGGGCAAGGTCGGGGCTGTGGTACAGCAGGATGGTAAACGAGTCGGATGGGGACTCAAGTATCTGTCTGAGGAGCGGAAAATCGATAAACGGCTTGTGCGAGCAGGTCAGTCCAGCGATCCGAATGGCATCTTCTCCTACTGCAAGCGTCACGACATCCTGTTCCAATAATTGGATTGGCAGTCCGTCCAGTACCCGTGCCACGCTCTCCTCAAGGTCAACGGCTGGGCTGCCTTTAACGGCAAAAACACCCAGGGGCGCCTGCCAAGCCTGCATGACCTCACGTGCGGCCGCCTGGGCTGCCGGGTCGGTCAGGTAGGATAGGTTGAGGAAATCCCCCGAGAACAGGATCAAATCCGGTTGAAGGGATTTAACCAGGCTGGTCAACTGGCGTTCCCGCTCGGTCAAGCGTTCAACATGTAAATCGCCCAGGTGAAGCACGCGCAGTTTAGTCCCGGAGTGCAATTTGTTTGAAACCAGCTTTTGCCGGCTGACCTGTATGCGATGAGGCTCGATCCAAAAGCCGTAAATGACCAGTACTGTGCCCAGTACCTGCAGGACAAGGTTGGCCGGCCAGGGCAGCAGGGCCGCCAGGCTTCTCCCGGCAACCAGCAGCGTCACCGGCGGTTTGGCGGGGCCGAACGACTTCTTATAAACCGGTAAAAGCGCCAGCAATGCCCAATCGAGCAGGAAAAATCCCCAAAGGATCAGACCAAAGCGCCAGTCCATCCTGGAGAAGGCGGCTGCGACGGCCAATAATGCCACCGCAAATACAAAGCTGGAGACCGATTGGATTTTTTCAAATCCAT
Source organism: Longilinea sp. (assembly GCA_026645875.1). Classification (GTDB taxonomy): domain Bacteria; phylum Chloroflexota; class Anaerolineae; order Anaerolineales; family Anaerolineaceae; genus Longilinea. Next base: position 5,949 of record JAPKMQ010000007.1, read on the forward strand.
GCAAAACGGTATCCAATTCGTTATTGGCTGTTCCGGGAAAACTCCGTGTATTCGTGAAGTCGCGAACGGGGTATTCGTTGTTATCCATAATCATTAAGTATTATGGGGTATACCTTAATCCAAACCTCTTGTCAAATTGTCTGGACTTAAAAATAGCCAACTGGCGTCGCCATTTGGCTAAAATATTTCAGGCAAGCTTATATGTTGTCTACAATATTACTGTACAAATTCCCAATTGCCGGGCCTAGTAAATACAATATAACCACCACAATGATACTTGCAAGGATAAGAATCAAAGCGTATTCAACCAAGCCCTGGCCTTTTTCTTTCAAGCTGAATAACATGATGAATCCCCCCTTGTTGGCAGGCATGCTGCGATGAACTGCAATAAAACGATTTACAGCAATCATAATAAAACAAGCCGACAGAAAACTGACGGCTTGTTTATGTAGATTTGTTGGAAGAACTTAAATTTTATCTGGCAGCCAGCAGCAAAGCACCAGTTCTTTTGCGGCACGGACTTCATCCAACCGTCCCACGGGGGTGTGATGCGGCGCAGCGTGCAGGAGCTCAGGATTGGTGCGGGCTTCATCTGCGATCTTGATCAGCACATCGGCAAACCGGTCAAGCGTTTGCTTGTTCTCCGTCTCGGTTGGCTCGATCATCAGAGCCTCGTGCACGATCAGAGGGAAGTAATTCGTGGGCGGATGGAAATTGTAATCCATCAAGCGTTTGGCAATATCGAGCGCGTGAACATCCGGAGCGTCGTCCAGGTGGCCCTCCATGACGAATTCATGCATGCAGATTCGGTCGTAAGGCACATGGAAGGTGTTGCGCAGGCGCGCCAGCAAGTAGTTGGCGTTGAGCACGGCGCTCTCGGCAATGTCGCGCAGGCCGTCGGGACCATGCATGCTGATGTAATTATAGGCGCGCACCATCATGCCAAACTGGCCGTGGAAGGATTTCATCCGGCCAATCGTCTTTTCAGGGCGAACGAAGCCGTATAGCGGGGGAGTTTCCTCGTCGCCCTCTTCGATGATGTCGACAAGCGGGAATGGCAGGAAATCGACCAGGTGTTTAGCAACCCCGACCGGACCGGATCCGGGACCGCCGCCGCCGTGCGGCGTGGAGAAGGTCTTGTGGAGGTTGAAGTGCATAATGTCAAAACCAACGTCACCGGGACGGACGATTCCGAGCAGCGCATTCAAATTTGCGCCGTCGCCGTATACCAGGCCGCCAGCCGTATGCACCAGCCGGACGACCTCTTCCACATTCTGGTCAAACAGCCCCAGTGTGTTCGGGTTGGTCAGCATCAGGCCGGCAACGGTGTCATCAAGGACGGCTTTGAGGGCATCCAGATCCACATTACCTTTTGCGTCTGTGGTGATGCCAACAACCTCAAAGCCGCTCATGGCAGAGGTAGCCGGATTGGTGCCGTGGGCGGAATCGGGGATGAGGATCTTGTTGCGCTTCAAGTCGCCGCGGGCTTGATGGTAGGCGCGGATAATCAGGACGCCGGTATATTCGCCCTGAGCGCCGGCAGACGGTTGCAGTGTTACCCCGGCCATGCCGCAAATTTCAGCCAGCCAGAGCTGCAGTTCGTACATCATGGCCAGGTTGCCCTGGACGGTCTCAACCGGCTGCAACGGATGCGAGAACGCAAAACCGGGAAGCCGGGCAACCTCTTCGTTGATCTTCGGGTTGTATTTCATGGTGCAGGAGCCCAATGGGTAATACCCCGAGTCGATCGAGTAGTTCAGGTGTGAGAGGTTGGTGAAATGGCGGATGACATCCAATTCGGCAACTTCCGGCATCGGCAGCTCATCGCGGATGAGACCTTCAGGCAGGGCGGTCTCTGGCACGTCGCAAGCCGGGAAGCGGAACCCAATGCGGTCCTGCGAGGAAATTTCGTAAATCGTGGGCTCAGCCATTGTTCACCTCCTCCAGGGCTTCGCACAGGGCATCGATTTCGTCCTTGCTGACCATTTCTGTTACGGCAATGAGCATGTGACCGGCCAGCGACGGGTAGTCCTGGCCGAGGTCATAGCCGCCCAAAATATCATGGTCAAGCAGATGCCAGTTGATTTCATCCACTGGCTTTGGACATTTCACCACGAATTCATGGAAGAAGGGTGTTTGGGATACAACCAAGTAGCCATCTAGTTTGCTGATTTGCTCTGCCGCGTAATGTGCCTTCTGGTAGCACAGATTGGCCAATTGCTTGATGCCGTGTTTTCCGAGCAAGCTCATGTATACCGTGGCAGCCAATGCCATCAGGCCCTGGTTGGTGCAAATGTTGGAGGTGGCTTTTTCGCGCCGGATGTGCTGTTCGCGCGCCGTCAGGGTGAGGACATAGCCGCGGCGGCCTTCAGCATCCGCGGTTTCACCCACCAGGCGGCCGGCAATCTTGCGCACATATTCCTTCTTGGTCGCAAAAATGCCCAAATAAGGACCGCCGAATGAGAGCGGCAGACCGAGCGATTGGCCTTCGCCGACCGCGATATCGGCGCCCATTGCTCCGGGCGTCTTGAGCACGCCCAGGGACATTGGGTTGACGGCAACGGCAACGAGCGCGCCGAATTGGTGCGCCTTCTCGATCAGCGCGGTGAAGTCGAAGATTCGCCCGAAGAAATCGGGGTATTGAACCACCAGGAGCGCGGTGTTGTCATCCAGGAGCGCCGCTAAATCATCTGGTCCGCACATCGGATCAAGCTTTTCACCAGCGAGGTCAATATTCTCATAGCCGTCCATGTAGGTCTTGAGGACCTCGCGGTATTGCGGGTTGAGGCTGGGTGAAAGGATGAAGCGGGTGCGTTTACCTCGGAAGTGGTGATACGCCATGACAGCAGCTTCGGCGGTTGCGGTTGCTCCGTCGTAGTGCGATGCGTTGCTAACATCCATCCCGGTCAGATTGGCAATCAGGCTTTGATACTCGAATACCGCTTGCAGCGTACCCTGCGATACTTCTGGTTGATAGGGTGTATACGCTGTGAGGAATTCGCCCCGGCGGATGATCGCATCCACCGCAGCGGGCGTGTAATGATAATACGCGCCGGCGCCCAGAAAACAGGCCAGGTCATGCGCGGTTTCGTTGGCTCCGGCCAACTCTTCCATTTGCATGCGGGCTTCAATTTCGGTAAACGCTGGCGGCAAATCCAGGTTGGGGAAACGCAGCTTGATTGGCACATCCGCAAACAAATCATCCAGTTTGCGAACGCCAATGACGCGCAGCATCTCCTCGCGTTCGGCATCCGTATGTGGGGTAAACATGGATTTGTTTTACTCCTTGGCGTGCTTCTCGTAACCTGCCGCATCCATCAGGGCATCCAGCTCAGCAGGGTTATCCAGTTCGACCTTGATCATCCAGGCTTTCCCGTACGGATCGCTATTGACGAGTTCCGGGGTCTGGGGCAGGTCTTCGTTGATCGCAACCACCTTGCCGGAAACAGGCAGGTTGACATCCGCTGCGGCTTTGACAGATTCCACCGTGGCGATGGTGGTTTTCTTGGCCAGTTTATCGCCGATGCTCACGGTGATTTCGACAAAAACGACGTCTGAAAGTTGTTCCTGTGCGTGATCGGTGACGCCAATGGTGGCGGTTTTGCCATCAACAAGGACCCATTCATCAGTGTTGGTGTATTTCAGGTTGGTAGGGATATTCATGGTTGCCTCCGACTATATGGATACGAGTGTGGATAGAAAATGGCGCGCACCAAGAAGATGCGCGCGCTCTGTTGATGACCTGAGAGATTCGCCCGGCGGGTTTGCCCCTTCGGTGTCTTGCGACTTTCCAGAGGTTCTGGAGGGCAGGGTCCTGTTACCTGAGAGATTCGCGGTGGAAACGCCTTCCAGCCGTTTGCCCCTTCGGTGCCGGATGATTCCGGACTCTTCTCTACCCTCGCTATTCAATTGATGGGGACTACTAGGAATTGCTGGCTCCTTCATTATAACTGGAACCTTGCGAGCATGAGGCCGCTCACAAAAAAAATTATACCAGAATTCTCTTTTTACCGTGATGGTGAGTCAGGCCTAGTTAAGGTTCAATTGGGTAGCCTGCGTTTGTCCACGCGCCCAACCCGCCCAGGAGGGGTTGTACCCGAGTAAAACCGGCATCCAGCAGTAAACGCGCTGCACGAGCGCTGGATTGTTCCGCTGGTCAGGTGCAGTAGGGAATGATCCAGGCATCCCGCTCAAGCTCTGGGATGGCTGATTCGATCTGCTCAAGCGGAATATTGACCGCGCCGGGGATACGCACCAGGTTAAAAGAATCAGCGGAGCGGACGTCCACGAAAATGGCCGTATTGGCATTAAAGGCGGTCAATGCGTCTGCCAGGCTGACTCGATCGATCTCTGGGTAAGGAATATCGCTAATGGCGGTCGGTTGTACGTTGGCCTGTGTGCCGCCAGCCTGTGAATTTATTAATGTCAGGATCAGAACAATTAAAATGAGTACTGCCCCGACAGCGATGAGAATGAGTGGGCCGGTGCTGCTGGCAGGTTGAGCCCGTTTCTGTGATTTCGGCATTGCAACTCCTCAACGAATAAGATTGTGATAATGGTAAGGCAAGCAGATAAAAATAATATGAAAATCATCCCGCCAGGGGCGCAATCTCCAAATCCGGGATCATTGCTTTGATCAGGTTTGATTCTAAAATCAAGGCATAGCCTTTTCTTCCAGAACCCAACGAGATGACTGGGTGAATAAAAACCGCCTCATCCGCCAGCACGCGAACGATTGTTCGCAGGCCAAACGGGGTGACTGCGCCGATCTCATACCCAGTGACCCGCAGGACTTCCTCCGGCGTGGCGGTGGTCAATCTGCGCTCGCCCAGGTAGGCGCGCAATGCCTTCCAGGAGATTTGTCGATCCCCAGATGCCAGCACCAGGACAAAAGTTTCCGGGTTAAGCCGAAACAGGATGCTACGCACAATTTGATCGGAGCGTTGTCCGCGTTCTTCCGCAGCCTGTTCAAGAGAATGGATCTTTTGCTGGTGCTGAAAAATCGAAAAAGACATACCAGCCTGTTTCAAGGCCGCTACAGCTGGGGTGTCCAAGTGTTCAATGATAGGCATGCCGCCATCTTACCACAAGGTCGGTTGATATGCGGGTTGGCGGCCTTCCAGGAGAATGAACGGCGCGGCTCTTTTCCAGGCAATCCCCAGCCGTTGCAGGTCGCCGGGCTGCTTGATTGGATTCCTGCGCCTGGCTTCGATCAGCGCATCCGCGGATTTTGGCCCAATTCCGGGGATGCGTAAAAGCTGCCAGCGCTCCGCGCGGTTGATCTCCACCGGCTGGGAAGAGAAATTCGCCTGTGCCCAGGCTCGCTTGGGATCCGAGTCGAGTGGAAGGAGTCCGGAGGCGTTGAAAGCAAAATCTTCAAGATTGAAACCGTAATCGCGCAACAGGAAGGAGGCCTGGTACAGCCGGAGTTGCCGGACCGGGTTCTCAGGCTGGAGATTCTCAAGCGGGGTATCGGTGACCGGGTTGAAGGCCGAGTAATAAGTTCTGGCCAGGCGCAGCCTGTTGATCAGGAATTCTGAGGTCGCCAGCAGTTCCAGGTCGTTTTCGCCGACAGCGCCGACAACAAACTGGGTGGTGAGGGAAGGCCAACGCCCTGACCAGCCCATCTGGCCGGGCAGGGTCTGGCGAATTTCCTCAGCCCAGCGAAGCGGCGAGAGCAATTCCTCCCAAAAATTCTTGTGGGGCGCCAGATTCCCCAGACGGGTTTCATTTGGCGCTTCCAGGTTGATCGAGATGCGGTCGGCAAGTTGCATGGCCCGCAGCACCTGGTCGCGTTCCGCGCCGGGCATAATTTTGAGGTGCAAATAACCACGGTACTGGTATTTATGTCGCAAAATTTCGGCAGCATCGATCAGCCGATCCTGGGTTTTCATTCCACCCGCGGCGATGCCAGAGCTGAGAAATAGGCCTTCGACGACATTTGCCCGCTGCATGCTGATGAAAGCCGCGCTCAGCTCCTCGGGTTTTAACGTTTCACGGCGGAAATCTCTGCCTGCGCGAAATGGGCAATAGTAGCAATCACGCTCGCAGGCCGAAGTCAACAGAGTTTTTAGCAGCTTGACCCTACGACCGCCGGCAGCCGCCTGATACACCACCCCAGCTGAATCCGGCCGTGCTGCTGAACAGGCGGGCGGCATGTGCAACGACGGGTCGCCATCGGGTTCAAAGTCCATATTTTCCGAGAGCCGGTTGATCTGGGCGATTTTATCAGTCGACATAAAACCATTATAGAACTAATGTTTTATTAATGCAAGCATCAAAAAGCCCGGGAAAAACCCGGGCGGTTGATAATGGAAAACCCCATAACTTACGGGGTTTCATCGACTGGCGCAGGATTGACGCGTTCGACGACAATGGTCAACTTTACTGCCAGCGCAGCAATCGCCCCGATGGCGGCCCACACCGGCAGGAGCACAACGCCAACCACACCCAGGGTTAGTGGGATCTCGATGAGTGTCTGATCCTGTTCATTCTTGATGACGATGCGGCGGATATTGCCCTGGTGAATCAAATCTTTAATTTTCGCCACCACGGCGTCGCCGTCAACCTTGTATTCTTCAAATCGCACATTGTCCTGATTCATGTCGTTCACTCCTTCCATAAATACTATACGCGATTTCAATCAAAATGTTGCAGGTTACTTTCGAGGCGGCCATGCCTAATTGGTTTTTGCTGCGGCTCGATTCAAACCGACCAGCGGCTAAGTAATAGGCGGCAACCAGCGTTTACGGCTTATCTTTCACCTGACGTCTGCGAACGAGCCACTTTTCCAGTTCGATGATCGCGAAGACCAAACCACTAGCCGCAACACTGACCAGTATGTCGATCCAACCGAGTGCTTGCGTCTTGAGCAGGTTCTGAAAGAAAGGCATGTAAACACCGAGCACCAGGAGGACGAGGACGACGGTAGCTGAGGCTGCCAGTGCCCGGTTGCCTAACCAGCCTGTGGCGAAAATGGACTCCTGGCTGCTGCGGCTGGCAAAGGCCTGCAGGATTTGTGAGAGCGTCAGCGTCACAAAAATCATGGTCTGCCATTCCTGGCGGCCTGCGGTGAGGTACGCCGCACCGACCACCAGGGCGACCGAGCCAATGACTCCGCCAATCCACAAAAGTTGCAGTAAAAGATCGCGCGGCAGGACGTTTTGTTTGGGCGAATAAGGGGGGCGTTGCATCACGCCTTTTTCCGACTTTTCCAATCCCAGTCCTAATCCCAGCAGACCGTCTGTCAAAAGGTTCAAAAAGAGCAATTGAAGCGGCAGCAGTGGAACCGACGGCCCCAGCAGCGGGCCAAGCATGACCACCAGCACTTTGCCCAGGTTTCCTGCCAGGCTGAATTTGATGAACTTGCGCAAATTGTCGTAAATCGTCCGGCCTTCTTCAACAGCCGCGACGATTGTGGCAAAGTTGTCATCGGTCAAAACCATATCCGCGGCTTCCTTGGATACATCCGTACCTGTGATGCCCATGGCAACGCCGATATCGGCTTTTTTCAACGCAGGCGCATCGTTTACACCGTCACCGGTCATGGCGACAATTTCTCCCTGATCCTGTAACAGTTGAACGATGCGCAATTTGTGTTCCGGGGAAACACGCGCAAAAACGGATACTTCGGGGATCTTCGCAGAGAGCTCGTCATTGCTCATCCGCTGCAGATCCTGGCCGGTGAGGACCAGGTCGTTTACCGCGATTCCCAGCTCTTTGGCAATATAACTGGCTGTCAGCGGATGATCGCCCGTGATCATGATGGGGCGAATTCCGGCTGCTTTGCTGGTGGCAACGGCTTCTCTGACTTCAGGGCGCGGCGGGTCAATCAGTCCGACCAGGCCGACAAAGGTCAACTGCTCTTCAATGGTCGCCGGGTCCAGTACTTCACTGCGAACCAGCGCGCGAAAGGCGATGCCCAGCACGCGCATTCCTTTGCCAGCCAGCTGGTCATTGGCTGCAAGGATGCGCTGCTGCCAGGATTCGGTGAGGGTTTCGGTGTGGTCGTCCGTCCAGACGGAGGTGGAATGTTCCAGCAAGCCGTCCACAGAGCCCTTGGTGAAGGCGACCAATGGATGGGCGGCTGTTTCGCTGAGAAAACCTGCCCCAAAAACCGCTCCAGTATCGTCTAAATTTGCCCGGTCGTGCAGCGTCGTCATGCGCTTACGTTCGGAATCGAAGCCCAATTCGGCTACTCGTGGGAGAAGACGGTCGAGGTCATTTTTCCAGATGTTGGCTTTGGCGGCCGCCACCACCAATGCAGCCTCAGTGGGATCGCCAAGCGAATGATAGGTGTTCTTTTCCTGATCGTGGACCAACTGAGCATCGTTGCACAGCGTCCCGCCGGCAAGCAGGATGGAAAGTGAATTGTGTTCCGCAAGCCCCGGGATGGGGTCGTTAAGATTAGCCAGCACGGGCATGCGTTGGCGATATTCTTCCGAAAGGTCAACCCGGTGGCCGGCGACGTCCAGGATGGTGACCGTCATTCGATTCTCGGTCAGCGTGCCAGTTTTATCTGAACAAATCACGGTCACCGAGCCCAACGTTTCCACGGCAGGTAATTTTCGAATGAGCGAGCGGCGCTTTAGCATGCGTTGGGCACCTAGCGCCAGCGTGATGGTCACAACCGCGGGGAGGCCTTCAGGAACCACGGCGACGGCCACGCTTACCCCTGTGAGCAGAAGCATGCGCCACTCCTCACCGCGCAATGCGCCCAAGAAGATGATGATGAGGGCAACGATCATCGCGATGACCCCAAGGCGTTTTCCCAGCGTATCCAGGCGGCGCTGGAGGGGTGTCATTTCTGTTGTAGAAGACCGCAGTAATCCAGCGATCTTGCCAAGTTCAGTCTGCATGCCTGTGTAAGCAACCAGTCCCATGCCGCGGCCGCCTGTGACGAGGGTGCCCAGGAATGCCATGTTGCGCTGGTCTCCAGGGGACAATTCAGGCAAGGCCAGCGCTCCGGTCTGCTTTTCAACCGGCTCCGACTCGCCGGTGAGGGCGGCCTCCTGGATACGCAGGTTGACTGCTTCGACCAGGCGAACGTCTGCCGGGATGATATTTCCGGTTTCGATGAGGACCAGGTCGCCAGCGACCAGATCACGCGCGGATACTTCGATGATTTTGCCATCCCTTTTGGCGCGAACAATGGGAACGGACATACGCTTGAGCGCCGCGATGGCCTTTTCAGCACGGTATTCCTGTGAAAAACCGATGACAGCATACAAAACGACGATTGCAAGGATTGCCAGCGCGTCTTTGAATTCGCCCAGAAAGGCTGAAATTCCAGCTGCCGCCATCAAAATGAGAACCATCGTGGCGGTGAGTTGTTCAAGCAGGATCTTCCAGGGCGATCTATTGCCCTGCTCGACCAATTCATTCGAGCCAAATTGCGTAAATCGTTGGCTGGCTTCGCCGGTGGATAGGCCATTCTCCAGAGTGGTTTTCAATGCGTCGGCGGTTTCATCAATTGTCAGCGTATGCCAGAGTTTTCCAGGTGAGGTCATGCCTAATTGATCCTTTTCAGATATATGGACGAACACAACAATGAAACGGTGATCACGGCGAACGAAGGTTTTTCTATCTGACGATGCCTATTCATCCGATTGTCGGTTTTGTTTTTCAAAGCAGCCTTCCTTTGCTTAAGAAAACCTGGACTATCCACCCAGTTAATTAAAAAGAGGCCAGCGTTTTATCGCTGGTCTCGCCAGTTGTTCCAGGTAACCGGGAGAAAAGACCCCGACATGACGATTACCTACTCCGATTGAACCGGACGGCTACTCCCCATCAATTTATTTATCTTACCAAGAACCGATATGCCTGTCAAATTAATCTTAGATAAGGATTGTACAACCCGAGAATATTGGATCCAGTTACAGCGCGGGTAATGATATTGTGAAGCGGCTGCCCAAGCCGGGTGTCGATTGCGCTTCAATTTTCCCGCCGTGGTTTTCAATAACTTCGCGCGCAATAGAGAGACCTAATCCAATGCCACGATAGAGGTTGTCGCCAATCCGCTCCGTATGAAAAAAGCGGTCATAAATATGCGGCATAATTTCAGGGCTGATCCCTGCGCCATGATCCGCGATGGCGATGTGGCACTGGCTGCCGGTTTGATCGACCGTAACAGTTACCTCACCGCCGGGCTGGCTGAACTTGATGGCATTATCCAAAATGGCAGCAATGGCCCGCTCAAGGCTCTTTGGGAAGGCGCGCACCAGGATTCCACGTGGTGGAAGTATCGTGGTCAGGAGGATGTTGTTGTTGGCGGCTGTTTGACGGTATTGTTCTACGGCGTTTTTGACGATGGGTGTGAGTTCAGTCGGCTTAAGATCCGGCAAGATCAGGTTCACCTCTTGAAGGAAAAGCAGGTTATTGACTAATGAGGTGATATCCTGAACATGGCGGCCAATGATATCCACGGCCGACCTTAAATCGGCATCATGCAGCTTGCCGGTTTGGATCATTTGGAGGTAGCCATTGGTGGCCATTAATGGCGTCCGCAATTCGTGTGCCAGAACGGTCAGAAATTCGTTACGGGCAACTTCCAGTTCGGCAAGTTGTTGGTAGGCCAGCGCCAGTTCTTTTGCCTTGACGCGCAAATCTTCAATCGCCATCTCGTCGTTTTCCCGTAAACGGCGACTGACTTCACGGACCACGGCCAGGGAAATGCTTGAACTTTTTTCAAGCAGGTTGGAAAACGCATCCTTTTCCAACACGAGTACGGAGGCTGGTTCAACGGTCGCAACCGTGGCAGCTCTGGGCGCGTTATGGATGATTGCCATTTCGCCGAAAAAATCGCCTGCGGAAAGATGCTTGAGGATGCGTGTTTCGCCAGCATTGATGATTTTGGTGACGATAACCTTGCCTTCCAGGATGATATAAAAAGTAGTCTCGAACTCGCCTTCGTGGCAAAGAACGGTGTTTTCCGGCACTGTTTTCACGGTTCCGGATTGGACGATGCGGACGGCTTCCTCCTCATGCAGGCCTGGGAAGGCATGCAGCAGGGTGTGAATGAGCGTTGAGGTTGGGTCGATGTCGATTTTCATGGCTTGGCGCGGCTTATGAGGAAAGTTGATCCAGCGTTTCTGGGCTAACATTTAACAGGCCGGCGGCGGGCAGCCTGCGAAGCAGCGTCCGCCAGGCGGGCTGCTGGCGAAAAATTTCAGCAAGAATAGAGGATGCCTCGTCCACGCGTCCCAATTCCGCCAGGGTCACCGCGTGCCAGAATGGCAGCTCGAGGATTTCGGGAGCCAGGGATGCAGCCTTTTGATACGCATGCAATGCCTGATCAACATCACCCTCTCCCAGTTTTTCATCCCCCAGATTCATCGAGTCGTAGGCTTCGCGGAGACGGATCAACCGCCTCAACTCGGCAATCGGATTGGCGTGGTCTTCCACGCGCAGATCTACCAGGCGGTCTGCCCAGGGGCGGCCGGTGGAGTGGGGCGCAACCACCAGCAGCGCGGCGGATTGCATGCCACGGATATCCCCCCCGGCGGCTTGCCCGGCTTCCAATGCAGCCAACAGGCGGGCAGATAGATTTCCTTGCGAGTTGCGGTAAGCGTCCGCCATCGCCGGCCAGACGGTCGGAGAGGCCATCATGTTCGCTTGAACCGAGAAACCCATCCCGGACTCATGACCGGCGTCCTGAATGCAGCGAAGGCCGGTGTGCACCGCCACATCGTTATTCTTATCCACCATGGCCACCTGGCGAAGATCCCGCCCGCTGTCCGCCGCCAGCAGCCCGGCCAGCGCCTGCACAGCTGACCGTCCAGCACGCATCAGATCCAGCCCGAGCGGACCATAACTGGGATCCACCATGGATTGCGTGGCGATGACCCCGACCCCAGCCTCTCCCCACGTGACCAGGCTGCCCACAGAAAACCAGTGCGATTGAACCGCCGCACCCATTTCGCCCGTGAATGGATCGCGCGCAACGATCGAAAAAGTGTGCGCTAAGGGAAATCTGTTGATCATGATGCTCCGAATTCATCCAATAGTTGACTGCCATGCGCAGCCTTTTTGCGTCGTTTCTGGCGATACATACGCAGATCGGCTTGAATCAGGGTTTGATTGATATCCCGGTTGGGATTGGTGGTGGCTCCGCCAATGGAAAAACTGATCTGATCCTGATTGGGGAGGTTGTTGTTGACTTCTTCGAGGTTGCGCCTCAATCGCAGGATGGCTTGATGCAATTGGTTTTCGTCAGTCTCAAAAAGGAGAATGGCAAACTCGTCACCGCCGATCCGGGCAATCACATCCCGGGTGCGAAAAGCGCTGACTAAAAGATGGGCAACTTTGCGGATCAACTGATCGCCCGCCCGGTGTCCGTCCTGATCGTTCACCTCTTTCAGTCCATCCACATCCACAATGATTATACTGGTATGCGGCGAAGTTCCAGCGTCATATTGGCGCAGGATATCATCAAAATGAGCCCGGTTATAAAGCCCGGTCATCGGATCGTGCGAGCTTTGATATCGTAGCTTTTCCTCGAGTTGTTTCCGCTCGGTGATATCGCGGAAGATGGCCAGGGTGCCATTGTAAACGCCATCAGAATTGTGCCGGGGTGTGGCGGTTACCAGCACTTCGCGAAGGTTGCCCGCAGCTGACTTCAGCGTAAGTTCATAAGAGGAGGAGATTCCGATGCGGCGTTTTTCGAGCTGTTCATTCAGGATATTCTTGTGCGTTTCTGGGATAAAAAACATTACGGGCTGGCCGATGACGTTATCCGGCGTGCTTTCGACCAGTTTTGCGCCTGCCTCATTGATGTAACTGATAATGCCGCTGGTATCGATCATCACAACCCCCTCTCCCTGATATTCAACCAGGAAACGGTAGCGTTGCTCACTGATCCGCAGTGCATCCTCGATTTCGTAATGATGGCTAATATCGGTGAAATAGCAAAGCAAGTGTGAATTGGCTTCGGTATGATCAAAATACCATCTGCACTTCATTTCTACGGGAACCAGAGCGCCGGACCGCGTGGTTAACTGACACTCGAGGGCGACAATATCCTGATTGCCAGCGCTTTTTTCATCCAGGAATTTCTGTAACTCCTCGCAGCAATCCAATCTGCCGACGATATCGCTGAAAAGCAGGTTGGAAACGTCATCATTTTGCGTGTAGCCAAGAATTTCCCGCGCAGAGGGGTTCATCGAAAGGATATTTCCCAGTGAGTCGCAAAGCAACATACCGTAGGGGGAGAGGTCGATCATCGCACGTGGGTAGGAATTTGTTTCCTGGCGAGGATTCGTTTGTTCAGCTGAGTTTTCGATCCATGACAGCAGCGTTGAAAAATGCCCGTTATTATTACTGTTTGGGACTGGGTTCTGCGCTTGAAAAATCGGGTTTTGGATGATTTGCTGATTGAGCAAGAGCCGGGGGTGCAGCTCCAGCAAGCGCATGGATGTGTGCAGATCCACGTGGTTTTGATCATAACTCAGGATGATGGATGCGCCAGCGCGCGCCCGGTTGTGGAGATTGCTCAAGCCAGCAAAGTGGGCGTCAAAAATTTCCGGCATTTGAGCTGCCCAGGTCATTTCCATCCACACACAAAGCGCAGAGAATCCTTCTTGGACGGATTCGGTTTCTCGCCGGCTGTACCAGCTTTCAAATTCCATCAAAATTGGTGAATTGTTGATGCCCATCACGAGTTCCATTGTGGGCATCCTGTCTGTAAGGTAGCTGTTGGACTCCAACCAATGGGCAATGAGCCCGGAGTCGTTCTGGTCTCCCCCCGGGAGCAGGACAACAGTTTTCTGTTTTTTGAGCTTCGCTTCGTTGATTTGCCAGGCGAAAGCTTCAGTTAAGCGCTGGGGCGTCTGATAAAAATGGGCAACAAGACCTTGAAAGGGCTTCTGGTTCTTGGGTTCTTCGGGTAAATGCATCAAAACCGCTCCAATTCAAGCTCAAAGTATACTTACCGAATAAACAACTGGTTTATACTATTGACTGAGTTTATTATAACAAGTATTCCCTTTGAACATTTACTATACTGGTCATAAATTCGTTGATGGATAAAGAAGAGTTGAAATTCGTGCCGGCCGGGGAAGCCAGATCTGAACTGATCGTGGCGAAATCCAGGTTTATTGCCTGCGCCAACCATGCCGATGCGGTGGAGGATGCCAGGGAGTACATCGCCGCCATTACCAGCGGATATCCAGATGCCACCCACCATGTGCCGGCATTCCTGATTGGTCACGGCGCAAGCGTGATCACACATTGCTCGGATAACGGCGAGCCTTCGGGCACGGCTGGCCGCCCCGTATTATCGGTGTTGACGGGGTCAGGGTTGGGCGATATTGCGGTTGTGGTGGTGCGTTACTTCGGTGGCACGAAACTGGGCACGGGCGGACTGGTTCGGGCATACACCGAAGCCAGCCAACGAGTGATTGCGCAATTACCTCGTGCTGTGAAGGTGTCGGCCACGACTCTGATGTTCGAATTGGAGTATGCTCAACTGGCTACCGCCCGCCGACTGGTTAATCAACACCGCGGTGATATTCTGGATGAAGTATTCCAGGCGGACGTGTGCATGACGGTCCGGTTAATCTCTGACCAGATCCCAGAATTTGAAGCGGCGTTGCGCAATTTGGGGCGAGGAAGCATTCAGCCCTTGTTGGTTGAGGTTAACCCGGATTCGCTTTTTCCATTTTCATCAACGGCCGATTGGTTGCAGGCTTCACCAGGAAACGCTTCCGGTATGAAGAAATAAGCAGGACAATCACAAACTGATACAGCGTGCTGATGACGGCTGAGAACTGATCAATATAAAACACAATCAAATTCAAGCCGGTCAACCCCAAAATCATGCTGACCTGTGCCCAGAACAGACCGCGTTGTTCCTTGCCGATGAATATCAGGATGAGCGCAGCCAGGCTGAGTATGCCCAGGGCTGCCTGCAGCCCCACGCGGAGCAGGAACCAGTTGATGTTGTACTGGGGAGAAATCTCACCGATGGTCAAAAATAGTGGCAGCGGGAATTGAAAATTGGTATAAAAGCGGTATATCAATAGGGAGATCACCTCAATTGTCGAGGTCAGACTCAGGATTCCCAACAATATGACCAACGCAATGCGGGTTATCCGCTGCGTGAAAAAATCCTCCAGGAAAGCAAGAATCCGGTCGCGGAAATGAATCCAGAAATTGAGCTTGCGCTCAACCACGCGCACTTGTTCACTTTCAAGGAATTTGAGAAGCTCGTCGGCAAGGTGGGCCAGTTCCGGCTCTTGTTTGGTTTGTGCGACGGTTTTCAGATCGGATAACAGGGTTTTCTTTTCATCGGCATCCAGATCGTTGTCGAGGACTTCAGCCATGCCGTGCAGGGCATGGTACAGGCGAATGCGGGGGGTGATTTTCTTCTCCTTGCGGATCTGGAAATAGAACAGTACGGTGAGCAGGAAAAATCCATAGATGATCGGGGCGGCGGGCGGGTAAAAGTAATCGTTGGATTGGGTGATAAATTTCCCAACCTCGTCTATGAAGAGTCCGACGCCGATTCCACTCAAGATTGCCGAGCTGGTGAAGGCCCATTGATTGAGGAAGAGCAGGGGGATCAGTGCAGCAACGAAGAGCAGCAATCCACCCCACAGTACGTGGGCAATATGCAGCTCGCTGTTGCCGATCTGCGGGTAGCCAGTTAATTCGAGAAACAGGCGGGTTATAATTACCGTCGCAGCAAAGCTTACCAGCGAGAGCAGAATCAGTTGTTCGGCTCCCGGTCGGCGGACACCGCTTCGAATGGGTATTCCATCTGACTTCATGAGTACCTCTCCCGCATAGTCTCTTCATAGTATAGCAGCATCCCGCGTGGTTGGATTGGAGGCAAAATCAAGCACAAACAGATTAATGTCGCTTATTTTATCTCCCCGCACGGTTTTGGACACGCCGCGCGGGCCTGCGCGGTGATGGATGCAATTCGACAGATTACACCAACGGCAAAATTCCACCTGTACACCACGGTGCCGGAATGGTTTTTCGCGGATTCACTGATTCAATCCTGGACCTATCACGCCTGCGTTACCGATATTGGCATGGTCCAGAAGACCGCTTTGCAGGAAGATGTTGATGCGACCCTCGAACAACTTGCCCGGTTTATCCCGTTCCCGGCCGGGCAGGTCCTGCGGTTAGCCGATGAGATGCGCGCCTTGAACGTCAACCTGATCTTGTGCGATATCTCGCCGTTGGGATTGCAGGCGGCGGCGCAGGCGGGACTTCCAGCGGTATTGATTGAAAACTTCACCTGGGATTGGATTTATTCCGGGTATGCGGACAAAGTGGATCAATTCAAGCCGTTTGTTGATTATTTGCGAAACCAATTTTCATTGGCGACCGTGCATATCCGCACAGCGCCGTATTGCGATGTAACCCCTGCGGACCTGATTGCCGCACCCGTCAGCCGCCGACCGCGGAGCAGCCGTGATGAAACGCGTAACAGGTTAGGGATCGCGCCTGGTCAACGGGCAGTTTTGGTCACCATGGGTGGAATCGCAGACAAATGGGATTTCATCGGGTTGTGCCGGCTTTACCCGCAGACGTTGTTTGTGATTCCCGCTGGCGCCGAGCGTGAATTGCGCGTAGCCAATATCCATTACCTGCCGCACCATCATTCATTTTTTCATCCGGACCTGGTGACGGCGTGCGACGCGGTGATTGGTAAGGTGGGCTACAGCACCATTGCGGAAACCTACTGGGCGGGCATTCCGTTTGGGTATATTTCGCGGCAGGGATTTCGCGAATCGGCCGAAATGACTCGATTCATCCGGGCGAACATGCCTGGGTTGGAGATCTTTCAAGAGGAATTCGAACTGGGTGTGTGGCCAGACCGCATTGGCGACCTGTTGCAACTTAATCCCGTTTGGCGGGCTGGCGAAAATGGCGCCGGCCAGATTGCGGAGTATCTGGCCGGTCGGGGATTCATTGTGTGAAGATCACGATAAGCTGGATCAGGTTTTGATCCAGTCCTTGATCATCGCGTTGAATTTAACCGGATTGAACTCCTGGAATGTATACCTTGCCAGGTGATTCTTTTGATAGGGATCGTCTGCAAAGAACGCCTGCAGGGTTTCAAGGTCTTCGCTGCGGGCAACCATAAAAGCGCCAGTCCTGGGCACCTTGGGTCCGGAGATCAGGAGAATATCCTGATCGTAGCCCGTTTGCAAGAAAGAACGGTGTTCATTGACGATTGGATCCAACTGGTCAGTGGGCACCAGGTATTGAATTTCAGCCAGAAAGTATTTCATCGTGGTCTCCTTGACCCTGCCAAGATGGATGAACGATGCGGTTTTTACTCCGCCGGCTTGGTGCTGAACACCGAATCCCATATCGGCGAGGTGACTCCGAACCGTTTGGTAGGCGTCTTGTAATGGTGCTGCATGTGATAGCGTTTCAGGTATTTCAGGTAGCCCTCGCGCATGGCAAAGTGATGGGTGGCATAATGAATCATGTCGTATGCCAGGTAGCCCAGGATAAAACCGGAAAAAGTCGGTGCGATCCACAAGGGTGCTTTCAATAAAAACGTGAAAATCACATAGAAAAAGCCGTAGAAGAGGGCCGCCAGGGGAATGCTGAGGATCGGCGGCATGACCAGGCGGGTCTTGCATTGTGGCTGGGCATGGTGAATACCGTGAAACATGAAGAATATCTTTTGAGCTTTTTCGCTTTTGGCTTCGAAGTGAAAGAGAAATCGGTGCAAGGTGTATTCTGCCAGCGTCCAGAGGAACAGACCAACGAGAAAGGCAACCGGAATGAAGAGGCCGGAGATCCCGGCGGGTAGCGTGATGATTGCACGAATCAGGAAGTAGAGACCCACGGGTAACCATATCAACAGAACAACCAGCGGACTGATGTGCGTGAAGAATTCCAAGAAATCGGATTTGAACAGGCGGATGGGCACATCGCTATGATTGGTGGGAAAGTGGTTTGACATTTTCGATTCTCCGCATATGAAGTTGGTCAAAATAAAGGGAAATGGATAACGTCAATCCAGTATATCACATCAAATTTCTCTACATGGGTTTATAAACGATCTTGATAAAACTAAAAACCGCGCTAACAATCTGCGCGGTTGAATTGTGTATCCGCCTGATCAGGCAATGTTTGGTTGTTGATCAACCCTGGCATGGGTTATCCCGAGCATGATGCGGGCGAATTCGGCTTGCAACCGGGTCAGGAAGTTGAGTGCGTGCAATCCGGCTGGCGCCAGCAGCAAACCGGCAATGCACAAAAGCAATGCGTCGCTGAGCGAGGTGATCTGCATGAAGCCCAGGTCATAGGTGGCAAAACGGTAAGCAAACGGCGTGGCGATTAATGCCACAAGAATAGCAATGATTGTGACGACCGCTGTGAAATTCAGGATTCCCAGCGGGAATCGGCAGAGCAGGTACACCAGTCCTTTCCAGGTGACTGGGTTGGTTAGATAGGCTTTGATTCGATCGAGGCTGCCGGCGGGAGCTTCAGCCGGTTTGGACATCGGCGGAATGTTGACGTGCAACAAGGAAATTGTCAGGGACCGCTCAAAGGCCGCCATTCCCCAGGTGATGAGCAGGACTGCGGCCAGGATGGCCAGCCCGATCACGATGATGCTCAACGCCATTCCAAGGCTGATGCCTGTGACGAGAAAGACAAAATAAAAAATGCCCAGTGGAAAGCTTAGGGTTAGGAATACCAGGTTTAGATAGCTTTGTGATTTTGCCACCACGCCGAAGTAACTTTTTAATGTCTTGTCGAATGAATTCATGATTGCCTCGATTTCCGTATATCCAATATACGCAACCTGTGCTGATAAGTTGCTGAACCCGTTCCGCAACATTCTCCGATGTATAACGTATACTGTAATAGCAAATCACTAAAGGAGACTGATTATGTCTGAAACAAAACGGTTATATCGTTCCCGTTCACAGCGGATGATTAGCGGCGTGTGTGGCGGCCTGGGTTCATTCCTGGATATCGATCCGACCATTATTCGTGTGGTTCTGGCAATTTTGACCTTCCCGTTTCCGGCCACCATCCTGGCGTATTTCATCCTGCTGCTGGTAGTGCCCGAAGAGCCCTTGAACCTGCCGCCCACAGACCCGACACAGCCATCTGCCTGACCGGCAATTGTGGCTGAAAATCTGCTCGGAAAACAAAACGGACGCGCTTCATCATCGTGCAGGCGCGTCCGCTTGCTGTAAAAGACGTTATGATGCTTGCGTGTCATGCTGATGGAGATGCCACGACCGGAGAATGTCGTTCTCACGGTCGATGGACAGGCCGGCTTTCCAGTCGTGGTTGGCGGGTCGATGGGTATGCCACTCATAGGTAGCTTGATAGGTTTCCTCAACCGGGCGGAAGGTAAGGCCTGCTGCCATGGCTTTCTTCGAATTGATCTTGAATAGTCCGTGCGATTCGGTATCCGCATCAGTCAGCCATAGGGGCAAATCGCTCCATGGATCAACGTGCTTCTTCAGCAGAAAGTTATCCTCGACCCAGGTCAGCGTAGCATAGCGGTTGAGTGCTTTCCGGCCGGCATCCAAAAAATGCTTCATGGTGAGCGGCGCGGCTGGTCCGACAGCGTTGTAAATCCCGGCGGCGCGGCTTTCCGCCAGGCGGATGACCCACTCAGCCAAGTCGCGCACATCAATGAATTGCACCTCGCGCTCAGGTCGCCCCGGGGCAAGGATTTCGCCGCCGCGCGCCATGCGGTGCGCCCAGTAAGTGAACCGGTCACTCTGATCATAAGGGCCGGCAATCAGGCCAGGACGGATGACCAGCGAGCGGTCGGTCATCGCCTCAATCACCTCGCGTTCGCAAAGGGCTTTCAGAGGTCCGTAGGTATCGCCGGTCACATCTTCTGTTTCCTGAGCCAGTTGGGCCAGGGACGATTCTTCTGAGACGCCTGGCTCGGATACGTCCGCGTAGACAGATAACGTTGAAATGAAAATATACTGGTCGACTTCCCGGGCCAGCAGTCTGGCGGATTTTCGAACCAGACGGGGAATATAGCCGCTGGTATCGATCACCACGTCCCAATGCCTGCCCTCTAATTCCGCCAGGTCGCTATCACGGCTGCCGTAAAGCTTTTCAAGGCCGGGGAAAATGTTGGGGTTTGTCCGGCCGCGGTTATAGAGGGTAATTTCATGCTCTCGGTCAGTCGCGGCATCAACGAGCGCTCGCCCAAGGAAAACCGTACCGCCCAGAATCAGGATGCGCATGAAATGATCCTTTCCTGCCATTCGATGAGAAATCAGTGCCTTCTTTGCCAGTCTACCCTTGATTATATAATTGTTTAATAAGTAGATGGTATAAAACCGCCGCTCCAATTTTTCGAAGCGGCGGTTTGGTTTCTCAGGCTGCGACTTCTTCCACCGTAAC
Source organism: Longilinea sp. (assembly GCA_026645875.1). GTDB lineage: Bacteria > Chloroflexota > Anaerolineae > Anaerolineales > Anaerolineaceae > Longilinea. The sequence continues at coordinate 26,307 of JAPKMQ010000007.1, forward strand.
GGTTTCCATTACGTCACCCTGGCGGATGGCATTCACTACATCCATCCCGTTAATCACCTTGCCAAAAACGGTGTGTTTGCCATTCAGGTGCGGTTGTGGCGAATGGGTGATGAAAAACTGGCTGCCATTGGTGTTGGGGCCGGCATTGGCCATCGAAATTACGCCAGTTTCGTGGATCAACGGATTGTTTTTGACTTCGTCCTCGAAGCGGTAACCAGGACCGCCCATACCGGTTCCGGTCGGATCACCGCCCTGGATGACAAAATTGTTAATCACACGGTGGAACTTCACGCCGTCAAAGAACCCTTCCCGGATCAGGAAGACAAAATTATTGACAGTCTTTGGCGCGTGCTTTGGATACAAATCCAAAACAATCAAGCCGCGCGTCGTGTTCATGGAAACACGGTATACCTTGCTTGCATCAATAGCCATGGTTGGTGGGGTCTTCCACTGTTTCTGAGACATTCCTGCTCCTTTTCTGATTACCTTTGCCGGATAAAATGTGACATTTCAAATGGGATGAACAACGATAGTTCGACAAAACCGGCGTACTCGCCGCCCTGATACCAAGGGGATTGGTAGATGAGCTTCTTCCTGCCCTTTTTTTCGATCGTATAGACATTTGGTTGCTGCGTATCCATCAGCATCTTCAGTTTGCTGCGCGAAGGCTCCGGGTGGCAATCGAGCACATTTTGGCCGAGCAACTTCGTGCCGCCGTCATCCGCAAGCACCTCGAGGGCCTGATCATTCATGTAGAGGATCGTGCCTTCCCGGTCACAAACCGTGATTGCCCCTGGAAACCCATCAATCCATGCAGGATAATTCATTTTTGCTCCCCGATACCAGAATAGTCCAATTATAGTCGCTTCTGCCAGCGGGTAAAGTGGACTGTTTTCCCTGCATGCAGCGAGGGCGTTATAATTGCGGGCATGAATGATTCGACGAAAACAATCCTGCTGACAGGCTTTGAACCGTTTGGCGGCAGCCAAACGAATCCATCCCAACTTGTGGCGCTGGCTTTGGATGGAAAAGGCGTTGGACGTAGCCAGATCAAGTCAGCCGTTCTTCCGGTGGATCGTACAGGCGGACCGCAAGCACTGCTGGAAAAAATGGCGTTATATCACCCAGCCGCTGTGGTTTGCCTGGGTGAGGCGTCACGAAGGACGGTTGTTTCGGTGGAAAAGATCGCCGTCAATTGGATGGATTTCCGTATCCCGGATAACCAGGGCGAACAGCTTTGTGATCAAATGATTGACCCGGAAGGCCCGGCGGCCTACTTTTCCACCCTGCCGGTGCGCGAGATCTGTATGGAAATACTGTCTGGGGGAATTCCGGCGAAAATTTCCATGAGCGCAGGGACATTTCTATGCAACCAGGTTTTCTATACGGGGCTGCATTCCCTTGCGACCCAGAGTTTGGTTGTGCCGATGGGATTCATCCATTTGCCGTCCCTGCCGGAACAGGCATCCAGGGTCTCATCACCAATCGCCTCGATGAGCCTGGAAACCAGCGTGCGCGCAGTTGAGATTGCTCTGGATGTCATCCAAAAAAGGATCTGATTAAGTCATGTTTGTTTTTCTTTCCAAATTAATGCCCTTGTTTGTCTATCCGGTTGGTCTGGCTTGTTTGCTGCTGGCGTTTTCGCTGATTTTTTCCCGGCACCGCCGGCTGCGCAATACTTTGGTGGCAATTTCTCTGGCTGTTTTGTACCTGGCTTCCAACCGTTGGGTGGCATACCGTCTGGCGCAGACGCTGGAGTGGCAATATTTGCCGCCGCCGGAGATTCCAACCGTGGAAGCAATCGTTGTTCTGGGCGGGGGCACCGAATCGCGGCAATATCCCCGGCCGGCGGTGGAAATCAACGCGGCTGGAGACCGGGTGCTCTATGCCGCGCAGTTATTTCGGGAGGGAAAATCGCCGGTACTGCTGTTGAGCGGTGGCACGATCACCTGGCAGGATGGTGGTTCAGGCACGCCAGCGGAGGATATGGCTTCGATTCTGACTGCCATCGGAATTCCAGAATCGGCTTTGTGGCTGCAAAATCGCTCACAGAACACGCACGAGGACGCGGTGTATTCGGCGGAGATGCTCAAGGCGGCCGGCATTCAAAAAGTAATTCTGGTCACCTCTGCAGCGCATATGCCCCGGTCGGTGGCGCTGTTTACGCATGAGGGTATCGAAGTGGTGCCTGCACCGGTTGATTTTACCGTCACCAGGGATGGGGTGAATAACCTGACTTCAGCCGGTTGGCAATCGACCCTGATTTCATTTCTGCCCAACACCAGCAGCCTGGGATTAACCACAAACATCCTCAAGGAATACTTGGGCATCTGGATGTACCGGCTGCAGGGTTGGCTTTAAGCGGTTATCCCACCCGATAAATATCCGCGGCCAGCGCTTCCAGTTCAGGGGCGGTCAAAAAACCATCGGCGGCTGACACCGAGCCAATCTTATACGATGCAAAAACAACCGCCTTTTGCAGAGATGTATAAGGGTCCGCGGTATGCAGGAAACCATGAAGGAAGCTTGAGAAGAGCGCGTCGCCCGCGCCAATGGTGTTGACCACCGGGCGGGTTGTGACGGCGGGGATGCGCTCCATTTGGTGTCCATCCCGCAGGCCCAGTAGTGCGCCATTTTTTCCCATGCCAATGACAATAATTTCAGCTGGATAACGGTTCCAGATTTGGATTGTCCACTGCTCGGGCGGCATTGGTAATTTATCGTCACTCATAAAAAGTATCGTCGCGGCTTGCATGAAGTCTCGGTTATAGGCGTCTTCCAGATTGGCGATGGCATGCACGTCCGTCGCCACCATCCGGCCCTTTTTAACCGCGCTCGCAAGCAGCGGCCGTGAAAAATTGATGTTGCACAGGGCGCAAATTTTTGTGTCGCCGAGCGCCTGGTCGAACAACTCCGGCGGAAATTCCTGTTCCTGAATGTCCTTGAGGTCTGTATGAATTTGACGGCGGCCGTTGCCATCGTAGAGGATGACCGATTGGGCAGTTTGGTCGGATAGTGACAGAACATACTTCCAGGGGATATTGTCCTCGATCAGTTTGGTCCTGACCTGCTGGGCGGCAATGTCCTTGCCGATAAGGGACAGAAAGCGGACATCATCACCGAGGTTGGTTAGCGATTTGGACAGATTGTAACCCACACCTGATACGCTGGAGTTGATGCCAAAAAACGGGTAAGTGACCGGGTAATACTCCAGCGGAAACTCGGCGATTCGCAGCGTCGTTTCGATGTTGATCAAACCGGAAACCAGGATCGTATCTTTCATACGGTATCTGCCACTCTCTCCAGAGTTGTGTTATGGGTTGAGAAGAAGTGCGCGCATGCGTTGGGCCAGGCGCGTGTTGCGTTGGCGGACCTGCTGGTTTCTAACCGCGGTGGCGATAGCCTGCCGGCTGCCCACCAGGACGACCAGCTTTTTCGCCCGCGTCACGGCCGTGTAGAGCAGGTTGCGTTGCAGCATCATGTAGTGTTGCGTCAACAGCGGGATGATGACCACTGGAAATTCAGACCCCTGTGCCTTATGGATGCTGATGGCATAGGCATGCAACAGGTCGTCCAACTGGGTGAGATCGTAGTCAACCGCGCGGCCATCTAACATGACGCTCAGGGTTGGCCCATCCAGGTCAATCTTTTGCAGAGTGCCGATATCACCGTTGAAAACCTGGCGGTCGTAGTCGTTGCGAATTTGCATTACGCGGTCACCCTCCCGGAAAATCCGGCTGCCGTGGCGCAGTTCAATTTTCTGCGCCACCGGCGGGTTGAGAACGGCCTGCAACCGCTGATTTAATTCCGTTACGCCGGCCTCGCCGCGGTGCATGGGCGAAAGCACCTGGATATCCTGACGCGAATCGAAGCCGAATTTATTGTTTATGCGCTCAGAAGCCAGATCCACCACCCAGTCGGCGGTTTTGCGGGCATCGTTTTCGGCAAACAGGAAAAAGTCTTTGGATTCTTTTGGGAATTCCGGCAGCTGACCCTGATTGATGCGGTGCGCATTAAGAATGATGTAGCTGTCGTTTGCCTGTCGGTAGATGGTCATCAGGCGGGTGACGGGCAGGACGCCCGAATCGATGATGTCCCGTAATACATTCCCGGGGCCTACGGAGGGCAACTGATCTACGTCGCCAATCAACACCAGGTGTGTACCTTCGCCAACCGCTTCAATCAGGTGGTGCATCAGGTAGATATCCACCATGGACATCTCGTCGATGACGATTAAATCGGCATCCAGCGGATTTTGCGCGTTGCGCGCGAACTGGTTCCCGGTAGCTGGCGAGTATTCCAGCAGACGGTGGATGGTACGTGCTTCCAGCCGGGTGGTTTCACTCAACCGCTTGGCTGCGCGGCCGGTAGGCGCGGCCAGCAGCACTGAATGTTTGGCCGCCAGAGTCAGTTCGATGATATTGCGGGTGATGGTGCTTTTGCCGGTGCCGGGGCCGCCGGTGATGATGGACACCTTGCGGGTCAAGGCAGTATAGACCGCAGCCTTTTGGTCCTCGGAAAGCTGGATGGCGGAAAACTGGTCAATCGTCTGATCGATAACCTCCCGACCCGTTTCAATAAAATTCGCGATGCGATCCGCCGGGGTGGTGAACAATCGGTGGAGATGCCAGGCTGTTTTGATCTCGGCGGTGAAGAGGCTACGCAGGTAAAGTGCGTCACCGTCCTGGATCAGGTCCTGGCGGTCGAGGAGCGCCTGGATCTGCGCCTGACACAGGGCAGGCTCGAGGTGTAATACCTCGGCTGTTTCTGTGGCAAGCTGGTCGCGCAGGGCATAGCAATGACCCTCGCCGGCCAGTTTTTCCAGAGCGTAAAGCAAACCGGCGCGAATTCGAACCGGCGAGTCGGCTGGGACGCCAGTCTGGCGGGCAATCTGGTCGGCGGATATAAAGCCGATGCCATCAATGTCGGCGGCCAACTGGTACGGATTGGCGCGCACGATGCCAATGGCTGCATCCCCATAGGCTTTGTAGATTTTACCCGCCAGCCGGGCGCTGACGCCCTGTGATTGCAGAAAAAACATGATTTCCTTAATCTGCTTCTGATCTTCCCATCCTGCCAGGATTTGAGCGGCCCGCTTTCGACCGATTCCGGGCAATTCGCGCAGCCGTTCCGGCGTTTCATCCAGTACCTTGAGCGTGTTGACACCGAACTGCTCGACAAGCTGCGCCGCAGTTCGGGTTCCTACGCCGCGAATCACACCGCTGGACAAATAGCGGCGAATGCCTTCAATTGTGGTCGGCGCTTCGATGCTGAAATGGCGGATTTCAAACTGGCGGCCATATTGCGGGTGAAGCGTCCACAGGCCATGCAGCATGAGGGTTTCACCTACATTGACTCCCAGGAGATTGCCGACCACGGTGATTTCACCAACCTCCCCAGGCCGGCGCAATCGGGCGATGGTATAGCCGGTCTCATCGTTCTGGTAGGTGATCCGTTCTAGGTTACCGTTCAGGGTTTCGTATGGCAGGCCGGGTTGTTGCACGGATGGATTGGTCACATGATAATTATAATCCAACCAAATTTCCGGATTTGGCCGGAGAAAGCGCGCGTGGTGTTTTATAATTGCTTTCATCCCACAATAAAATAAATGAGGCGCTGCAATGACCAGTTTGGTTTATTATGGTTCTCCCCGTCAGGCGCGGTTGGTGGCGGCTGAGACGCTGCCCGCGAAACTGGACCTGATTTTGGATCGGCTGCACCTGCGTGAGCGGGTGAAGGATGAGGTGGTGGCCCTCAAGGTGCATACGGGCTGCAATATCAGTTACTCGGTGATCCATCCGGTATTCATCCGCAAAGTGGTACAGGCGATCAAAGACGGCGGCGGGAAGCCCTTCCTGGTTGATCTTGATTGGGTGGTCAACGGCGCGGAATCGCGCGGATACACGCCAGAGGTGATTGGATGCCCGATCTACCCGGCAGCTGGACCGAACGAGCGCCACTTTTATGCCCACGAACGACAGTTCAAGAACCTGGACACATGGAAGGTGTGCGGGATGATCGAAGAAGCATCCTTTTTGGTGAATTTTGCACACGCCAAGGGGCATCCGTCCTGTTCTTACGGCGGAGCGTTTAAGAACCTGGCCCTGGGGTGCATGGTCGGTGAAACGCGGAGCAAAATGCATGACGTGAGTCATTTTGACCGCTATTGGTTCGCGGAGCGCTGCCCGGATGCTGAAGCACGCCAGAAAATCATTGCCGCCTGCCCGCATGGGGCGATCATCCAGGATAAGTACAAGCCGGATGAATTGCACTTGCACATGGAAAACTGCAATCAATGCGGCCGCTGCCTGGAGGTCGCACCGAAGGGCAGCCTGAAAATCGACCCGGTCAACTGGGATAGCTTCCAGCAGGCAATGGCGATTAGCACGCAAATCTCATTGTCCACATTTGCGCCTGGGAAGGCTACGCATCTAGTCCTGGCGACACACATGACGCCCGTATGTGACTGCTTTGGCTTTACCAGCATGCCCATCCTGCCGGACGCGGGCATATTCGGGTCGGATGACATTGTCGCGCTGGACCAGGCGGTGCTGGATGTTACTGCGAAAACGCCCTTGATCGAGGAAAACGTGCCGATGTCGATGGAAGTGCACACACGCAAGGGCCATCCGCTGCAATGGCTGCACGGACCGTACAAGGATCCCTACAAAGTTGTCGAATATGGGGCGCAGTTGGGACTCGGCAGCCAGGAATATGAGCTGTTGGACGTGCTGCCGGTGGAAAATCTGCGGCCTGCTCCGATGGGCTATATCAGCGCGCAGGGTAACTGAAAGGACAACCGTTAAGCGTGGATGATCTTTCGGTAAGGATTACCAGTAGGAGGTGGTGAGTGAAAAACCGGCTGGACGATTTTAAATCCTACCGGCTGCGTATGAACAGCCGGATTGCAGAAATTGATCACCTCGGTATCAAGCGATTTTTCAACCTGGATACCCGGGCATACAATTACGGCGCATTGGACGGCAAGACCAAGGAATTGCTCGGGCTGACGGCTTCAATGGTGTTGCGATGCAACGATTGCATCGACTATCACATTGTGCAATGCGTGGAAGCCGGGTGGAAGGATGAGGAATTGTACGATGCGTTTAACGTGGCCCTAATTGTGGGCGGCAGCATTGTCATTCCACATCTGCGCCACGCCGTAGAAACGCTGGATTTAGTTCGCACCGAAAAAGGACAGACCAAGCCGCACCTTGAACCGGATTAACCGCCGGCGTACCGGTCGATGATTGTCGAGACCTGACGCAGATACACAGGTCCAAAGATATTCAAATGGTTCAGCAGGTGATACAGGTTGTACAGGTCTCTGCGTTCAGAATATCCCGGGTCGAGCGGCCATGTCTCGTTGTAAGCCTGATAGAAGCGGGCAGTGAACCCCCCAAACAGCCCGGTGAATGCCAGTTCCGCTTCACGGTCGCCATAATAGACCGCTGGGTCGATCAACACAGGCAGGCCGGCGGGGCCGCAGAGGACATTGCCCGCCCACAGGTCGCCGTGCAGCAGGCTGGGCTGGACGGAATGCTCATCGATCCAGCGATCGAGGTGGTCGCAGATTTGGCTCAACTTATGGAGCTGTGCACCGGAAAAATATTCATGTTCTACAGACAGCTTGATCTGGGGGTGCAGCCGGTTCTCGCGGAAAAAGGCGACCCAGTCCGGTCGCCAGCTGTTAATCTGCGAAATCGAACCGATGTAGTTGTCGTGATCCAGCCCATAGGCTTGCGGGGCAGCGCTTCGGTGCAGGGCCGCAAGTTGATGGCCGAGGCGTTCCTGGTCTCAGCCAGAGGCGTAGCCGGCCGGATCGATCCATTCCAGCAGGATAAAGGCGGGTTGGGAGTTGACCGCCAGCACCTGCGGTACCCGGATGGCATCACTGGCAGCGAGCAATTTCAGTCCCCTGGCTTCAACCTCAAACATACCCTCTTGAGGTGCCGGGTTCCACTTCAACAGGTATGCATGCTTTTCGGTGATGAGTTGAAAGACCTGGTGGATGCAGCCGCCGCTCACCGGGATAATTTGCACGATTGGCGTGCCATCCCCCAGATCGACAAGAGACTGTACAAGCGCCGGAAGGATAGGGAGGTTGACCCTGTGAAGCATGTTCAGACGGCCTAAGCGGGCGGGAGAACCGATTCGATCATTGCCCATACCTCCGCGGGATCCGTAGAGGTCAGCATTGCGCCCATGGTGTGATTGCTGACGGCATAGGGTGTGAGATAGCGTTTGAGGTGCTTGCGGAACAGGGTCAGCCCTCGATCCGGACCGTAAAAGTTGAGGTTGGCATCGAGGTGCTGGCGGATGGTTGTCCGCTCCAGGCGCGGGGGAACCTCCTGCCTGTCGAGTCGGGAGAAGATCCATGGGTTTCCAATGGCGGCGCGGCCGATCATCACCCCGTCGCAGCCTGTCTGAGCTTTGATTTGTTCAATATCCGCGACGGTCTTAACATCTCCATTGCCGATCACCGGGATGCGGACAGCCTGTTTGATCTCGGCAATGGCATTCCAATCGACCGGACCGGTATAGCCCTGTTCGCGGGTGCGGGCGTGAACCGCAATCAGGGCGCCGCCGTTGTCTTCTATGATTTTGGCGATCTCAATGTAGTTGCGGCTGTCGCCGTCCCAGCCCAGGCGAATTTTTC
>JAPKMQ010000080.1 GCA_026645875.1 Longilinea sp.
GTGTTGACCGGCACTTCACTTTCATCATCCACCACACGCGCCCATTTCTCTTCCAGTTCCTTTTGCTCGTTTTCTTTGAGCTCGGTCAGCTCTTCGAGTTGCTTGTTGAGTGACTCGAGGTCTTCACGGGCGGTGTTCAAATCGGCTTTGGCGCCGGCGGTCATGCGCCGCTTGGCGAGGTTTCCGGACACGCTGCGCTTGCGCCCGCCAAACAGGCTGACAATCGTTTCAAGCCCCTTGCCCACTTCTTCGGCTGTGCGCTGGCTCACCTCGCGCTGCAATTCTTCCACTTTGTTGGTTTGTTTGCGAATTTTTTCCTTCAGGGTGTCGATCTTGCGGTCATAGGCGGCTTCGATCTTGTCCTGGTCGGTTTTCATGGCATCGCGGGCGGCATCGGCGCACAGCTTGCGGAATTCGGCTGTGGTCACTTCCGGGCCGGCGTACACCTTCAGGCTTTCGTTGGCTCGCACCTTGAGCGTACCATTGCGGAAAACCCATTCCTCAAAATCGCGCTGCAAACCGCTGAAGCGTTTGGCGTCGCTGAGCATTGAGGGCAGCGATGCAAAGGCGGCGTTTGGGCGCGGGTCGGGTTCCAGTTCGCTGTTTTTGTAAGGGCGCCAGGTGAATTGCTCCCATTCGACGCGCATGCCCTCGATCTGGTCAACGATGCAGGTGAAGTGTTTGGATGTGTCCAGGCGGTAGCGCGTGTTCAGGTAGCGGGCTTCGGCCTGGGCGATCAAGGCCGGCCGGTAGATGGTGCCTTTGACCTGTGTGCCGGTGGGCTGGCGGGCCGCCTCAATGGCTGCCGCAGGGCCCAGATCCAGCGGCAGGAAGAATTCCTGCACGCCAGAGGGCACCACGGGGCGCGAACTGGTCAGGGTTTCGCCGCGCGGTGAGGCTGGCGGTGTGGCCGCGCTTTGCCTGGCGGCCGGTTGCGCCGCAGCTGATGGCGCCGGGCTGGAGGCCCCGGCGGACTGACTTTCCGTGGAAAACGGCTCCACGCCGCCCAATTTGTTCAGGGCAGGAATCTGCGAACGCATCAACGGGCCGGCCAGGTAGTTCATAGCCCAGCGTGTGCTGAAGAGCTGCGGGCTGGACTTGTTGACGTTGTTGATGAGGAAAACGCGTTTATCCAGCGCGGAGATTTGTTTGTCAATCGCGTTAATGTCGCTGGCGCCGCTGGCCGAGCGCAGACCGTCCAGCAGGCGGTTCTTGTCCTGCTCGGTTTGCAGGCGGCCGATCATCCATGTGCCGGCGTTGGAGAGGGCCTTGTAATCCACGTCCACCGGGTTCTGGGTGGAAAGCACCAGACCCACGCCAAAGGCGCGCGCCTGTTTGAGCATGCGCAGCATCACCGTGCGCGAGGGCGGGTTGGCAACCGGCGGCAGGTAGCCCATGATTTCATCAAAATAGACCATCGTGCGCAGGCCGCTGGTGCCGCGCTGTGCGCGCATCCACGATTCGATGGCCGCGAATAGCAGTGTGACAAAGAACATCCGCTCGCCTTCGCTCAGGTGGGCCAGGTAGAAGATATTATGGCGCGGCTTGCCGGCTGGGGTGTACTGCAGCGCGCCGATGTCCAGCGTGACGCCCTCGCGCCAGGATTCGAAGCTGGGCGAGGCCAGGAAGTTGTTCAGCAGCATGGCCAGTTCGAAGCGGTCCTTCTCCGGGAAGAAGGAATCCAGCGGGAACGCGCCCAGGCGGTCGAAACGCGGCTTTTGCACTTCCAGGATCAGGCTGGTCAGGTCCAGGGAGCGGCCTTCGCTCCATGCGTTTTCGATGACGTTGGAAACGAGGATATGCTCGCGCGAGCGTAGCGGATCCAGGTCGTTTAACCCGATCAAGCCGAGCAGCGCGGTAACGATGCTGCTGATTTTTTCGCGCAGCGTCTCACGGTTTTCGGCCCAGGGTACGTCTGGCGCGGCGAACGATGAAAGCACGTTGACCGGCACGCCGGAGGTGGAGCCGGGCGTGAAGATGGTGTACTGGGCCGAATTCTGAAGCGCGAGCATTTCCTCGCGGCCAATACCGACCCCCTCCAGACCGGTTTTCCACTTCGCGGCGGTTTCTTCGGCCAGTTGGTTCAACGATTTACCTTCGCGGCGCGCCGCATCCGGGTCCAGCCAGGGTTCAAAATCGGACGGTTTGAAATCCGGGAAGTGCAACAGCAGGTTGGTCAAATCCCCTTTGGGATCGATGATGATGGCCGGGATGCCTTTGAGTGCGGCTTCTTCCAGCATGCCAATGCCGAGGCCGGTTTTGCCCGAACCGGTCATGCCGGTGATGATGGCATGGGTGGTCAGGTTGGCCGGGTCATACAGCATGGGCTGATCGGTGGCTTTGCGTTGCGCAGGATCATAAAGCATTCCCAGGAAAAAATTCTTCGGATCCACAATACCCTCCCTGAAAAGACGGTGATTAGGTTAACTATACACGAGATTGAACCGATGCGCAAAACTCACGGCAGCGCATAGAGGGCATAACTGTCGCCAAACGATTGCGGCGGCGGCAATTGCGCCAGGAATACGTCCAACGCGGTGAGGTCGCTGAGCGGATGGTGGGGGTCGTTTGCGGTGCGTAAAAAATCGACGCCGGCGGTGTAGACCAATACATGCGTATAGCCTTGATCCTGCCAGGAGCGTAAAATGGCCTGTGAGTCGCCCAGTTCGTTCAAGTCGCGCTTCCAGCGGTCGAGAATTTCGTCCGGGGAGCAGGTTGGCGCACAATACAGGCCGCGCGGTTCGTAGAGCATGACGGTCCGGCTGCCTTCCGGCAATTCGCGCACAGCTTGCATGGCAGGCTGATACCAACCCAGGTTGTCGGCCAGGTAGGATTCAGCGGACTTCAAGCCGGTTACGGCCTGCGGGGCGCTGCTCTTCCAGGTAAAGGCGGTGACTTCCACCAGATTGAGGGCCAGCGCCAGGATCACCAGTGTGGCAAAGATCCGGTTGAGGCGCACCTGCGGCAACGTCACGCGGCTGAGGCCCCAGTAGCCGAAGGCGGCCAGGGTGGTGAAGGCGGGAAAGAGGGTGAAGTAATAGCGCGTCTGGATCAGGTTGCCGGAGAAGCGGTTGGCAACCGCCCACACGGCCAGCCCGGAAAGCGCAAGCACGGCGGAATTTTCCAGCGCGGCTTGTTGATCTGGCGTGCGGCGGTCGCGGCCCAACCAGGCGAACAATCCAAAGCCCAGTAGCAGTGCGCCCAGCGCTACCATGTACCCTTCGCCGCCCTCGGTACCCAGCAGCGTGGCGCGCAGCGGAATCAAGAAGAAATCCAGCCAGTTGCCGTACGACGGTACACTCTGGTAGACCTCCAGTCGCAGCGCGGTCATTGCCCCGCCGGCAAAGAAGAACGGGTAGACCGGGTTGCCGGTGGTGATCAGGTTTTTCACGAACCACGGGGCGGCCACGGCCAGCGCGGTTCCGGCGAGTTTAAGCAAGTCCAGCAGGCCTGCCAGCCAGGGCACCCGTCGTTTCCAGATGTGCCAGGCCAGCGCTGCCGCCGCGGCTACCGCCAGTACGCCCGAGGTGTACTTGGTGCCAACTGCCAGCCCGATGAACGCGCCAGCCAGCAACAACGAAAGCAGGTCCAATTTACGCCGCCAGCGTTCCAGCAGCACCAGCACGGCAAAGCCGAACAGCAGCGCCAACCAATCGACGTAGCCCCAGGCGGTCAGCATCACCAGGCTGAAACCAGCCAGCAGCGCAGCGGCTCCGGCCCAGGCGGAACGCACGTTCAGCTTCTGGCTGAAATACCCCAAGAGACCGGTCACCGCCAGAACGGCAATCCACCAGCCCAGCACCGTGGCGGCCGGCAGGCCACCCAGGGCGATGGCCCAGGTGAACAGCATTTCGGCGTTTTGCGGCATGCCGCTCATTACGTGCCCGGGCAGGTACACGATGCGGCCGACCTGCAGGTAATCCTGCGGCAGCGCAAGATGCGAAACCAGCGCGTCGAACTTGAGCGGCGGTGCCAGCGCGACAATTAGCGCGTTGAGCAGCAGCAGTGCGATTAAAACCGCCACAGCGCGGCCGAACCCGTCGCTTTCGCGCCATAAGTCGCGCAGCGCGGCCGCCTGGCGCAACCAGGTTCGCAGCGACCGGCGTAGCAGCAACCCCGCCGCGACCGGCAAAAGCGCGAGCAACCAGGCGTGCAGCCCGATTGTGGCGCCCAGCAGCAGAATTGCCAGCGCGGTGATGCCCAATCCCAGGGCTGCCTGCAGGCTCAGGCGCACCAGGCGCGGCAGGTCCTCCAGCGGGGCAATGCGCTGCCCGAGCGCGCCGGAGACGGCCACCAGGACAAAACCAAGCATCAATCGCCACACGCCGGCGGCCAGGCTGCCGGCCAATTCCGGGCCAAATGGCTTGTGGTAGACAAAGTAGAGCATCAAAACAAGAAACGGCCAGAGGATTGCGCTCAGGCCGAGGATGAGGTTTCGCGTGCGCGGATTCTTCAAGGCAGGTCTCCCGATGGAATTATACCTGTGTTGCGCTCGCAAGCCGGTGAATTGTCATCGGGGAAAATCAAACCGGGTCCAGCAGAGCGGCCAGGCGATCAACCACCTGGTCGATTGTGTCCTTAACAGCTGGGCTGACCGGATGGTCGAATTCGATGTCATCGGGTTGGATCAGGATCAGTTCCACCGGGCAGCCCAGTTCGTGCTGGATGAATTGAACCAGCACGGAGGGCGGCAGGGTGTGGGTGGTAGCGCTCAGACCATCGGTCTCCCGCCAATCCACCATCTCAACCGTGCCGGCAGGCTGTTCCAGCAAGGCGGCATCCACCAACACCACCAGGTCGGGCGCAAAACGCCGCAGTGGCGCAGTAAACGCCTCGGGGGCCAGGCCGGCTTCGATGAGTAAAAGGTGCGGCCGGGGGGCCAGGCGGGCGCGCAAACCGCGCACCACCAGCACTCCGGCCGCATCATCACCGTTCAGTTCGTTGCCGATTCCCAGCAGCGTCAGGCGCGGAGTGCGGCTAAGCGCCGCACTCAACGTCGCCAGTTTCTGCGCGAGCAGCTCGCTCCAGCAGGAATTGGACATCCTCGTCCCTACCGTACATCACTTCAAAGGGTTCGCGCTTGAGCTGGGCCAGTTCCCATTGCTCATTGCTCATGTTCAGGCAACTGAACCGGCAGCTTTGGACGCATTGGGCGCAGAATGTGCAGCGGTCTTCGTGATAGCGCATCACGAACTTCTTTGCCACTTTGTCCACCACCAGCAGTTCAATGGCGTCCGCCGGGCAATCTTTGATGCACAACTGGCAGCCCGAGCACTTGGATGGATCGTACATTAACCTCCCGCGCAGCGTCTCCGGCGCGGGTTTCCGCTGGAATGGGTAGAGCTCTGTGACCGGGCGCTTGAACAGAGACCTGAGAATATCGCCTAACATCGCACCAATCGCCATGTTCTTACCTCCTTAGAAAAGCGGGCCAATCAGGCGGCCAAGGATGATGGCCAGCAGTTGCAGCAGACCGAGCAGCGCGCCTACCCGCCACCACATGCCCACCGTTTGATCGATGCGCAGGCGGGCAAACAACGCTTGCAGCCCGGCTGTCACCAGTAAAAGCACTACCGTCTTCCACAGGAAGTCCAGTGGATTGGCCAGCCCGCCCAGGTAGAGGGCGGAGATGAGCGTCAGACCGATGACCAGTTCGACGTCCTTGCCGATGCGAAACAGCGCCAGGCCGCGGCCCGAGTATTCGGTCAACGCGCCGGCGACGATTTCGGTTTCGGCTTCGGGGGCGTCGAAGGGCGGCAATTCCAGCTTGCCCATCAGGCCGATCAGCGCGACCACAAAGCCAATCGGTTGGGCCAGGATCAACCAGACGTTTTCCTGTGCGTAGATGTTGATTTTGCTGATACTCCAACTGCCCGCGGCAATGGCAGGACCAAGCAGCGCTAGCAGGAAGGGGGCCTCATAGGAGAAGATCTGGGTGAGCGTGCGGGTGGCGCCGATGATGGAGAAGCGCGAGATGTTGTTCGCGCCCGCCAGGCCGATGCAGATGGTCAGCACGCTGAGCAGGTAAAAGACGACGATCAGGTCGCCCTGGAAGCTGTAGGAGGCGTTGAAACCTGCCAGCGGCACGTAGAGCGCGGCTGTCAGCGCAGATGCCAGCGCAACGATGGGCAGACCGTGGAACAGGCCCTTGATGGCGCCCGTTGGAACGATCTCTTCCTTCGCCAGTAGCTTGAAAACGTCTGCCAGCGGTTGGAACCAGCGCGGACCAATGCGGTTTTGGAAACGGGCCACCAGTTTGCGGTCAGCCCATTGATAGACCAAACCACTGGCAATCAGGAAGAGGCCGCCCGGGAAGAAGAGAAGCAGGATGATGGAGGGCAGTGGTAGGTTCATCGGTAATACTCGATTCCGTGAAGGCGTAAGTCTTCCCAGGTCCAGACCTGGGACTGGTTGGCACGGCGGATTTTAATCAGGCGGTCGTTGCACGAGAAGCACGGATCGATGCCGGCCAGGATCATGGGCATGTCAGCCAGTTTGTGCCCGACAGCGAAGTTGATCACGGATGACCAGTTGCACAGGCTGGGCGTGCGCACTTTGATGCGTTCGGGTTTGTCGCCACCGCCACTCTTGACATAGTAGAACAGCTCGCCGCGCGGGGCTTCCACGCGGTGGATCGTCTCGCCGGCAGGGATGCGGCGCGGAATGCGCGCGGCCAGTTCGCCCTCGGGCATGTGGTCGAGGATTTCGCGGATCAGGCGGTAGCTCTCCAGTAATTCCTTGATGCGGACCACAAAGCGCGCCAGCAGGTCGCCGGTTTCATCGGTGATGACGTTGACGGGGAAGGTCTTGTATGCCGAGTAGGGCGCAGAGTCGCGGATATCGATGGTCACACCAGAAGCACGTGCCGTGGGGCCGACTGCACCAAGCTCGATGGCCTGTTCTTTTGTCATAGTGCCAATATTGCGCGTGCGGCCGAGGAAAGTCTCGTCCGTGGTGACGATCTTCATGTAGTGGTTCGTGCGCTCCTCAAGGAATTCGAGGCCTTTCAGGATGAAATCGCGCTTCTGATCGTCGATATCAAACTTGACACCGCCCAGGATGTTGGCCGAATAGTGCACGCGGTTGCCGCTGATGGTTTCAAGGATATCCATGACCGTTTCACGGTCACGCCAGGAGTACATAAAGAGCGAGTCAAATCCGCCTTCGTGCGCGGCCACGCCCAGCCAGAGCATGTGGCTGTGGATGCGCTCCAGCTCGGCCACGATGGTGCGGATGGCTTCGGCGCGCGGGGGCGCCTGTACCTTGGCAAGCTGCTCCACCGCCACCACGTAGGCTGTCACGTGAACGTGCGAGCAAATCCCGCAGATACGTTCCAACAGATACACGTTTTGCGTCCAGGTGCGGTCTTCGGTGCCCTTCTCAATGCCGCGGTGGACATACCCCAGGCGAACGGATGCGGCGGTGACGATCTCGCCGTCGACGGTGAATTCAAAGTGGCCCGGCTCCTTCAATGCGGGGTGCTGCGGACCGATGGGAACGATGAATTTCTGGTTTTGTTCCTGTGTTGGCATCGGGTTTACTCCTTTTCTTCGGTTGCCGGCGCGGCAAACCCGGTAAAGGCTTTGCGCAGCGGGTAAATTCCATCCGGCCAATCATCGGGGAGAACCAGGCGGCTGGTATCGGGGGTGTTTTGGATGCGCACACCGAAAAGCTCGATCAGTTCCCGCTCGTAGAGTGTGGCGTAGGGAAGCAGATCACACACAGAGGGCAGGGTTGGATCGCCGTAAGGCAGGCTGACCCGCAGCGTGACCACCGCAAGTCCGTTACAAAAGTGATACAGCAATTCCAGGTTGCCTTCCGGGGCAGGTTCGCCTTCAGCCACGGCGGGCGCAGGGCAATCCAGGCCGGTGATGGCGGTCAGGTAGCCCCAACCGGCATCCTTGATCGCCTCAACGGCGGCATGCAGGTTTTCACGGGCAACCACCACGTCGCTGCGGTTTTCTTCCGGCCGGCTGGTCGAAACAGTCCAGGGTTGCAGCAGGTTTTCACCTTCGAGTAGTACTTTATCAAGATCCATGGGCTGCCTCCTATTGGGGTTTCAGGCTTTGCAGCAATGCTACAACGCCTTGAATAATGGCTTCAGGCCGCGGCGGGCAGCCGGGGATGTAGGCACTCACCGGCAGCACTTCGTCAATACTGCCGACGATGTTGTAGCAGCCGTGGAAAACGCCGCCCGAAAGGCCGCAAGAGCCGACCGCCACGACGAACTTGGGATCGGGCATCTGCTCGTAAATGCGCAGCAACCGTTCGCGTGATTGCCGGGTGACCGGGCCGGTGGCGATGAGCACATCGGCATGGCGCGGGCTGCCCTGCAATTTGACGCCGAACCGTTCCAGGTCGTAGCGCGGGGTCAGCGTAGCCAGGATTTCGATGTCGCATCCATTGCACGAGCCGCTGTTATAGTGGATCACCCAGGGCGAATTAATGCGCGCCCAGGCGCGCAAACCGTCCATGACTTTTTGCATCGGACTGGAGGGGGTTTTTACTGCCATATCCATAAGTTTTACCTGTCCTTTCCTCTCAACCCAGCAGGAGGGCAACCAGGGCCAGCATCAGCCCCACCAAAAACGGCGTGATGGATGGGGAGAAATTACCCAGGCCCAACACCAGCACGCCCAGGTGGAGGACGGCGAAGAAGAGCGCAATGACGAAGAAGGGCGTGTAACCCGGCGCAGCGGTTGTGGTGGGCGCTGACTCGCCGGAACCATAGGCCGAACTTTTCACCGCATCTTCTTTTTCCGGGCCAGCCAGTTGTCTGCCGATCCAGTAGATGATCAGGACCAGCGGGATGTAAATCAGAAACGCAAACGGAGGGGTTAACAAGATTTCCATGATTTATCTCCTGTTCTCCTCGCTTAACCGCCCATCAACATGAACAGACCGAGCGCAGCCCGGCTGGTCAGATTGGTTAGCAGGGAAGGCCACACGCCAAACAGCACGATCGCGAGCGCCAGGATGACCATTGGCGCAGCCATCCACGGCGAGATCTTCCCGCCTTCCTGCACAGTTTGTGAGGGTTGCCCGCGGTAGAGCCGGTTGACGAGCGGGGCGTAGTATCCCAGCGAGAGCACGCTGTTGAGCGCGGCAAAAATCACCAGGATGATGGCGACGGTGCTTCCGGTTTCAAAGCCGGAGACGAAGATCTGCCATTTGGACATGAAACCGGCCAGGGGCGGCAGGCCGCCCAGCGCCAGCACGGCCAGGCTGAAGCAGAAGGCTGTCAGCGGGTAGCGTTTGGATGCGCCGTTAAGGTCGTCCAACACAAGCGGGCCGTGATGCCCTTTTGCGATGTAAAGCGCATACAGCAGGGCGCCAGCCGCAAGGAAGGCCAATCCCTTCATCAAAGCATGATTGAACAGGTGGAAGAAACCGCCGATGGCGCCGTTTGGCATGGCAAATGCGAAGGCCATCCCAAAGCCGATCAGCATGTAGCCGACGTGGCTGAGGCTGGAGTAGGCCAGCAGGCGTTTCACCTGCGTCTGGCGCAGCGCCATCAGGTTGCCCACCAGCAGGTTGAGCGCGCCAAACCCGAGCAGCAGATAGCCCCAAACCTGACTGGTGGCGTACAGGATGCCCAGCGAGCGCAGCATGGCTACCAGGCCGGCTTCAATGACAATGCCGGAGAGCATGGCGCTGATGCCAGACGGCGCCTGAGAGTGCGCGTCGGGCAGCCAGGTGTGCAGCGGAACCAACGCGGTTTTGACGCCAAAGCCGATAATGAACAGTGCGCCGGCTGCCAACAACAGCGGGTCAGCCGAAGCCGCGGCCAGCCGGAGTTCGTCGAAGCGCAGGCTGCCGGTGGCCGCAAAGGCCAGCGCGATGCCAAGCATCACCAGCGTCGAGCCGGTGGCGCTTTGCACCAGGTACTTCCAGCCGGCTTCCAGCGACGCTTTCTGATCGCGGTAGAAGGCGACCAGGAAGTAGGAGGCAACCGCCATGGCTTCAAACCACAGCCAAAGGTTAAACAGGTCGGTGGCGCAGCCCAGGCCGATGATCGCGCCGATCATGGCGGTCAGCAGGGCATAGAATTTCTCCTCGCCCACTTCAGCTTGCATATAAGGCACCGAGAAGAGCGTGACCAGGATGCCCAGCGCCAGGACCGTCACTGCCAGGAACAGCCCGAGGCCGTCCATGGTCAGGGTCAACCCGCCAAAATTGAGGCTGATGCCGGCGTAGTCGGCGGTGGCGCCCACCCCGGCGAAGTAGGTGAACACGCCGGTAGCGACCAGGATCAACAGCGCCAGCCAGCGCGCCGGATTGGCCGCGTTGGAACTGCCATTCTGGCGCGCCCACAGGCGTCCCAGGAGGTAAATAATCGGGGTCCCAAGCAGGGGCAGCCCAATGACCAGTGTGAAAGCGGTGTTTGCATTCATGGCTACCCTCCGAAGATGACCACGGCCAGCACGACGATCAGACCGGCGATGATGCCAAAGACGTTCCAATTGAGCAGGCCGGTCTGGGTGGCGCGCAGGGCTTCGGCGGTGCTTTGCGTGCCTTTGACGATGCCGCGGTTGATCGCCTCAAAGCCAAAGCTGTCGGCGGCCGCCTTTCCGACGCCCTTCAATGCATTGCTCAGACCGGCCAACTTGCCGCGCCACCACCAGGCCGCCAGGCCCAGCGCAATGACGATGAGCGCAATCAGGGTGGGCAAGCTGAGCACTTCGTGGATCACTTCACCAAGTGATGTAATCTCAATGCCGTGCGCGGGCAGCGTTTCAGCGCCCAGCAGTTTGCCAAACGAGCCAGCCAGCAACCAGGACGTGAGCGTGGCAAAGGCCAGTGGGATGAGCGCGACTTTCATGGCGGGGCCGGCATCGTGCACATGTTTATCGGACTGTGGCTCGCCGTAGAACACCATCCAGACGCAGCGGAAGGTGTACAGGGCGGTGATGCCTGCACCAATCAGCATGACGATGTACGTCCAGACCGGGGCATGGGCCAGGCCGGCTTCGAGCACCATTTCCTTGCTCCAAAAGCCGTTGAGGATGGGAATCCCCGCCAGCGCCAGGCCGCCGATGATGAAGACGGCGCGCACCAGCGGCATCTGTTTGCCCAGACCGCCCATCTGGCGCATGTCGCGCGTGCCCACCGAGTGGATCACCGCGCCGGCGCCGAGGAAGAGCAGCGCTTTGAAGATCGAGTGGCTGAACAGGTGGAACTGGCTGGCATAAATGCCGCCCGCGCCGATGGCGTAGAACATGTAGCCGAGCTGGCTGACGGTTGAATAGGCCAGCACGCGCTTGAGATCGTTGGAAACCAGCGCCATGACTGCCGCCATCAAAGCGGTGATCATGCCCACCAGCAGCACGGCGGTTGTCCAACCGGGGACATCCTTGAAGGCCGGGTAGAAACGCGCCATCAGGTACACGCCGGCGTTGACCATCGTGGCTGCATGGATGAGGGCGCTGATGGGGGTGGGGGCTTCCATCGCGTCCGGCAACCAGGTCTGGAAGGGGAACTGCGCCGATTTTGCCGCGGCGGCGATGAGAAAGCCGAAAGCCATGATGCCCAGCCACTTGGCGGGCATCAGCGCTGGATTGGCGATGAGCGCATTGAAATCCATCGAGCCGGTGACCGCAAACAGCAGCAGCGCACCGGCCAGCAGACCCACGCCGCCGATCTGGGTAATGATCAGGGCCTTGATACCGCCGGCAACTGCCTTTGGATCGTCATTGTGGAAGGAGATCAAAGCGTAGGAACACAGTGCAGTGATTTCCCAGAAGAAGAAAACCAAAAGCATGTTGCTGGTGAGCACCAGGCCGGACATGGCGCCGATAAAGAACAGCACCATGGCATAATAGCGGCCCAGTTGGTCCTCGCCGTGCATGTAATCCACCGAGAAGATGACCG
>JAPKMQ010000081.1 GCA_026645875.1 Longilinea sp.
AGCGTCAGGGCCACATTCAGCCAGCGGGCGCGCGCATGCTCATTCAGCGGGTGGAAATGGCGGTCATAGTCCCGGATGCGGTTTTCGCTGCCAATGATACGCCGGATGGGCACGGTCACCAGGCCGCGCGAGTATGCGCTGCAGTAGCCGCCGAAACCGGGCAGCGCCTTTAATCCACTGCGCCGGCCCAGCAGGCCATTAATCGCCATCAGCAGGTTGCCGCGCAGGAGCGCGGCGTTGAACAGGCGCTGTGCTTTTTCGTAGACCTGGCTGCCGACATTGGTTTGCCGCACGACGTTGAGTTGTGTAAACATGGCCGCATCTCCTTTCCTGTGCAATTTTGTCTGCCGTTACAGTTTCTATCTTATCCAGTGTTGCGCGTTTTTCCACTGGAAGGATGGGGGTACTTTCCACCTGTCCGCGGCATAAAAAAAGCCCTGGTCAGATGACCGGGGCTGAATCACGCCAGGTACGGCGGGTTATTTCTAGAATTTATTCTTCCTCGTAATCTCCCGACCAGAAGATATCCGCCACGGTTCCACCGCCAGGGCGACTGTCCACATCCATCGTCGCGCCAATGGCGGCGGCCCGCTCGCGGATGATGCCCAGCCCCATATGCCCGCTGGGTACTGATTGCAGATCAAAGCCCTTGCCGTCATCCGAAACCCGCAGCAGAATCTGGCCGGTGACCTCGGTAAGCCGGACGGTGACATGGCTGGCCTGGGCATGCTTGGCCACATTGTTAAGCAACTCCTGGGCGATGCGGTAGAACGCCACCTGTACGTCCGGCGGCAGAACGAACTCGCCCTCCACGCTCACGTCCACCTGAATTTGCGTCCGGCCGGTGAACGCCAGGCAAAGCTGGCGAATCAGGTCAGCCAGGTTGGTTTCGGTAAGCGTCGCCGGTCGCAATTCCAGCAGCAGGGTGCGCATCTCGGCCAGAGCGCCGCGTGTCAATTGCCGGATTTGTTCCAGGCGCGCCTTGCCTTCCTCAGGGTTGCGCTCCCAGATACGCGGCAACACGTCGGCAATCAGGCTGGTGGTGAAAAGCGTCTGCGTCACGGCGTCATGCAAATCGCGCGCCAGCCGGCTGCGTTCAGCGGCCACTGCGCTTTGTTCGGCCTGCGCGCGCAATTGCGCGTTGGCAATCGCCAGCGAGGCCTGGTCCGCCAGCAACGAAGCCAGGTGAAGCTCCTCATCTTTGAAAGCATGGTGGTTTTCAAACAGCAGGATCAACCCGCCGCTCACCCGGCCGGTCATCGGCAGCGGTGCTGCCAGAATGGCGCTGTGGTGATCCATGAAGGGCAGTTCGGGTTTGTCGCCCTCAACGCGCCGGTTGCGCAGATTCGACATCGTCACCGGCTCATTGCGCGCCAGAATACTCAGCACCTCTTCGCCGATGAAGGATCGCCAGTTGCGCAACGCCTCTCCCGAAAGGCTGTGCCGCTCCTGGAAGGCCAGCACCGCGGGTTCGCCGCTCTCTCCAATCTGGTAGATGAATGTGCAGCATGCTCCCGACAGTTGCCCGGCCTGCACCAGGATAGTGTCCAGGCTGTCGCCCAGTGAATAATTCGAGTTGAGCATGTTGACGATCTTGCGCAGCCCCTCGGCTGCCTGCTGGCGGCGTTCCAGTTCGCGCGTGCGCTGGCGCACCTGCACCTCCAGCGTGCGGTTGCGCTCCTTGATATCCTCCACGCGCATGCGATAGCCTCCAAATGCCAGGCCAGCCAGCAGGACGGCTACCGCGCCGAGGAACCACCAGGTTTCCCAAAACGGCGGTGTGATGCGTATGTTGACCGAAAAACCTTCAACGTTCCAGATTCCGTCGCTGTTGGAACCCCTGACGTGAAAGACATAGTCGCCGCCCCGCAGGTTGGTGTAACTGACGTAGCGGCGCGAACCGGCATTGACCCACTGGCGGTCAAATCCTTCCAACATGTAGGTATACTGGTTGCGCTGCGGGGCCGAATAATCCAGCGCCGCGAAATCAAACGAGATGAAATTATCCGAATAATTCAGTTCAATCGTCTCGCCCGGTTGCAAGTCCGTTTTTACCACTGTGTTGAACTTGCGAAAGGCCGTCACCACCACCGGCGGAACGTTAGAATTATCAAGCACCTGCTCGGGGAAGAACGCATTCAGCCCGTTGATCCCGCCGAAGAACAGCTCGCCCTGCGGCGATTGGAAAAACGCGCCGCCGTTGAACTCATCTCCTTGCAAACCATCCTTGGCGGAATAATTCCGGAAAGTCTCGCGGCGCGGATCGAAGCGCGTCAACCCGGAATTGCCGCTGATCCACAGGTGGCCGCGGCCGTCGGCCAGGATGCCGTACAGTGAATTGTTCGGCAACCCATCCTTGATGGTGTAACGGGTGAAGGTCTGTTCCTGGCGGTCGAAATAGTTCAACCCGCCGCCGTAGGTCGCAATCCACATGTTGCCGTATTCATCTTCGTAAAACGCGCGCACGATATCGTTCGACAGGCTGGTGGGGTCGTCCGGGTCATATGAGTAATTGGTAAACTGGTTCAGCGCCGCGTCCCAGATGCTGAATCCACCGTACGTGCCAATCCAGAACAGTCCCTGGCGGTCCTGGTAAATCGCCCGCACGCGGTTATCGACCAGGCTATTGGGATTGGATGGATTGTGGCGGATATGCGTGAAGGTGCTGCTCTCAGGGTCGTAGCGGTCGAGCCCCATCGTCCACAACCCCACCCACAGGACGCCGTCACGGTCCTCAAACAAGGCGGTCACACGGTCTTCCGCCAGGCTGGCCGGATCCTCGGGCGAATTCTTCAGGTGGACAAAGCGGTTGGCGAACGGCTCGTAATAATCCAACCCGCCGCGGTTCAGACCTACCCACAGCCGCCCTGACTGGTCCACCAGCAGCGCGCGCACGTCGTCCCCGCCGATTGAATCTTCAACCAGCGGGTCGTGGCGGAAAATCCGTACGTTATTGCCGGTGCGATCCACCCGGTTCAACCCGCCAAATTGCGTGCCCACCCACAGGTATCCGTACGCATCCATCGTAACCGCCAGCACGTCGCTATCCGAAAGCGTCGCGGCCTGGGTGGGGCGGTGCTGGTACAGTTTGAACTTTTGCAGCGACCCGGCATACTTGCTCAGCCCACCTCCGCCGGTGCCAATCCACAGGATGCCGCCACGGTCTTCATACAGCGTCCAGATCGAATCGCTGCTGACCGAGTAAATATCACTTGAGTCGTAGCGGTAATGGATAAAGCGGCCGCGTGGCCGGTCCAGGCGGTTGATGCCAGCCTTGGTGCCGATCCACAGCGTCCCGTTGCCATCTTCATAGATCACACGGACTTCGTCGCTGCTGAGCGAATTGGAGTCGCCCGGCCGGTTGCGGAATTGCGTGAAGGTTTGGGCTTTGCGGTTGAACAGGTTCAGGCCGCCGGTTTCGGTGCCCACCCACAGGTTGCCCTGGCTGTCCTCGAACACGCTGCGTACGGCGTCGGAACTGAGGCTCAGGGGATCATCGGGGTCGGCGCGATAGCTGCGGAAAGAGCCGTTCTGCCGGTCCAGGGCGTTCAAACCGCCCGCGGCGGTTCCGACCCACAACACGCCCTCACGGTCTTCCACGATGGAATATACATGGTTATCGCTCAAGCCGTCCGGCCGGGAAGGGTCGTACTGGTAGCGGATAAAGCTGTCGCTGGCGGCATCGTACCGGCTCAAACCACCGTCCTCGCTGCCCACCCACAGCAGCCCCTGCCGGTCCTGGTACAGGCTGGAGATCTCCATGCCGGCCAGCGAGCGTTCGTTGCCCGCCTGGGTGCGGTAATGAACAAACGTGCCGCTGCCGGGATCGTACCGGTCCAGGCCATTGAGCGTGCCCACCCACAGGCGGTCGGCGTTATCCACCAGCAGCGCTGTGATGTTGCTGTCGGCCAGCGAGCCGGGGTCGTCCAGATCGTGCTTGAAGACCTTGAAATCATACCCGTCGTAGCGGTTCAGCCCATCCTCAGTGCCAATCCACAGGTAACCCTGCGGGTCCTGCAGGATGGCGCGCACCCAGCTTTGTGACAACCCCTGTTCGACCGACAGGCGCTCAAAGCGCTCCACTTCTACGCCAGCCTGCGCCGGCTGCGCGCCGCCCAGCAGCGCGGAAGCAAGCAAAAGGATCAACACGACCTTGGACATGATTGGGGAGATGGGATGCATACTTAGCATTTTACCCGCAGGCGCAACTTTTTGACCGGCAAAAAGGCCAGTTTTCCAAAAGAAAAACCCCGGCAATTTTCGCCGGGGTTATGGGTGACGCAATGCTTACTTGAGATTTTCAGCCACAAAATCCCAGTTGACCAGGTGATCCAGGAAGGCCTGGACGAAATCCGGCCGCCGGTTTTGATAATCCAGGTAGTAGGCATGTTCCCACACGTCCACCGTGAGCAGGGCCTTCTGCCCCTTGGCCAACGGCGTTTCGGCATTGGGCGTCGAGACAATCTTCAATTCGCCGCCCTCCAGCACCAACCAGCCCCAGCCTGAGCCAAAGCGGCCCACCGCCGCGGCCTTGAATTGCTCGACGAACTTGTCGTAGCCACCGAAGGCTGCGTCGATGCGCGCCGCCAGCTCGCCGGAGGGTTTGCCGCCTCCGCCGGGCTTCATGCAGTGCCAGAAGAAGGTGTGGTTCCACACCTGGGCAGCATTGTTGAACATACCGGCCTTGGCTGCGTCGCCGGCCGCCAGCAGGATGATCTCCTCGAGCGGCTTGCTTTCCAGGTCGGTTCCGGTGATCAATTTGTTCAGGTTGTCCACATACGCTTTGTGATGCTTGCCGTGATGGAAACTGAGCGTGCGCGCGGAATAATACGGCTCCAGCGCATCCTCCGCAAAGGGTAATGCAGGCAGTTCAAAAGCCATTTTGTCCCTCCCTGTGAGATTTGGTCATACGAGTTGAAGTTTTCCCGGCCGTTCGCCCGCCCGCCGGGCACAGTTTGAACCCGAGCCCGGCAGTAACTGCCAGGCCCGGGAATGTTCACGCTGCTTACGCGATGGTGATTTCCTTGCTGAGATACACATCCTGGATGGCATTCAGCAGCGCCGCGCCTTCCTTCATCGGGCGCTGGAACGCCTTGCGCCCGGAGATGAGGCCCGCGCCGCCGCCGCGCTTGTTGATCACCGCGGTCCGCACGGCTTCAGCCAGGTCGCTTTCGCCGCTGGAGGCGCCGCCGGAGTTGATCAGGCTGGCGCGGCCCATGTAGCAGTTGGCCACCTGGTAGCGCACCAGGTCGATCGGATGGCTGCTGGTGAGCTGGGTGTAAATGCGCTCATCGGTCTTGCCGTAGGGATTTTCCTTGGAGGAAATCGCCTTGTAGCCGCCGTTGTTTTCGGGCAGCTTCTGCTTGATGATGTCGGCTTCAATGGTGACGCCCAGGTGGTTGGCCTGGCCGGTCAGGTCGGCGGAGACGTGGTAATCCACGCTGCCAACCTTGAAGGCCGGGTTGCGCAGGTAACACCACAGGATGGTGGCCATGCCCATTTCATGCGCCATGGCAAAGGCCTGCGCCACTTCGATGATCTGGCGGGTGGATTCGGGCGAGCCGAAGTAAATGGTCGCTCCAACGGCCACCGCGCCCATGTCGCGGGCTTCCTTGATCGTGCCGAACATGATCTGGTCAAACTTGTTCGGGTAGGAAAGGAACTCGTTGTGGTTGATCTTCACAATGAAGGGAATGTGATGGGCATACTTGCGCGCCACGCTACCCAGCACGCCGTAAGTGGAAGCCACCGCATTGCAGCCGCCTTCAATGGCCAGCTTAACGATGTTCTCGCCGTCAAAGTAGACCGGGTTCTTGGCGAAGGACGCGCCGCCTGCGTGCTCGATGCCCTGGTCCACCGGCAGGATGGACATGTAGCCGGTGTTGGCCAGGCGGCCGGTGCCGTAAAGCGCCTGCAGGCTGCGCAGCACCGTGGTTGGCCGGTCGGAAAGCGCCCAGACGCGGTCAACCCAGTCGGCGCCCGGCAGGTGAACCTGGTCCTTGGTGATGGTCTTGCATTCATGCTGCAGAAGCGTTTGGGCTTCATCACCCAGCAGGGATACAACTTTGTCGTACATATTGCCTCCGTGATAAGGTAAAGAATTTTTCCAGTTTATAACCGGTTTCGGCCGGTTGGGATGGGCAGGCAGGATTTGGAGTACGTGTTCAGCCTGGATTGATCTCCCAATCACGCGGAAACAGGCCGCCAGTCTTCTATACGGTAAATTATACCCTGATCTGGCAGAAATCATCCGACGAATCCCGCGTTCTGCGGGTTCAGCACAGGGTACGGTATAATGCTAGGTGATAAGGATTATCGCCGCTGCCCAATCGCAGCGTTGGAGGCAAGCGCTCATGCAAACCTACCCCATCTCCATGACCCCCGGCCCGGTGATGGTGCCGCCGGAAATCCTGGCGGCCAGCCAGGTCAACTACGGCTCTGGCGACACGGAGCCCGAATACTTGGAGTTGTACAACCAGACAGAAGCGGAACTGCGCCAGTTGTTTGCCACGCGCAACCGCGTGGCCATTCAAACCGGTGAAGGCATGCTTGCGCTGTGGGGCGCATTGAAGAGCTGCCTGAAGCCCGGCGACCGGGTGGTGGCCGTGGCCAGCGGCGTGTTCGGCTTTGGCATCGCCGAAATGGCCGAATCGATTGGCGCGGTCGTCAAGGTGGTGCCCATCCCCTACAATCAAACCATCACCGACTGGCAGGCCATCGAGGCCGCGCTGGCGGACCACCGGCCCAAGATGATCACGGCCGTGCATTGCGAAACGCCTTCCGGCACGCTCAACCCGCTGGAGCGACTCGGCCAGCTCAAGCACGAATACGAAGTCCCGCTGCTCTACGTGGACGCGGTCTCCAGCCTGGGCGGCGCACCGGTAATGGTGGACGAATGGGGCATCGATCTGGCGATGGGCGGCTCGCAGAAGGTGCTCTCCTGTCCGCCGGATATGTCCTTCCTGGCCGTCAGCGATTCCGCCTGGGAGATCATCGAGCAGGTCAACTACCCCGGCTACGACGCGCTCAAGCCCTTTCGCACAGCTCAGGAAACCGCAGCTTTCCCCTACACGCCCAACTGGCACGGTACGGCAGCCCTGCATGTCGCCGCCTGGCGCATCCTCGATGAAGGTCTGGAAAACAGCTTCCAGCGGCATGCCGTGGTGGCCGATTACAGCCGCGAGCGCCTGACCAAAATGGGCCTCAGCCTCTACCCGGCGCGCAGCGCGGTTGCGTCTCCGACCGTCACCGCGGTGAACGTGCCCGAATCGCTCGGCTGGCCGGAATTCGACAAGCGGCTGCGCGCCCGCGGCCTGGTCGTCGGCGGCAGCTATGGTCCGCTGGCCGGCAAGGTCTTCCGCCTGGGGCACATGGGCTCGCAAGCCGACCTGGATCTGGTGAGCCGCGCGCTGGATATCATCGAAGACGTGCTCAAAACCGCCTGAAAGCTCAATCCAACCAAGCTGTAAAGCACGGAGGCTGCCTCGATGGGGCAGCCTCCGCTTTATTGGCAATTTTCATGCCAGCGTGACAGTGATTTGTCAGTCTGCGGGGATATCCTTGTGTTAATCCTTACGGTTGCAATTTTGATTCATTTGGGGGGAAAGCAATGGCAGTGTCCACTTATCCGTACCGGATCCCCGCGTACACACGCAAGCAGGTGATACAGGGGGTTCAACAAAATTTTCCACAGCACACGCCAGAACGCATCATGGATCTGCTGGACCTCTACGGTCTTGAGCCGAACGAACAGCAGCGTGAGCGGGTGCAGATGGCCATCTTACAGCTATCCAATGGCGACCTGCACCAGCTGTTCGAATTGATCGAACTGGCCAAACATGATTACCGTTCCTTGCTTCATCAGGCAGACCATTCGTACGTCTAATTTTTCCGGTCGGGCAAGGCAACAAACAACGCGCGAGGAAAACCTCGCGCGTTGTGATTCTTCAGACCGTTTGATAAACAGTCAGGTTTAGCGCCGGTACTGATTCCGGCGCACTCGAACCGGCTGTTGCACCGGTCGGGAGAAGAACATTCCGGCCAGCAGTCCAGCGGCAATAAACATCAATCCAGCGGCACCAATAAAGAGAAATGTAATCATCATTTTTTCTCCTTTGAAAAATAGCATACACCTTCTTTATTAGTATTAGATAAGAATTGTGCCCAAAAGTTACATCCCGGGCGGGTTTTCCATGCGGCCAACCTGCCAGGATCGGTATAATTATTCCAACAGGAGCCAAAATGACCGAACTCTGGCTGGTGCGGCACGGTGAAACCGATTGGAACCGCGAGCAGCGCCTGATGGGGCAGCGCGATATCCCGCTCAACGCGCGCGGCCTGCAGCAGGCCGCCGATCTGGCCGCCAGCCTGCATGGGCAGCCCTTCGACGCGCTGGTCTCTTCGGATTTGCTGCGCGCGCGCCAGACGGCCGACGTGCTGGCCGCCGCACTGAACCTGCCGCTGACGCTCGATGCGCGCCTGCGCGAAGAGCACCTCGGTGGCTGGCAGGGACAGACGCACGCCGAAATCCAGGCGCGCTACCCCGGCACGTGGGAGCAGCGCCGCGTCGACCCGCCCGGTTTTCGCCCACCGGAAGGCGAAACCATCGCCGAAATGGCAGCGCGCGCCTGTGCAGCGATGGATGAAATCGCGGCGAAATATCCGCAAAGGCGCGTGCTGGTGGTTTCGCACGGCATCCTGATCGCCGCGCTGATCTGCCGCGCCAACGGTCTGCCGCTGGCGCGCATCTTCGAGCAAAATCCGGCCAACGCCAGGGCCGAGGTGGTCCGCTGGCCGCCGGTGGAAACTGGCGATTAAAGCAATAAACCGCCTTTTGAGGGGCGGTCTATCGTCGTTCGGGCTGCGGCATCTTCTTACTTTTCAGTAAGGAGGGATGCCGCAGCCGTTTGCAAATTACTATCGTTCATCTTGGGCATCACCTCCTTATCTTAGGATGGCAGGGGATGAATATTCAAATGATGAGCTTAGTATTCCATATCCCCGGCCGAAAGTCAAGTTACAAAAGTGATCGTTGGCCCCGGTTGTAGAAGGTTGCCAACGAAATGCCCGAATTGCACGAAAACCCAGACGTTCTGTGTTTGTTTTTTTCTTCTTTTCGTGTCTTTCGTGTCTTTCGTGGTTTCAAATTTCTTTACGGAATGCTGAATTTGAAGCGCGAGATCGCATCCGTCTGCTCGATCGCCGACGTAATCCCCATCACCTCAAACCAGGTCTTGCCCGGCTTGAACGGGAAGGGCGTGCCGTCTTCGTAGGTCAGCGAGATGACCGAATCCTGCGTCGGGCGGCTCCAGCGCACCTTGTAAATCTGCCCGTCGCGGGCGATGTAGGCCAGCCCCGAGCCGTTCATATTCACGTCCAGCACCTCGGTGTCGGCGCGCTTGACCAGGTATTCGAACGGCGCGAAGATGATCACCACATTTTCCGCGCCGATCTGCTCCTGCGTGGCACGGTCGACCAGCGGCCCGTACTGCTCGTTGCTGCCGGTGAAATCGTTGTCGATGTCTGAGAAGCGCAGGTAGCGCCCGCTTTTGGCGTCGTAATCCCAGCGGTTGTAAACGGCCGCCGAGAAGCGCGCGAAAACCGAATTGGCGGCCTGCCCGCCGGTTGGCGCCTGCAGTTGGAAGAACATGCCGTCCAGGTTCTGGCGGGCATTGTCGCCGGTGACCGCCTTATAGAACTCGGCGGTATTCGCCACCAGGAAGTTCTTGCCGGTGGCGTTGTCACGGCACAGCGCCGGACAGGCGTAGGGTCCTTCGAGGATCAGGCGCATGTAGAACTCGGAATTCAGCAGGCGGGTCATCACGCCCTCATAGGCGCTGCCAAAGATGAACCAGGCCTTGTAGGCGCGGATTACGTTGACGTCAAAATGGCGCGCCGAACGGATCGGGCCGACCTTTTCAGCGTCCTGGCCGTAATAAATCGCCGCGAAGCGCGTGGTGCCCAGCTCGGTGTAGTATTCGTAGATCAAATCGGCGTTGGAAAGGCCCCACTGCGGGCGGTCGTCACGCGGCAGATTTTCGACCTTGATGATCAGCGGGCGGCGCCCCAGCAGCGCGGGGTCGGCGGCTTTGAGCCCGGTCAGCGGATCGTAGCCCTCGGGGAAGTTGCCCGGCCCAACGCCCTCCGCCGGGTAGGCCGGCGTGGGGGTGAGCGTGGGCGTGGCGGTGGCTTCGGGGGTGGCGGTGGCGGTGGCCGGCAGGAAAGCCGTGGCCGTGCTTTGCGCCGGGGCAGCCGTCGACGTGGGCGCAGCCGGGGCCGTGTTCGGCGCGCAGGCCGCCGCCATGCCCAGCAGCATCATGAGTACCAGCAGCAATGAAATCTTCTTCGCCATGAATATTCTCCTGGAGGCGTGATTCTTAACAAGTCCAATTGGGGTTGATCATACACCCATTCAAATCATTTGCCAACGCCGATAAAATCGGGCAGGCAATTGCGTGCTGGATGTTTTCATGCAATAAAAATGCCAGCCCTAACAGGTTAAAGACGCTCCGCGTGCCGGGATGGTTCCAGAGGAGGTAGGGTGCCTTCGGCCGCGCCACAAAGTGGCACAGGCCAAATGTATTTACTATCTTTTCGACGTTGTAAAGGATAGTATAAGTAGAGGATCCCCTCCGTGATACGCACACAGCTTTCTGAAAGCATCGAGGTCATGACCGAACCGCAACCATCAACGCAAGCTGGTGAACAGCCGGCAATCGAACAACAAGCCGTCACTCGTTTGAAGCAGGGCAATGTGGCAGGACTGGCCGTTCTGGTTGAACAGTACCAGGTTAAAGCCGTGCACGCGGCGCTTCTCATTGTTCGTGATCAGGCGATCGCAGAAGATATTGTGCAAGACGCCTTCCTCCAGGCTTACCGGAAAATCGACCAGTTTGACGAGCGCCGTCCGTTTGGCCCCTGGTTTCTGCGCAGCGTGATCCACAGCGCCATCAAAGCAGCCATGCGACAGCAGCGGACCGTTTCACTGGATTCGCAAGCGAAAGAGGATGGATTGGCCGAATGGCTGATCCATCCGGACCCGGGGCCCGAGGACTGGGCAGAGAAAACCGAAATCCGGGAGGCCATCTGGCAGGCACTGGAACAACTCACCCCAGACCAGCGAGCCGCGGTCGTGCTGCGCTACTACCTGGAAGAAGACGAGCAGGCGATCGTCCGAGAACTCGGCCGCCCGCTGACATCCGTCAAGTGGTGGCTGCATGCTGCCCGGCGGCGCTTGCGACAGATCCTACTGCCACTCCGCACAACAGCGCTGGATGGCCAGGAGGTCAACGATGAACAAAAATGAAATGCGAACTCTATTAAAGGACCTGACCGAACAAAAAGCGCCCGCTGCGCAAATTGACTTATGGCCTGCCATTCAAGCCCATCTTCCAATGAGTCAACCCAAATCATCGAGCGGAACGACCCAAAAAACGCAGCCGCAATCACGGTTCGCGTGGTGGAAACCCGCCTATCTGCTGGTGGCCGTTACCATCATCGCAGCAGTTTTCTTCGCCCTTCCGCAAGGCCGCGCAATGGGGCAGGCGGTGCTGCGCTTCTTTCAGCAAGGGGTGGGCAACCTGATGTCCGGCGTTACCGTCACGCCGGTCAAATGGATGGAACAAACCCCGGGCGTTTCCGCGGCGACCATAACGCCTCAGCCGCCCCAACCCACCCCGCCTGGACCCGCTTTTGAAACCACCTGCGGATCCTACCAGGCTCCCCATTGTTCAATCCAAGACATCCGCGGCATGGTGAGCTTCCCGGTCTTTGCACTGCCCAAGCTGCCCG
>JAPKMQ010000082.1 GCA_026645875.1 Longilinea sp.
TGGAGGCGGCGCAGCTTTCCGCCGAGATCCTGCGCGACGTGCAGGCGCGCCCGCTGGCCTGGCTGCGCCCGGAGGCTTGACCTTATTTCTCTGCCGCACAGCGCGGATTGTGTATAATCAGGGCAGAAAACGTTTTGGAGCGCCCTGCCGATGCCTGTCACCATCCGCGACCTGGCTAAAAAGCTAAATCTGTCCATCACCACCGTTTCGCGCGCGCTGGACGGTTATGCCGACGTTTCGGCGGAGACGCGCCAGCGGGTGATTCAGGCCGCGGAAGAAATGGGCTACCAGCCCAGCTACATCGCCCGCAACCTGCGTAAGCGGCGCAGCGATTCGATCGGCTACATCCTGCCGACCGCCTCGCCGCAGTTCAGCGATCCGTTTTACACCAGCTTTCTCACCGGATTGTGCGACGAGAGTGCTTCGCGGCGCATCGACCTGCTGGTGGCTTCGGCGCCGCCCGGCACGCGCCAGGAGCAGGAGCAGTATCAGCGCTGGGTACTCAGCGGCCGCGTGGATGGGATGGTGCTTAACCGCGTCCGACGGCAGGACTGGCGGATTGAGTTCCTGGAAGCGCAGAAATTGCCCTTCACCGGGCTGGGCGCCAGCCTGAGCAGTGATCGCTACCCGCACGTGGAAGTCGACGAGCGCGGCGGCATGGCCCGCCTGACCCGCCACTTGATCCTCAAAGGCCACCGCCGGATTGCGTTCATAGGCGGGCCTGCGGAGCTGAGCCTGCAATTCGAGCGCAGCGGCGGTTACCGCCAGGCGTTGCAGGCGGCCGGCATCCCGCTCGACCCGTTGCTGGAGGTGCAAGGCGACCTTTCGGAGCAGCGCGGTTACGAACTGGCGCTGCGGCTGCTGAATTCCTCCGAACCGCCCACCGCGCTGATCGGTTGCAACGACCTGACCGCGCTGGGGGTGCACCGTGCCGCGCTGGAAATGAATCTGAACATCGGCGAGGAAATCGCCATTGCCGGTTATGACGGCATCCCGGAGACAGAATTCATTGCCCCGCCCATCACCACGCTGGCGCAGCCCACCTATGAGATTGCCCGGCGGCTGGCCGGGATGCTGATTGACCGGATCAACGGTTTGGACCAGGAACACAATGTGGAACGAATTGAACCGAAATTGAGATTGCGTGCTTCCACAGGATAATCATGGCCACTTCAATAGACCGCGCACTGCCAGATTGGTTGAACCGCCAGGTGAAAAAGGTTCGCGGGGATGTCAAACCGCTGACGGCGGACGAACGCGCCCAGATCGTCGCGGATATCACCCCGCTGGCCTCGCCGGGTTTTGATTTCTTCCTGTTGGTGGTGCTCTCCAGCAGCATCGCCACGCTGGGTTTGCTGACCAACTCGGCGGCGGTCATCATCGGCGCGATGCTGGTGGCTCCGTTGATGTCGCCCATTTTGGGCATTGGCCTGGCTTCAATTATCGGCGACAGCCGCATGTTGCAGCGCGGGGCCAGCGCACTGGTGCGCGGTGCCGCGCTGGCGGTGCTGCTTTCGGCGGCCATGACGCTGATCAACACCTACCTGCCGATTCTTAATTTCCAGGAACTTCCGGCTGAGGTGCTGGCACGCACGCATCCTTCCCCGATCGATCTGCTGATTGCGCTGGCAGGCGGCCTGGCAGCCGCCTATGCGCTCACCCGGGCCAACCTGTCGGCAGCGTTGCCGGGTGTGGCCATTGCCACCGCGTTGATGCCGCCGCTTTGCACCGTTGGAATCGGCCTGGCATTTTGGGATATGGAAGTGGCCGGTGGAGCAGCGCTGCTCTTCATAACCAATGCCGTCACCATTGCCTTTGCAGCCGGGTTGGTGTTTTTTCTGCGCGGGTTTGGCAGGCGGCGGGTGCGCGGTGAGCGCCGCCTGCCCCGCAGCCTGTTGCTTTCTGCTGGATTGATGACCGCGCTGCTGATTCCGCTTACGTATTACAGTGTTCTATTCTTTACTGCAGCCAACGAGAATCGCCAGATCAATACCGCCGTGCGCCGTCAGGTGGATGCCCTGGGCGATGCCGATCTGGTGGAGATGCAGGTGTCGCGCAGCAGCAGCGAGTTGGACATCAACCTGACGCTGCGCACCAATCAATTGCTGCGCTATGAGCAGGTGGTGATGCTGCAGCAGGCCATTGTCAATGACCTGAATCGCCCGATATCGCTGAAAGTCAACCAGATCTTTGCCGAGCGCCTGGATCCGCTGCTGCCGCCCACACCCACGCCTACCCTCACGCCGACGTTGACTGCGACGCCCGGCCCCAGCCCGACGTTGACCCACACGCCTACCGCCACCGGCACGGCGACCCCCACGGCGACCGTTACAGCCACTACCACACCGACAGCCACGCCAACCGCCACTGCGCTGCCAATGGAAGTGGGTTTGATTTCAGCCAATTTACCTATGCTGCGGTTGTATCAGCAGCCGGGCGGCCCGGTGATCGGATATCTGAGTCTCAACCGGCCGATCTGGCGGCTTTATGAGACCCAGATCTACGGCGGGCTGGTGTGGGTGCAGGTGCGCGACAGTGAAGGCCGGATTGGCTGGATTCCGGAAATCTACCTGCGCCTGCCCAGCGCCACGCCCACACAGCCCATCCCTGCAACTCCCACGCCATAATCTGTACATTTGAAAATGCCAAAAAAGCGGGTATAATGCGATCTATCCAAAACGTTTTGGATAAATTAGACGATTAACCGGTTATTTTTACGGAGGAAATGATGAAAACCGTTGTTGCTGCTGCCTTGGGGGAATGCGTGCATGTGGCGGGCGTGATGAACTTTTTGCGCCTGGCCGAAGCAGCCGGATGGCGAACCGTTTTCCTGGGGCCGGCTGTGCCGGTGGAGGACGTTCTGGCCGCCGCAAGAACTGAAAATGCGGACATGATCGGGGTTTCCTACCGGCTGACGCCTGAAACCGGCGAGCGGTTGCTGGCTGAATTTGCCGAGAGCGCCGATGAGCTGCACAGCCGCGGGGTGCGCTTTGCGTTTGCCGGCACGCCGCCGGTGGCCGAACGCGCCCGCAAGCTGGGCTTTTTTGAACGCGTGTTTGATGGCTCCGAACCGCCCGAGGCTGTGCTGGCTTATGTCAAGGGTCAGTCCGACGGCCCGGCCACCGAAGCCGACTTTCCGCAGACGACCGTCGAGCGCATTCGTTGGAAATCGCCGTATCCGTTGATACGCCACCACTTTGGCTTGCCTACGATGGAGGATTCGCTGCGCGGCGTTGAACAGATTGCCGCCGCAGGCGCGCTGGACGTGATCTCGCTGGGCATCGATCAGGATGCGCAGGAGAATTTTTTCCATCCCGAGCGGCAGAATCCGAGGCGGCGCGGCGCGGGCGGCGTGCCCGTGCGCAGCGCCGAGGATTACCGCGCGTTATACGCGGCCAGCCGCCGGGGAAATTACCCGCTGTTGCGCACCTACTCCGGCACGGATGATTTCATCCGGCTGGCCGAGCTTTATGTCGATACGATCAACATTGCCTGGTGTGCCATCCCGCTGTTCTGGTTCAACTTGATGGATGGGCGCGGGCCGTGGGACCTGGAAGGTTCGATCCGCGAACATCAACAGGTGATGGCATTTTACGGCACGCGCGGCATCCCGGTGGAATTGAACGAGCCGCATCACTGGGGCATGCGCGACGCGCACGACGCGGTTTTTGCCGCTTCGGCCTATCTCTCGGCCTACAACGCGCGTGCCTTTGGCGTGAAGGATTACATCGCCCAGTTGATGTTCAACAGCCCGCCGGGGCATTCGGATGCGATGGACCTGGCCAAGATGTTGGCGGTGTTGGAATTGATCGAGCCGCTGCAGGGACCGGACTTCCGCATTTGGAAGCAGACGCGCACCGGATTGCTCTCCTACCCGCTGGACCCGGCAGCGGCGCGTGCGCATCTGGCTGCCAGTGTGTACGTGCAGATGGCGCTCAAGCCGCACATCATCCATGTGGTGGGGCACACCGAGGCTGACCACGCTGCTACGGCTGAAGATGTAATTGAAGCCTGCAGGCTGGCGCGGCGCGCCATCGACAATGCGCTGCGCGGCGCGCCGGATATGACCGCCGACCCGGCGGTGCAGGCGCGCAAGGAGCAGATAAAAGCTGAAGTCGAGCTGATCCTGCAGGCCATCCGCGGCCTGGCTCCCGGCAGCGCTGATCCGCTGGCTGACCCGGCTGCCCTGGCACGCGCGGTGGCGGTGGGAATCATGGACGCGCCGCAGTTGCGCAACAATCGTTTCGCGCGCGGCGCGGTGCAAACGCGCATTCACAACGGCGCCAGCATCGCCGTTGATTCGCAGGGCCGCCCGCTGGCCGAGGATATCCGGCTGGCGAACCTGAAAATGGATTGAAACCAATCGGAATGGGAAGGAAAACATGAACCACACACCTCACTTCACGGTAATTGGTGCCGGGCACGGCGGCAAAGCCATGGCCGCCCACCTGGCTTTGATGGAATTTCCAACCACGCTTTACAACCGCACGCACGATCATATCCTTGGCGTGGAACGGCGCGGCGGGATTGAGCTGGAGAGCTACGAAGGCGGGCCGCGCGGGTTTGGCAAGCTGGCCAAGGCGACATCTGACATGGCTGAGGCGTTGAAGGACGCTGATATGATCATGGTGGTGGTGCCCTCCTCGGCGCATGCCGACGTCGCACGCAGCGCCGCGCCCTACCTCAAGGATGGGCAGATCGTGGTGCTGCACCCTGGCCGCACCTGCGGCGCGATCGAGTTCCTCAAAACATTGCGCGATAACAACTGCACTGCAGACGTGGTAGTCGCCGAAACCGAAACCTTCATTTATGCGTCCCGCTCGGACGGCCCCGCCCAGTCGCGCATCTTCCGCATCAAAGAAGCCGTGCCGCTGGCTGCGCTGCCTTCCAACCGCACCGGCGAGGTGCTGGAGATGATTCACCTGGCGTACCCGCAGTTCATTGACGGAGGCAACGTGTTGCAGACCGGGCTGAACAACATGGGGGCCATCTTTCACCCTGCGCTCACCCTGCTCAATTCAGGCTGGATCGAGGCCACGCACGGCGATTATCAGTTCTACATCGATGGCGTCACGCCCTCGGTGGCGCGCGTACTGGAAGCGCTCGACCGCGAGCGTGTGACCGTGGCGGCCGCGCTGGGTCTGCGCGCGCGCACGGCGATGGAATGGTTGAAGCTGGCCTACGACACCACCGGCGAGGACTTGTGCGAAGCGATTCACAACCAGCCGGGCTATTACGGCATCAAAGCACCGCCCACGCTTAATCACCGCTACATTTTCGAGGACGTGCCGATGAGCCTGGTGCCGATTGCCTCGCTGGGTCAGCGTTACGGTGTGTCGGTGCGCGGCATGGATTCGATCATCCGGCTGGCGTGCATCGTCCACCGCACCGACTACTGGCGGCGCGGCCGGACGATTGAAAAACTCGGTCTGGGGGAGTTGAGCGTGACCGAGTTGACTCGCTTTGTGATCGAAGGAGTTTTGGATCCCGATTAACTCAAATTCAGAAATACGAAAGGAAATCTCATGGCAGCGATTGCAGGAATTGCCGCGGCGAACCGCAAGAAACAAGTCAACCAGATGTTGGACCGGATGGCGCACCGCGGGCAGGCCGGGCGATTGGTGGTACAGCCTGGCGGCGTAACGATTGGTATTGACTGGCCGGAAGGCCAGCCGCAGGCGTTTCGCCTTCTATTGGAACAAAACCTGGCCACCGACCAGGTCGCAGACGGGCAGTTTGCCCGCGCGCAGGCAATTGGCGGGACCTTTGCGCTCATGCGTGACCCGCTCGGCGTAGCACCGCTTTACTATGGCCGCACCGCCGAAGATGACTTATGTTTTGCCTCCGAGGTCAAAGGCCTGCTGGCAATTGAGGCGTCCGACATCCAAGAAATGCCGCCAGGCCATACCTATTTGAACGGTGTGCTGGCGGAATACTTCCGCCCGGCGCTCCCGGCACGGCTGGAAGATCAGCCGCCGCGCCTGATCGCCTCCCGCCTGAGGCGGCTGCTGGAAACGGCGGTGGAACGCTATGCCAGTAAAGGAATGGAATTCGGCGCCTGGCTCTCTGGCGGGCTTGATTCCAGCGTGCTGGCGGCACTGGCCCGTCCGTTGATCCCTGTGCTGCACACCTTTGCGGCGGGGTTCCCAGGCGCGCCAGATTTGCATTACGCCCGCATGGTGGCCGACCATATTAAGGCCGACCACCATGAGGTCATTGTCACGATGGATGAAGTGCTGAGTGCGCTGCCCAAAGTGATTTTTCATCTGGAATCTTTTGACGCCCTGTTGGTGCGTTCCAGTCTGATGAACTACCTGGTGGCACGCGAGGCCGGCAAGTACGTGCCGGCGGCATTCTCCGGGGAAGGCGGCGATGAATTGTTTGCCGGGTATGAATATCTCAAGAATTTGCCGGTTGAAACCCTCCCTGAAGAATTGATTGACATTACCGGACGGCTGCATAACACCGCTTTGCAGCGTGTCGATCGCAGCGCGGCGGCTGGCGGCATCATCCCCTATGTGGCTTTTCTGGATCCGGACGTTGTGCTTTACGCATTGCGTATACCGGTACAATTAAAGTTGCGGGGCGGCGTGGAAAAATGGATCCTACGCCAATCGATGATGGGTATGTTGCCCGACGAAGTGCTCAACCGCCCCAAAGCCAAGTTTTGGCAGGGGGCCGGCGTACAAGACTTGCTGGAGGAGCATGCCGAACGTGTTATCAGCGACCGCGATTTTGAAGTGGAGCGTTGTCTGTCCAACGGATGGAAGCTGAATACAAAGGAAGAATTGCTGTATTATCGGGCATTCCGCGAGTTGTTCGGTCCGCTGGAAGATCTGGAATGGATGGGCCGCACCAAGAACGCGCCGAAGAAGAAAGCCAAAAGCTGATCATTTTCTCGCACAGGAGAAAAATGTATGGAAAGTCTGCTGCCCGCTCTCACGTCTGACCAGGTTTATGCCTGGATCATCCTACCCATCATCATCTTCCTGGCGCGCGTGGTGGATGTGACGCTGGGAACCATCCGCATCATCTTCACCTCGCGCGGCAAGCGCAATCTGGCGCCGCTGCTGGGCTTTGTGGAGGTGTTGATCTGGATTGTCGTGATCGGGCAACTGGTCAAAAACCTGGATTCGGCCACGTCCTACCTGGGATATGCCGCCGGTTTCGCCGTGGGCAACTTCGTGGGCATGTACATCGAAGATCACCTGGCGTTGGGCACGCTGATTGTGCGCGCGATTGTGCCCAGCGGCGGGGACGAGCTGATGCGCAAGCTGCACGATGCGGGTTACGGGGTGACCGGCGTGAACGGCGAGGGGGCCAACGGCCCGGTGAAGCTGGTGTATACCATTGTCAAGCGCAAGCACCTGAAAGAGGTGGTCAACCTGATCCATGCCTCCCATCCCAAGGCATTTCTCTCGGTTGAGGATGTTCGTTCCACCGCGGAAGGCATCTTCCCGCCCGCATTGAACGATACGAATTTTCTCGGGCGAAAATTAAAGTGATCGCTTAACGGCGAAAATAAGCGGCGCAACGAGGCTTCATGCTTCGCTGCGCCGCTTTGACATTTTTAATTGTAAAATCTCAAATCCATCAATGACTAATGTTCGTGCCCCTGCAATTTTTCAGCGCCGGGCAACAGGCCCACCAGTTTTTGCGGTTGGTGGATCAGAATGGGAAAATGCTGCGGGCAGATGTAGTATTCCTGCTCCTGGTATTCCAGCTTCAGCAGCGGAATTTCCTGGCTGGTTTCCTGGCAGACCAGGCAGCGGGGGGTGTTTTCGGTCATTTTTCCTCCGAGATTGGGATATTGGGGTTGGAATTTTCGATCACCCGGTTGAGATCGGCCATCAATTTCTGCAGGTCCAGCCCGTAAATGCGGGCGGCATCAGCCAGCGTTTCAAAGCGCGCCATGTCGCAGCCCACACAGGCCATGCGCCGTGCCAGCAGCACCGGAATCACCTGCGGCCAGGCGGACATCAGGTCGGCCATGAGCATGCGCTGGGAAAGTGAAAAATCCGAAGGGGTCTCTTCTGGGATGTTCATTGCTGCCAAAGTATATACGTTGGCGTGCAGGGCGTCTTTGCGCTGGCGCAAAAAGGGAGGCTATCCTTGCGGATGGCGGCTTCTACTTGAGCAACCGTGAGAGATGCTTCTTCCCGCCGCTATGGTAAGATTAGCAGCAGAAAAATTTTCAAGAAACCAATTGCAGGATGGGTGCGAACAATTCTGGCGTCCAGGTTGATCTGGAAAGCCTTCGCGCCGGCCCGGAAACACCAGTTCCGCAGCCCCAGACGCCCTGATTTTGCATCGAAGAAACATGGATGAGGTGAAGTAATGAGATTTCACGGCGGCATGCATGGCTTGATCAATTCGCCCGACGAAAAACCGAAGATCACCCGGCAGTTGTTGATGCGGGTGTTGCACTATGCGCGGCCGTACCGCCTTTTGATCCTCACTATGCTGGTATTAATCCTGGGTAGCACCGGCCTGTCACTGCTGACGCCTTTGATCCTGCGCGATATGATTGATAAGACCATTCCAGCCGGTGATACTCGCCGGCTGATCCTGCTGGCGCTGGCGCTGCTGCTGATCCCGGCCATCAACGGCGTGATCAACGTGTTCCAGCGCCGCACCAGCGCGCGCGTGGGCGAGGGTGTGATTTGCGATTTACGCCTGGCGCTTTACGAGAATCTGCAACGCATGTCGCTGCGCTTCTTCACCAATACCAAGGTCGGCGAATTGATGAGCCGCTTGAATAACGATGTGATCGGCGCGCAAAACGCCATCAGCAGCACCATCGTCGGCATTGTCACTCAGTTCATCCAGACGGCCGCAGTTTTGGGCGTAATGCTGACGCTGGAATGGCGCTTGACGCTGATCAGCGTACTGATTCTGCCACTTTTCATCCTGGCGGCGCGCCAACTGGGTGACCGGCTGCGCGAGATGGCGCGCGCGCAGATGGAAGCCAACGCGCGCATGAATGCGATGATGAGCGAAACGCTCAACATCGGCGGCGCGCTGCTGGTGAAGCTGTTTGGCCGCCAGCAATTGGAAGTGGACCGCTTTGGGCAGCGCGCCGAACAGGTGCGCGACCTGGGCGTGCAGCGTGCCTTCACCGGATCCATCTTCGCCGCCATCATCGGCCTGATCAGCGCGGTCGGTTCCGCGTTGGTGTACGGCCTGGGCGGCTATTTTGTCATCGAAGGCGCTTTCACGGTCGGTACGATTGTGGCTTTTGGATCCTATCTGGGCAACCTGTACAGCGCGCTGTCGGGGCTTTCGAACGCGCCGGTCGAATTTGCCACATCGATGGTCAGCTTTGAGCGCGTGTTCGAGGTGATTGACCTGCCGGTGGAATTGCCGGAAAAGCCGGAGGCCGTGACGTTGAACGAAGTGCGCGGGGGAATCGAATTTGAAAATGTTTCCTTCCAGTATGAGCGTGGCGACGAGCATTTGCTTAGCGATGTGCGCCGCTATGGCAGCATGGACAACGTCACGGCGGTGCTTTCGGGCGCGGAGGGTAACGGCGGCGAGGAGGAAGAGGAAGCGCCGCGCAGCCAGGCGCGCGGGGTGGCGCTGGATGGAATCAGCTTTGAAGCCCGGGCCGGGCAGTTGGTGGCGCTGGTGGGCCCAAGTGGCGCCGGTAAGACCACGCTGACCTACCTGATCCCGCGTTTGTACGACCCCAGCACCGGAACCATCCGCATCGACGGGCACGATTTGCGCGACCTGAAGCTCCGTTCGCTCTCGGCACAGATTGGCATGGTCACCCAGGAAACCTACCTGTACCACGACACCATCCGCACCAACCTGCAATATGCAAAGCTGGACGCCAGCCAGGAGGAATTGGAATCTGCCTGCCGAGTGGCCAATATTCACGACTTCATCTCCGCGTTGCCGGATGGGTATGACACCATCGTCGGCGAGCGCGGATACCGGTTGAGCGGCGGCGAAAAGCAGCGCATCGCGCTGGCGCGGGTGATCCTTAAGGATCCGCGTATCCTGGTGCTGGATGAAGCCACCAGCAGCCTGGACAGCGAATCCGAAGCGTTGATCCAAGACGCGCTGGCCAGGGTGATGGCGCAGCGTACCAGCATTGTCATCGCCCACCGCCTGAGCACCATCCTGGCGGCCGACTTGATTCTGGTGCTGGACCGCGGGCGGATCGTGGAGAGCGGCACGCACGCCGAATTGCTGGCGCAGGGCGGGCTGTACGCGCACCTGTACCAGACCCAGTTTCGCAAGGAAACGCGCCTGGAAGCCGGGCTGTGACCGGGCACGGCGAAACCGCGTTGAAATCGTTTGCAGGTCTCCGTTATCCTGGCTATACTCAATCTAGGTGAGCATATGAGCGCAGAAGAGACCATTATTTATAAGAAGATCGCTGATCAGATCCGCCTGGATATCCTGGAGGGGCGCCTGCAGCCCGGCAGCCGGCTTCCATCCATCCGTGATTTGACCCGCCAGTGGAACTGCACGCCCGGCACAGTTCAAAAAGCCTATCAGGAGCTGGCCCGCCAGGGGCTGGTGACCAGCCGGGCCGGCAAGGGCACGCACGTGGCTGGCGGCATTGACCCGGTGATGATGCAGTCGCAGGGAACGCTGCGCAAGGCCACGCTGGTGCACCGCGCGGAAGAATTCCTGCTGGAGGTGCTCACAGCGGGCTTCGACCTGCCGGAGATCCAACAGTCCTTTGAACTGGCGCTGGACCGCTGGCGCGCGCTGGCGCAGACGCCAAGCACGCCGCCCGGGCAGACGCTGCACTTCTTTGGCAGCCACGATATGGCTGTCACCTGGCTGGCCAGCCACGCGCAGGAGATCGCTCCCGGCGCGGTCTTGCAGCTCAACTTCACCGGCAGCCTGGGCGGCCTGATGGCGCTGGCCGACGGGCGGGCCGACCTGGCCGGCTGCCACTTGTGGGATCCGGAAACGGACAGCTACAATCTGCCGTACATCCGCAAATTCTTCCCGGGCAAGCGCATGCTGGCGGTGCGGCTGGCCGAACGGCGTATCGGCTTGATTTTGCCGGCGGGTAACCCCAAAAACATTCAAGCCCTGGCAGACCTGACGCTGCCCGGAGTGCGCTTCGTCAACCGGCAGCTCGGCTCGGGCACGCGCGTGTGGCTGGACGCGGTGCTGGGACAGCAGGGCATTGACGCGGCGAAAATCTTGGGCTATGAGGACGAGAAAACCACCCATTCCGAGGTGGCGCGCGCCGTGGCGGAAGGCCAGACGGACGCCGGGCTGGGGTTGGAATCGGCGGCCCTGGCCTTTAAATTGGATTTCCGCTTTTTGGTGACCGAATCCTACGACCTGGTCACATTTGCCGAGCGTTCGCAACGCGAACCGCTGCACCGCCTGCTGGCCTGGCTGCAGAGCGATGCTGCGCACGTTGCACTGGGCTCGTTGAAGGGGTACGATTTCCGCAAGACTGGACAGCAGGTCAATGTGTAAATGAGTTCTGAGGTATGAGGTCGATTTCTTTCTCTTCCTCTGAACTCATCACTCAGTAACTTATTACCTGATATCCAACCCGTATACCTCGCACGTGTACAACGCCTCGACGGTTTTCGAGCCGCGCCATTCCAGTTCCACCGCGGTGCTGACCGGCTGCCATGTGATTGGCCAGCCGCCATCTGCTTGCTGCAGGGTCAACAG
>JAPKMQ010000083.1 GCA_026645875.1 Longilinea sp.
GGCGGTGGGCGATAACGAAACTGGTGCGGTCTTTCATTAACGTCTCCATACCACGCTGGATGAGCGCTTCGGTCAGCGTGTCGACCGAGCTGGTGGCTTCGTCCAT
This sequence comes from Longilinea sp., assembly GCA_026645875.1. Lineage (GTDB taxonomy): Bacteria > Chloroflexota > Anaerolineae > Anaerolineales > Anaerolineaceae > Longilinea. Next base: position 107 of record JAPKMQ010000083.1, read on the forward strand.
CACGAAGATCTCGGGGCGGGCCAGGACGGCGCGCGCCAGGCTGATGAGCTGTTTCTGGCCGACCGAGAGCGAATTGCCGCCTTCGCCGACTTCTTCACTGTATCCCTTTTCAAAACGGGTGATAAAGTCGTGCGCGCCGGCCAAAATCGCAGCCTCCTGCACTTCGTCATCCGTAGCGTCCAACCGGCCGTAGCGGATATTCTCGCGGATGGTGCCGGAGAACAGGTGCGGCGTTTGCAGAACTATTCCGATGCGTGACTGGATGGCATGCAGCGAAAGCCCGGTATAATCGTGGCCGCCGATGAAGATGCTTCCCTGCTTGGGTTCGTAGAAACGGCACAGCAGATTGACAATCGTCGTCTTGCCGCCTCCGGTCGGGCCAACCAAAGCGATGGTTTCACCGGGTTTGACGCGCAGATTGAAATCGCTCAGGATCGGTTTCTCATCTTCATACCAGAAGTTGACATGCTCAAATCGGATCTCTCCGCGGATGGTGCCAGGATCGATGGCATTTTCCCGATCGTCCACTTCCGGCTTGGCGTCCACCAGCGAGAAGATTCGTTCTCCTGAAGCGATGGCGTGCTGCATTTCCGCAAAAACCCGGGCGAGGTCCTGGATCGGCCACATGATAAAGGTCACATAGCTTACGAAAGCCTGGATGCCGCCGACGGTTATGCCACCGTAACTGGCTTGCAAACCGCCAAACCAAACGATGGTTCCCAGTGCCATGGCTGCGATTAATTGCACCGACGGCAGGAACAACGCGCTCAGTAGGGCGGCCCGGTAGGATGCCCGGTACATGTTGTTGGTAATGACGCCAAACTCCTTCAGGTTGTCCGCTTCACGGCCAAGAGATTTCACAACTCTTACGCCGGTGATGTTCTCATTGATAGCTCCGGTGATCTTGGAGTTGTTCTTTCGTACCTCGCGGAACTCTTTGAGGATGCGCTTGCGGAACTGATAAGCGACAAACAACAAGATTGGGAGCATGCAGAGGACGATCAGAGCCAGTTTCCAACTGATCAACACCATGAACACCAGCGAGGTCAAAATGTTCAGCACTCCCCAGGTTGAATCGAGCATTCCCCAGGTCACCAGGTCGGAAACGCGGTCCGAATCGGAGGTGACCCGCGACATGATCCAGCCGACCGGAGTTCGACTGTAGTAAGACAGCGAGAGGTTCTGAAGATGGTTAAACATCTTCTGGCGCAAATCATAGCGGATGCGTTCGCCTAAAACACCTGCCAGGTAGACGAAACCGAACACGGCAACAGCCTGCACAACGGTCAGAACAGCGTAAACGATCAAAATATTGATCAGTACAGCGCTATTTTTAGCGACAATCCCGTCGTCGACGATCCGCTTTCCCAGGTAGGTAAAGAATGCATCCAACCCTGAGACGATAGCCACAGCGATTAAGAATCCCAGAACCCACTTCCAGTGGGGGCGGGTGAGACCCAATATCCGGCGGAAGGTTTTGCCGCTAAACTTGGTCTGGAACTCTTCCTCTTCGAAGTAGTTATCCGGCATTGGCGATCTCCTTTTCCAACTCGGTTTCAATCCGAGTCTGAATCTCGTAGATCCTTCGATAGATGCCATCGACGGCGACCAGGTCGGAATGCTGGCCGCGCTGAACGATCCGCCCGCGGTCCATTACGAGGATCAAATCGGCATCCATGATGCTTTGGATACGGTGGGCGATGATGAAGGTGGTGCGGTTTTGCATTAGATTCTGTAACGCTTCGCGGATTTCAGCTTCCGTTTCGGTGTCAACCGACGACGTTGAATCATCCAGGATCAGGATGCGTGGATTCTTGAGCAGCGTTCGGGCAATTGCAACGCGTTGTTTTTGGCCGCCTGAAAGCGTGACGCCTTTCTCACCGACCAGCGTGTGGTATCCTTCCGGGAAGGTGCGGATGACATCATGAATGGCAGCGGCGCGCGCGGCGCTTTCAACCTCATCGTCGGATACATTCCGGCTGACGCCATAGCTGATGTTTTCCCGTATGCTGCGTGAGAACAGGAAGGGTTCCTGTTCGACGATGCCGATTTGCTGGCGCAGGTAGCGACGCGGGTAACGCTTCAGCTCGATGCCGTCCAGCAGAATGCTGCCCGCAGTGTATTCATAGAAGCGCGGTAGCAAATTGACCAGCGTTGTCTTGCCTGAACCAGTTGAGCCTAATAACGCGATCACCTGTCCAGACTCTGCCTTGAATGAAATGTCTTCCAAAACAGGGGTACCGGTTTCGTATTCAAAGCCGACCTGATCGAAAGTGATTTGCCCATGAAGGCCATCTTTTGACTCGGTGTCGCCCTCATCAAGTTTCTCTCTGTCCTGCTTGATGATTTCCATCACCCGGCCGTATGAAACCAAGCCGGTTGAGGTCTGAACGATCAGTCGACCCAGGTTACGCAAAGGGTAAATGATCCAGATTATCAACCCGGCGTAGGCCATATAAGTGCCGACCGAAATTTCGCCGTTGATCGCCATGATTGCACCAAGGAGATAGCCGGCCAGGATTTGAAACCCGCACAGGATATCCGAAGACGGCCAGAACAGCGCGTGCATTTTAGTCAGGTAACGGCCGCGTTTAAATTTTTCCCAATTATCCCGCTCGAATTTCTCAATCTCGTAATTCTGGCGGGCAAAAGCTTTCACCACGCGCACTCCCGCCAGGTTCTCCTGCAAAGTCGTCGAAAGCGTGGCTTCCTGTTCCTGGTAGGACTCATAAGCCTTGGAAACGCGTTTAAAGAAGAAGATGGAAGTCAGCACGACAAAAGGAATGACAATGATCGAAAGCAGAGTCAGTTTGACGTTCAATTGAAGCAGTGCGATGAAGTTGATCGTGAACAGCAAGACGATGCGCCCGATGCCGATTGCCTGATCCGCAAAAAATCGCCGCAACGCATCCACATCGCTTGTGGATCGTTGGATCAATTCACCCGTTTGTGTTTTGTCGTGGTATGTGAACGATAGTCGTTGGATCTGATCATAAAGGTAGTTGCGCAGGCGCAAGGTGACGCCTTCGGCGGTTGAAATGGCAAGCCGCGCGCTCAAAAAGGTGAAACCACCTTCAACAACTGCCAATAAAACAAACCCAAGTGCGATCATCCACAAGGGTAATACCGTAGTGCCCTGCTGCGGAGTAAAGTAATTATCCACAAAATACCGCAACAACAGGTAAGTGGTGGTTTTTGCCAGAGCCGCTACACCCAGACTGAGTGTTGCGCCCAGGTAATGCCAGTGGAAACCGGTCATCATTCGCCACAAGCCGCGAAAACGGTTGGGCGTGACTGTATTCTTTAGATCAAAATGGAGCGTTTCGGTTTTGACAGCCAAAGTGGCCTCCATGCAGCGGGCAGGATTTCCTGCCAGGTAAATGAGTGTCCAACAGGTCAGGGAACCCGGGCGGGTTTCCTGGATCTATCGATCCAACACAAATTGTTGGATGAAAGAATAAATATTCGGGATTAGTTGAGAGCTCGAGTCATCGTGCCGCCCCTTATCATTTTGTTGCTGAACATGTGAGAGCGGTCAGAGCTTGGGATGTTGCGTTCAGGAGCGTGCCGCTGGAAAACAAGGCGCTGTGGCCCGAAGATTCATGTCGGAGTACCAATTATAAGGAGAATCCATTGGTTTTCAAGATACAACCTCCTGTTTATTCCGGAGGAATTGCATGATTGCCCGGACTGGCCGGTAAATGATGATGCCGCTGAAAGCTCCGACCAGTGCGAACGTGGGCACGCAAAATAGGAGAAAAAGCCAACCTGTCGCCCAAAGGGGGGTGTCCAACCCCAGCATGCCCAGAAGGATGTTATCGCTGGCGGTATTCAAGATCCAACCCAGGATGCTGAGCAGGATGCCAAAACAGGCGTAAAAAATGGCCGTCCAGGTTACCATTTGGCCCAGAGTCGGATAGGTTGAAGAGGATTTCATCGCGGACACTCCCAAAAGTCAAAACTCAGCCTTTAGCATAATGGCAGACGGTTTTCTTGACATCCTCCCCAGGAGTTAACCTGAACAGAAATAGGTCGAGTATTCCACCTGGCCAAGTGGCCAGGCATCAAATGGGGAAATCGGAAAATTGCTCTGTCATTATTGATTGCAATTTTCCTTGGGGGGACCTATAATCAAATCACTATATACTGTCGGAAGGAGGAATTCTATGGCAAGTGTAACTTTTGAGCACGTCAATAAAAGGTTCGGGGACTTTGTGGCCCTCAACGATCTGAACATCTCGATCGCTGACAAAGAGTTTCTGGTCCTGGTCGGCCCCTCGGGGTGCGGCAAGACCACGGCCCTGCGTTGCCTGGCTGGTCTCGAAGAGGTGACCTCGGGCAGTGTCAAGATCGGAGATCAGGTTGTTAACGATGTGCCGCCGAAAGATCGCGACATTGCCATGGTGTTCCAATCCTACGCGTTGTATCCGCACATGACTGTTTATGACAATATGGCTTTCGGCCTCAAGCTGCGCAAGCTGCCGAAGGACAAAATCAAACAGCGTGTGGAGAACGCCGCGCAGGTATTGGGCATCGAAGCGCTGCTCAAGCGCCGGCCGCGCGAATTATCTGGCGGTCAACGCCAGCGCGTCGCCGTCGGCCGCGCCATTGTCCGCGAACCAAAAGTGTTCTTGTTCGATGAGCCGCTCTCGAACCTGGACGCCAAACTGCGCGTGCAAACCCGCGCGGAAATCAGCAAGCTGCATCTCAACCTGCAAACCACCTTTATCTACGTCACGCACGATCAGACGGAAGCCATGACCATGGCCTCGCGCATCGCCGTGATGAATAAGGGTATTCTGCAGCAATTGGACACGCCGCAGACGTTGTACGACAAGCCTGCGAACATGTTCGTGGCTGGTTTCATCGGCTCGCCTGCCATGAACTTCTTCCCGGCCTCCCTGCGGAAGGACGGCTCCGAGCTGTTTGTGGACGCCAATGAATTTGCTGTCAAGGTGCCCGAGGACCGCGCCGCGATCTATATGCCCTATGCCGGCAAGCAGGTTATCTTTGGCATCCGCCCGGAAGACATTCACAATCCGCTGTTTGTCCCGCCAGGCATTCATGCCGCCCCGGTGGACGCAAAAGTGGACGTGACCGAATTGATGGGCAACGAAATCTTCCTGTATTTGGTCAGCGGAAAGAACAGCTTTGTCGCGCGCGTCGATCCGCGCACCCGCTTCACCATCGGCAGCAAGGTGCAGGTTGCCTTCAATATGGACAACTTCCACATCTTTGATCCGTCTGCTAACGCGGACAATCCTGTCGCCGTTCGCTAATCGAAGATCCAGACCTGGACAGCGCAGGGTTTCCTTGCGCTGTCTTTGTTTGCCTATCTTAAGCACATCAGAGATTTTTCGGGTAAAATCAGAGCAACAGAAAACCAAAATTCGGCAACTTGCGAGGGTAGTATGTATAAATTAGTCTTAATCCGGCATGGCGAAAGCTCCTGGAACCTTGAAAACCGCTTCACGGGCTGGACGGATGTCGATCTTTCCGAAACCGGCGTCAAAGAGGCCCACCTGGGTGGACAATTGCTCAAGAAGGAAGGCTTCAGTTTCGATTTCGCCTATACTTCCGTGCTCAAACGGGCCATCCGCACCCTGTGGATTGTTCAGGATGAAATGGACCTGATGTGGATCCCGGTGGAACGCGCCTGGCAGTTGAATGAGCGACATTACGGCGCGCTGCAGGGCTTGAACAAGGCAGAGACTGCCGAAAAGTACGGCAAGGAACAGGTCCTGATCTGGCGGCGCAGCTATGCCACGCCGCCGCCCGCGTTGGACTGGAATGATGAACGCCACCCGCGCTTTGACCGCCGCTACGCTGGCCTGACAAAGGAAGAACTGCCGGCGTGCGAGTCCCTCGAATTGACACTCAAACGCGTCATGCCGTTCTGGCATTCGAGCATCGTGCCGCGCATCAAGAGCGGCCAGAACGTGTTGGTTGCCGCGCACGGCAACAGCCTGCGCGCGCTGGTCAAGCACCTTTCGAACATATCCGATGACGAGATCGTCGAACTGAACATCCCGACCGGCGTTCCGTTGGTATATGAACTGGATGATGATTGCAAGGAAATTCGCCACTACTACCTGGGCGACACAGCCGAGATCGCGGCCAAAGCCGCTGCGGTTGCCAAACAGGCGGAAAAGAAATAAATTCCGTGCAGGCAAGCAACAAAAAAAACGGCTGAATCTCAGCCGTTTTTTTTGTTGGATATTGTGGCTTACGAACGCTTGCGAGCCAGTAGATTTCCGCCGAGGATGAAGACGATCGCCAGCAGCGCTGTCACGACGCCCATCGCGATGAAACCATCCTGCCAGAGGCGCAGCGGAAAGAGCCGGATGAGCGAGTCGGAATACAGAAATAGCCAGGAGTCGCCGGTGAAGAAAATACGGTGAAAGGCCGTGAAAAGCCAGTCGAAACTCACCACAATGGCGATTAGGATGGCCCCGATGATGCCCAGCGTCAGCCAGCCGCCGCGCGCATACGCCCGGCTGAATTCGGGCACCCAGTCTCCCCGCCAGGCCCAGATCAGCCCAAGCGCCAGCATCACAAACAGGCCCAACCAGACCTTGAGCATCAATTGGACCAGATTCTTGACGTCCAGCATGTGGCCCAATTCGCGCTCATTGTACAGCGGCGCTCCATCGGGCAGGCGTTGGTCCGCCAGGAAGGAGATCCCGGCATTGTTGAACAGGTAATCCAACGATATTCCGCCCCATTTCAGGCGATCTTCGACGGTGAAACCGTACGGGTCCTCCGGAAAACCCGGCGCGTTGTATTCCACCTGTAAAAAGACCGGTTGAAAGACCAGCCGGATGGCCGTCATCAACAGGAAGAACGGCAGCAGGATGCTGACGATGACAGCGGTGATCTTGCGCAAGATAGTCATGGTTGTATGCCTTCCATTTCGCTACTGGTAAAGAAATCCATCACCAGGTCATTGGTGAGCCATTCGATGGAGGTCAGATCGTCGGTAAAAACGGTATCGCTCTGCGGGGTGGGTTGCAGGTTGGTCAAGGTGATCGCCATGGTATCCAGCAGCAGCGCAGGGGTTTGCGGTTGCTGAACCAGTGCGGCAAAATTCTGCTGCAAATTCTCCACCCCGGTAGGTTGGCGAGAAGCAAAGACGATCGAATTGAAGGAATTTGGCAGGTCCATCACGTAAACGGAGGGGAAAACGCTTTTGATCGTACCTACAAGAGCTTCGATCAAACGCCGGTCGGAGGGCGCGCGGCCTACGTTGATTGCCATTGCGCCGTCGTCCTCCAAATGGTCATAAACGATTTGAAAAAATTCCCGGGTGGTCATGTGCCAGGGAATATAGGGAGGGCGGTAGGCGTCCACCGATATGATATCGTACCGGTTGGGACTGTTGGCAAGGGCGAAGCGGCCGTCCTGGATGATCACATTCAGGTTGGGCTCGTTCATGTCGAAATAGGTGCGGGCCGCCGCGACGATCTTGGGATCGATTTCGATGCCGTCGATTTGAATGTCCGGGTACACCAGCGAAGCCTGGCGCGCAGTGGTGCCGGCGGCCAGGCCGACAATGGCCATGCTTTTCACCTGCTCAACCCCGTACGGGGCTGAATTGAAAAAAGGTGCGACCAGCACCTGCTCCCACGGTCCAAAATAATTGAGCTGGGTGGGATGGTACATTGAATGCATGCCCTGACCTTCGTTCAGGCGCAGGATGGTGTACCCGTCCTGCTGGATGACCTGGATGTAGTTATAAGCCGATTCGGTCTCGAAAATCATGCCCTGTGAATCTTTATCGCCGCCGCCCAGGCCGAAGAACCACAGGCCGATGATCACGATCGGCATCCAGCCCAGCACAGCCACCTTGCGCCATCCGGCCGCAATCCACAACCCGGCCAGCGCGGTGAGGATCAGGATCATGCTGAAGGCCAGAAAGGTGCGATAAGTGCCAATCAACGGGATCAACACCAGACCGGGCAGAAATGTGCCAACGAAGGAACCCAACGTTGAAATTGCGTAAATGCGCCCGGCGACGCTGCCAGCCTGCCGCGAATCTTGCAGCGAAAGGCGCACGGCAAACGGAGATGCCGTGCCCAGCAGCGTGACCGGGATGCTGAACAGGATGAGCACCGCGGCGAACGCGCCGATCATCGCGCCGAGCTGCAATCCGTCGAAGGCGTTGGCCGCAGCGCGCAGGATGGGGCGCGAGACGAGCGGGATCAGGCCGATGGTAAAACCCGCCCACGCCAGAATCTGATAGAAGGTGGCCGGCCGGGGAGATTTATCAGCCCAGGCGCCGCCCAGGTAATAGCCTGCGGTGAGATAAATCAGAATCAAGCCGATGATGGTTGCCCAGATCAGGTTGCTGGCGCCGAAGTAATTTCCCAACAAACGCGAAGCCGCCATTTCAACGGCCAGGCTGACCATTCCTGAAATGAAGACGGTGACAGCGATGGTTTTTTGCATAGGAGTGATTATACCTGAATGAGCCGCGTACCAATGCAACGCTGCCGGAGTATAATTTCCATGTTCCAGCAATTAAACAATCCAGGAGGGCCCCATGTTGGTGGTAAGCGTCGAACAGATGCGCGCGATCGAGAGTGAAGCCGATGCGCGCGGGGTGAGTTACATGGAGATGATGGAACGCGCCGGGGGTGGCGTGGCGGCCCTGGTTGAGGCGGAATACGGTGAAGAAGAGTCCCACCAGGTGACTGCGCTGGTGGGTTCAGGTAATAATGGCGGCGACGCGTTGGTGGCGCTGGAAATCCTGTCCAAAGCCGGCTGGCAGGCAAAAGCTTACCTGGTGCGGCCGCGGCCTGAAGAGGATGGGCTGCTTAAGCGGGCACGCCTGGCGGAGGTGGAAATCACATCGGCGGCGGATGATCCGGAATACCATGTTTTGACCGCCTGGCTGAAGGACGCAGTTGTACTCCTGGACGGTGTGCTAGGAACAGGGTTCCAATTGCCGTTGCGGGATGAGTTGGTACCTGTTATGCGCGTAGTCAACAAATTCATGGGAGATTTGCGCGTGATCGCGATCGACTGTCCTTCTGGGGTGGATTGCGACAGCGGCGAGGTTGCAGAAGAAGCCATTCCTGCCGAAGTCACCATCTGCATGCAGGCCGTCAAACAGGGGCTATTGCGTTATCCGGCATTCGATCTGGTTGGCGAATTGCGTGTCGTTGATCTTGATTTGCCGGCAGACCTGAAAGTCGCCCGGGATGTTAGCCTGTTCATGGCGGACGGCGAAACCACTGCGCGCTGCCTGCCGGATCGGCCAGACACCGCCCACAAAGGCACCTTTGGCACGCTTTTAATCGCGGCGGGTTCGACCTACTACACCGGTGCTGCGCTCCTGTCCGCCCGCGGGGCTTACCGGATCGGTGCCGGGTTGGTTCGCCTGGCCGTGCCCGCGCCGTTGCACGCAAGTCTGGCCGGGCAATTTCCCGAGGCTACCTGGTTGCTGCTGCCGCATGAAATGGGCATGATCGCCGAGGGAGCAGCGGACCTGGTTTTGAAGAACCTTGAACGCGTGACGGCGCTGCTGGTTGGTCCTGGTTTGGGCAGTGAGGAGACCACGGCGGCATTCATTGAAAAGTTGCTCACCGGCACACACTCCTCTGGCAAACCGGCTTCGCTTGGATTCCTGACCGCGCAGGTTGTCAAACCAATAGATGGAACTGTCAAATTGCCGCCGATGGTGGTGGACGCGGACGGGTTGCGGTTGATGGCACGGCTAAAAAACTGGCCGGAGTTGCTGCCGCAGGGTTCGATCCTGACACCCCATCCGGGCGAGATGAGCACATTAACCGGCCTGACCGTGGAGCAGATCCAGTCGGATCGATGGGAAACTGCGCGCACCTTTGCCCAAAAATGGAAGACCACGGTGATCTTAAAAGGCGCGCTGACGGTGATTGCGGATGGAAGCGGCCGGGCCTGCATTATCCCGGTGGCAACCTCGGCGTTGGCGAAAGCCGGCAGCGGCGACGTGTTGGCCGGGTTGGTGGCTGGGTTGTTGGCCCAGGGTCGGCCGGCCTGGGATTCCGCGGTCGCTGGGGCGTGGATTCACGCCCAGGCTGGCCTTGCCGCAGCCCAAAACCTCGGCAGCCCTGCGCCTGTTTTGGCCAGCGACGTGATCGAGGCGGTTCCCGGAGTGCTGTGGGCGCTCCAATTCGACCTATAACAAAACCGGCGAGGATTCATCCTCGCCGGTTGGTTGATTTTGATGGATGAAAACGAATCGCCTAACCCTCGGCGGGCGGCAGTTCGCTTGATTTGGAAAGGGTGCTGACGATTTTGGACTTCTGTTGTTCATAAACAGTCTTGCCCTTTTCCGTCAGTTCAGCAGCCTGTTTCTTGGCATCCGCAAGGACGTGCTCTGCCCGTTTAACGGCATCGTTTGCAGACACCTGAGCCTGTTCGTAGGTCTCGTTGATGGTCTTGCTGGCGGTGTCGCCGATTTCGATCGCTTTTTCCTTGATATAGGTGCGGGTTTCTTCTCCGGACTGAGGTGCCAACAGCAGGGCCGTCACGGCGCCTGAAACTGCACCCACAATGAACCCAATCACAAACGCCCCAAAATCATCTCGTTCTGCCATGGGAAAATCTCCTTTCGATCCAAATGCGAGTTGAATTTTCGCCCGGACTACCGCCGACCGGGGCGGAGGATATCCAGGAATTTCTTTAAACCAGCCAGATACTCGTTCAATTTGATGACTGGCTCGGTGACATTGTTGCTGAGGAAGGTTGCCGTGCCCCGCAGGGTGTTGACGGTTTCGTTGGTGGATTTCAGGATCGGTTTGATGTCATTTTGAAGCAGGTTGATCAGAGTCGCGAGCTGGATGATCAAAATAACCAACGCCACACCAAGCACCAGCGATTCCAAGGCCATGAAGATGATGAAAATGTCACGAATTTCGCTGGTCGTGCTGGCGTCCGCGCGCAGCAGCATCACCAGACCAAAAATCAACACCGCGACGATGACCACCGCGGCAATGATGATTTTGATCATCGGACCGCGCGTGCTGGCAGGGGGCGCGGCGGGCGGCGGCAATTGCTGTGCCGTTTGCTCGCTGTCTTCGATCGGAGCGGGTGAAGGATTTTCTGACATCATTCACAATATTATAACATACGGATTCCTGGTTTTTTCAACAGGAGGATTGAATTATTGACCTGCTTTTGTGATAATTAAGGCGGATGCACGTAGAGTCTGGATAAATGGGCAAGAGGAAAAAATGGAAGAGCCACGCAGTAAATTCTTTTTTAATCCGGAAGAATTCATAGGCGGCGAAGAGGATAAGCCCTACAAAGCCACCTTGAACGCCAGCGACAACATGCTGGTGGGTATCACACGCCTGGCGCCCGGGCAGAGCCAGCCGGTGCATATCCATGTGGGTGAAGACAAACTCTACATGGTCCTGGCGGGAACGGGGTACTTCCAGGTTGGCAATGAATATCAAAATGCGGGGCCTGGCACCTTGGTGTGGGCGCCAGCCGCGCTGCAGCATAGCGTCATTAATAACGCTGCCGAAGTATTGGTGTTGTATTTCGTCATT
>JAPKMQ010000084.1 GCA_026645875.1 Longilinea sp.
TGAGTCTCTGTGGTTTTCTGTGGTTTTCTTTCCTAGATATTAAACCGGATGTTGAGGATGTCGCCGTCTTTGACGGGATACTCCTTGCCCTCCAGGCGCAGTTTGCCGTGTGCCTTGGCCGCGGCCATGCTGCCCAGCGTCATCAGGTCATCGTAGGCCACCACCTCGGCGCGGATGAAGCCCTTTTGCAGATCGGTGTGGATCACGCCGGCGGCTTCGGGGGCCAGCGCGCCGCGGCGCACGGTCCAGGCACGGCATTCGTCCTCGCCGGCGGTGAAGAAGGATTGCAGCCCGAGCAGGTCGTAGGACAGGCGGATCATCTTGTTCAGGCTGGGTTCCTCGATACCGTATTCCTGCAGGAACAGTTCGGCCTCTTCGGGTGAGAGCTGGGCGATGTCCATCTCCAGCCTGCCCTGCAGCGCAACGAGCTGGGTGTGCTTGTGCGCATAGGCAATTTCCGGCGCGCGCTGGCCTTCGGCCAGGTTGAGCACCACCAGCAGCGGCTTGCGGCTGAGAAAACCGAAACCGGCCATCATCTTTTCTTCCTCAGCGCCGATTTCCACGTCGCGCAACGGGGTTTCCTCGTTCAACGCGGCCTGCAGCCGGGTGAACAACTCGATTTCACGCTCGATGACGGCCTTATCGCGACCGGCGCCCTTCTTCCGCTCCTCGGCCAGGCGTTCCAGCTTGCGCTCGATGGCGATCAGGTCGTTGAGCACGAATTCGCTGTCCATGGCCAGGATGTCGCGCAGCGGATCGATGCTGCCGCTGGGGTGCGGCAGATTCTCGTCCTCGAAGCAGCGCACCACCTCGATGAACCCGTCCATCTGGCTGAGTTGATTGAGCAGCGTGCCGGAGATGCCCGCTTTGCTGGCCGAGCCGTCCAGTCCGGCGATGTCGCTGTAGGTGACCTTGGTATAGATCTTCTTCTTCGGTTTGAACATGTCGGTCAGCCGGTCGACGCGCGGATCGGGCACGTCCACCACGGCGGTGTGCACTTCGATGCGCCCGGTGGCCCCGGTCGGCTGCGTGCCGCGGGTGAGCGCGTTGAACAATGTTGTTTTGCCGGATTGCGGCAGTCCAATAATTCCCAGACGCATGAGAATCCTTGACCCTTCAGAGAGAAATGGATATACTAAGTGCTCACAAGGCCGAAGTGGCGGAACAGGCATACGCGCACGACTCAAAATCGTGTTCCGAAAGGAATGTGGGTTCGATTCCCACCTTCGGCACCAAAATTATAACACACGCCCCCCATCAGCGATGGGGGGCGTGTGTTATTAATGTTAAAGAAACCGGCCATACTTACACTTAGCCCGAAAGAGTAATAAGGTCTAAACATGGGCTCGCTTTTATTTTTGGACCGTGGATGGCGCTTTTATGATAAGCTTCAGGTTGAATAATTTTTGGGAGTGATGATTGAAGAGCCTGTGGTTTCCTATGTTGGGAATATTGCTGCTACTGACAGCCTGCCAGCCAGCAGCCGCTACAATGGCACCAATGATTTCTGCGACAAATTTGCCAACGGTCACATTGCTGCCTGCCGCGACCGAAACCCAGGCCGCGCCAACGCCCACCGAAACGGCCTCGCCGCTGGCGTTCTGTTCGCCGCTGCAGGGCTTCACCCAGGCCGAACTGCTGGCGCGCATCAGCAACCCGTTCGATCCGCCCGCGCCGGGCTCGGACATGCCGCACCAGGGCGTCGACATCGGCGATTTCGACCCAGCCAGCGCGGCGCGCATAGCCGTGCCGGGGCGCACGGTGCAGGCGGCGCTGCCCGGAACGGTGGCGCTGGTGCAGCCGGAGCGCTTTCCGTATGGCGCGGCGGTGATCATTGAGACGCCGCTGGAGGATCTGCCCGCAGATTTACAGGATCAATACCGCACGCTGGAAGCGTGGCCGTCGCGCCCACCCAACGATCCATTGACCTGCCCTGTGCCGCCGGAGCCGTTTCAATGGGATGAAGAAAGCCAATCCCTGTATATCCTGTACGCGCACCTGGGTTCGACGGCGGATGTAAACGTGGGTGACGAGGTCACCTGCGGGCAGGCGCTGGGCACGGTGGGTCAGAGCGGCAACGCGCTGGCGCCGCACCTGCACTTCGAGGCGCGCGTCGGGCCGGCCGGGGCGCGGTTGGACAGCCTGGCGCACTACGACGTGAGCGCGTCGGCACAGGAGATGGCAGCCTATTGCGCCTGGCGCGTTGGCGGCGCGTTCAAGTGGGTCGACCCGATGGGCGTGTTGAGCCAAATACTGTAGGAAATATTAACCGCCAAGAAGGAAAGGCTGCGAAGAAGAATTGGTGAGAAAGAAAGCAGAAAGGAAACAGCCGCAAAGAAGGCTAAAGATGGTCAAAAGAAGATCAGTCCGCAAATCCGGACTGATCTTCTCTCTTTCCAAATTGTGTCTTCGCGTTCTTACTTTCTTTGCGGTTATCAATCTTCTTCCGGGAACATCAATTCCTGCAAACCAAGCAGTTTGACATCGAAAGCGAACAGTTCGTTGGCCAGGCCAGTCTGATTGACCGGGCGCGTGTTCAACCCGGTTTGGATGCGCTTGAGGTGCTGCTGCAATTCGCCGGCCAGCGAGGCGTTCAGCCTGTCAATGGCCGGGGTCAGTTCCTTCAAATCCAGTTCGGCGGCGGAGAGGTTGAGGATGGCGGCGGCCACGTCCTTGTCGGCGACCAGGGCCACGCGCGCGGCGGCGATGTCGTTGCGCAGCGTGGTGAGCAGCAGGCGCTGAGTGGCGGCCTGGGAGGTGCTTTCCGCGGCCTGCAGCCGTTCCTGCATGGCGCTCATCTCCGCCTGGCTGTCAGCCACCTGGTTGCGCGCGCCGTCGATTTCGCTCTGCACCGCCACCAGTTGCGCGGCGGTCTGCGCCAGGATCTGCTCGGTGGGGCGCACCCGCCAGAAGTACATCGCCAGCGCGCCGGCGGCAAACAGGATCAGCACGAAGGCCGTCCAACGCAGCGTGCGGCGCATGACCCGCCCGACCGCCGTTTCGGTGCTGAAGAGGAAATTCATCACCGAACCGAACCAGGAGCGGCGCGGTGTTTCAGGCTGGTAGATCGTGTCGGCTGGTGCCTGCGCTTCCTCCGCCGGGCCAGTTTCGGCGTTCACATCCGCCGCAGCGGCTTCTACGATTTCTTCATCCTTGCTGGTTTCCGGGCGATCCGCATCCATGGTTCCTCCGCAACGTTCATAAATCAGGATCATGCCGCGCACAACAGGCGCAGTCTGGCTTTAGTATAGTCCCTCTGGCATGCAGACGCAAACCCCGCACGCGAACTGTTGCCTTAAGGGGTCAGGAGGGCGAACACAGGTATAATCGACGGTATGGATTCATCCGCCCAACCTGTGCGTCAGATCGCCCGCGCTGCCGGGACAGTGATGGCGGCTTTTTTGATCACCCAGGCGGTCGGTTTGCTGCGCGGCATTCTCATCTACCGCGTGTTTGGCACCAGCGCGGATCTGGATTCATTCAACGCGGCCAACCGTGTCACCGAGCTGTTGTTCAACTTGATGGCAGGCGGCGCGTTGGGATCGGCCTTCATTCCCACCTTCACCGGGCTGCTGGCGCACGAGCAGCGTGAGCGCGCCTGGACGCTGGCTTCGGCGGTGGCCAATCTGCTGCTGTTGATCCTGACGCTGGCGGCGGCGCTGGCGGCAGTCTTTGCGCCGCAAGTGGTGCGCTACGGTCTGTACTTGCTGGCACCCGGCCAGTCGCCGGGGCAGGAGGCGCTGACGGTGGCGCTGTTGCGCGTGATGCTGCCGACCGTGGTGATCTTTGGGCTGAGCGGCCTGGCGATGGGCGTGCTCAACGCGCATCAGCGCTTCTGGCTGCCCGCCATCGCGCCGGCCATGTACTCACTGGGCCAGATTCTGGGCGTGCTGCTGCTGCCGGCGCAGATGGGCATCAGCCGGCTGGCCTGGGGCGCGCTGATTGGCTCGCTGCTGCATTTGCTGGTGCAAACCCCCGACCTGCTGCGCCTGGGCGGGCGTTATACACCATCGCTGGGGCGCGGCATGCCCGAAGTGCGCGAGGTGCTGCGCCTGATGGGTCCGCGCATCCTGGGTGTGGCGGTGGTGCAGTTGAACTTCATCGTCAACACCATCATCGCACTCAGCCTGCCCGAAGGCAGCGTTTCGGCCATTTCGCTGGCCTTCACCTGGATGCTGATGCCGCAGGTGGCGATTGCCCAGTCGGTGGCGGTGGCGGCTATGCCCACCTTTTCGGCGCAGGCCGCGCTGGGCAAACTGGGCGAGCTGCGCGATTCGCTGGCTGGCAGCCTGCGCGGCGTGCTGCTGCTGGCGCTGCCGGCCGCCGTCGGATTGATCCTGCTGCGCGTGCCGCTGATCCGGGTATTATATGAGGGTGGCAGCTTCACCTCCCGTTCGACCGAGATGGTGGCCTGGGCGCTGCTGTGGTACGCGCTGGGACTGGTGGGCCATTCGGTGCTGGAGGTGATCGTGCGTGCCTTTTACGCGCTGCACGACACGCGCACGCCGGTGCTGGTGGGCGTGATTGCCATGAGCCTGAACGTGGCCTTCAGCTTTCTTTTCGCCCGGTTGTTTGCCGCCTGGGGTTGGATGCCGCACGGCGGCCTGGCGCTGGCCAATTCGCTGGCGACATTTTTGGAAATGAGCGTGCTGCTGTTTCTGTTGCGGCGGCGTTTAGGCGGACTGGGCGGGGCGGGCGTGCCGCGCGCGCTGCTGCTGGGCGCGCTGGGTTCGCTGGGCATGGGACTGGTGTTGTGGGGCTGGCTGGCGCTGACCCTGTCTGTGCCGGAAGTGCTGCGCCTGATTGGCGGCGCGCTGCTGGGCGTGGCTGCCTACGCGGCCGCGATGGCTGCGCTGCGCGTGCCCGAATTGGGCGGCGCTCTGGCGGCAGTGCGAAGAAGGCTGGCGAAAAAGCGTAGTTGAACGGGGTAAAAGTTCGTCCTGGAAAGAAAAAATCACCACGAAATTCACGAAACACACGAAAAAGAACAGGAATCCAAATTCCCCATCCGCCGGTCTCCTCAGAACTCATTACTCATCAACTCATCTCTCATCGATTCCCACGGAGGTTCCCATGACGATTGGTATTGGCCGAGAATTTCTTGAAAAGACCAAATCAAAGTACGCCGAACCCTCGCTGCAAAGCCAGGGTGTGCCGCAGCCGCCGCTGGAACTGGACTATCCGCCAACGAGTGCGTTAATCGCCCTGCCCGAACCCGACCGGGTGCAGGTGCCAGACATCGACTTGCGGACTGCCATCGAAGAGCGCATCACGGTGCGCCATTACAGCGACCAGCCGCTCAGCCTGGAAGAGCTGAGCTTTCTGTTGTGGACCACGCAGGGCGTGCGCCAGGTGACCGCCCGACCGGTGACGCTGCGCAACGTGCCCTCGGCGGGCGCGCGGCATGCCTTTGAGACCTACCTGCTGGTCAACCGTGTCAGCGGGTTGCAGCCCGGCCTGTACCGTTACGTGGCCGGCGAGCATGCCCTGCTGCTGCTGGACGGCAGCGAGGATGTCAACGAGCGCCTGACCCGGGGATGCTACGAACAAAAGCAGGTTGCCACCAGCGCGGTGACCTTTTTCTGGGTGGCAGTGTTGGAGCGCATGTACTGGCGTTACGGCGAGCGCGGCTACCGCTACCTGTTTTTGGATGCGGGGCATGTTTGCCAGAATTTATACCTTGCCGCCCAGGCTGTGGGCAGCGGGGTGTGTGCCATCGCCGCTTACGATGACGACACGCTCAACGCCGAATTGGGCATTGACGGCGAGGCTTTGTTCGCGGTTTACGCGGCCTCGCTGGGCAAGCGCGCTTGAACTGAATCAGTCGCCGCGCGCCTGGCGCAGCATGCGCTCATATTTTTCCGCGTTGGCCGGGTTGAGCGCAAGGATATCCTCCAGTATGGCGATGGCTGCCACGCGGTTGCCGCCCTTGAGCAGCCCGGTCGCAATCTGATCCATTTGCACGATGGCACGGTCGATCTCGCCGGCGTGCATCAGCAGCCCGGCAGCGCGTTTGTGCACTTCCAGTTGGTTGGGGTGCTCAAGCGCAATGGATTCGACAAACTGGATGGCTTGCTCGCGCCGCCCTACGCTTTCCAGGGCGGTCAGGTAGGCATCTATCTCGTTCATGGCGGCGGCATCCTGGCCCATGCGGAAGTGCAGGTTGATCAACAGTGCGCGCGGTTCGGGCTCATTCGGAATGGCCGTGCGCAATTGCTCGTAGGTGCGCAGCGCGGATTTCATATCCAGGCGCTGCATGTCGATATCGGCCAGCTTTGGCAGAATCTGGGCAATCCAGGTGGGTCCGTTCTTGGATTTTGAGGTCAGCTTCAGGGCAGTCACATAGGTTGCCTTGGCGGAATCCAGGTCGGCCAGCTGGTAAAAAACATTGGCCAGGTCGACGTACTGCTGCAAAGCGCCGTCGATCTTGCCATTGGCGGTGAGCAAATCGATCAACCGGTTGCGCACGGAGATATCCATGGGGGCCATCTGCGTGACGCGGGTGAGCAGACGGATGGCCTGTTCGGCCTCGCCACGCAGCGCGTAAAGCGTTGCCACCAGCATGAATTTGTCCACGCCGTCTTGTGAACGCCCCTCCTGGATGAGCAATTCGCCCATCTGGACGTGCAGTGGCAGGTAGGTGGGGGCGGCTTCCAGCGCGTTGTAGGCTGCTTCCATGGCCGAGCGCGTTCGGCCCTGGGCCGCCAACCGGCGGATGACTGCCTGGGCTTCGACCACCTGGCTGCTGCGCGATTCAAGTAACATTTCTGCCAGGGGCAGCGGTGGCGTGCCTTCCGGTTGTGGCGGCAACTGGGTGCGCACCAGGCGCAGGTAATCACGCCAGTTGGGGCGCATCACCTGTTCCATCACGGTGCGGTAAACGTCCCCCAGCGCCTTCGGGTCGCTGGTCTGGGTTTGGGATTCAATGATGGGATCATAAATCTGGCGCAAGTCGTCGGCTTCGCCCACGGCCACGGTTTGCATATCGGCCAGACGCAGCGCCTGCAGCGCGTTGGCAACTGCGTCGGTCATTTCACCGCCCTGTTCCTGGATTTTTGCCATCAACAGGTAGGAAGCCAGGGCGTAATCGGGATGCTTGACGGATTCCTGCAGGTAGCGCAAGGAGGCCTGCGGATTATTTTGCCAGGTGAGCAGTCCCAGGTCATAGTACGCGGCCGGCTGGCGCAGGCCGATATCCGCGGCGCGTTCCAATTCCTCGGCGGCCTGTTTATCGTGGCCCTGCACCTGCGATTCGATCGCCTGGCCCAGGTGCAGCAGGATGCGGGTCTGTTCGGCCTGCTCCAGCGACAGGCCGCCCGTGCCGCGCGTGAGCGCGCTGATGCCGCGGCGGCTGCTATGCCCGGTCTGGCTTTCGTCGGCCTGCGCGAACAGCATGGCGGCCAGTTCGGCCATGGCCGATTGGCGCGCCTCCTGGATTGGGTCAGGTGTCTGCGGCGCTTCTTTGGCTTTTTCGAGTTGGTGGGATGGTTCGGCCGGGATCGGGCCGGTGCTGCTGCGCCGGGCTTTGGCCGGACGCGGCAGCGGCTGCTTGTTGCGCAGCAGGGTCAACGCATGGCGCAGTTCGGGGTTCTCGGGCTGCGACTGGTACAGGTACTGGATGATCTGGTTGACCTTGGCTTTATCACCGGTGGTTTGCAGCAGGCTGGCCACCGCCAGGTATTCGGTGACAGCTTCGTTCTTGCGACCCAGTTTGTCCAGGATCATCGCCAGGCGCGAGCGCGCGTTCACATTTTCGGGTTGCAACGCGATGGCCTGTTGCAGATCAGAAACCGCCTTGTCGGCGTCGCGCAGGTTGAGATGCAAATTGGAAGCGGTCATCCACACCTGCGCGGCCTCAGGGATGCGCCCCTGCAGCTCGTAGAGGTGCGCCATCTTGTCCAGCGGTCCGGGGTCGTTGGGATACAAATTGGCGGCGCGCTGGTAAAAACCGAGCGACTCGTCATAGCGGCGCTGTTCGAACAACGCCAGCCCCAGGCTGGTCAGCGCCACGGCATCGTTGGGAAGCGCGTCCAGAGCTTGCTGATACCACCGGGCGGCTTCGTCCCAGTTTTGCTCCCAGGCGGCATTGTGGCCCTGGTTCATCGCGTTTTTATAGGTATCCTGGTTACCGGTCATGGTCACCTGCTTGTCTTTGTGATTTTATTTGAGCGGCTGCAACACACCCCAACTGATTCCCGATCGGGCTTCGGTTTCCAGCGGGATGGAGAGCGGATAAGCATTTTCCATTATATCCTGCACCACGCGGGCCGTCCCTTGCAATTCGTTTTCAGGTATCTCCAGCACCAGTTCATCGTGCACCTGCAACAACAAGCGCGCGTGCAGGCCGGCTTTTTGGAGCGCGGGGGGCAGCGCGATCATGGCCAGCTTCATGATGTCGGCGGCGGTGCCCTGGATGGGCGCGTTGATGGCCTCGCGTTCTTCGCGCGCGCGCAGGTTGTAATTCGACCCGCTTTGCAGGTTGGGGAAGTAGCGCCGCCGGCCCAGCAGGGTTTCAACGTACCCGCGCTGGCCCGCCTGGCGGCGGATGTCATCCAGGTAGCTGCGCACACCTGGGAACTGGGCGAAGTAGGCCTTGACGAAGTTTTCGGCCTCGGCCAGGGTCAGACCGGTGCTGCGGCTGAGCCCGAAGGAACTCATGCCGTAGATCAGACCAAAGTTGATGGCCTTGGCGTTGCGGCGCTGGTCTTTGTTCACCTGCGCGAGCGGGATGTTGAGGATGGCCGCGGCGGTGGCAGCGTGAATATCCTGCCCGGCCAGGAAGGCAGCGCGCATGGCCTCGTCGCCAGACATGGCCGCTACGATGCGCAGCTCGATCTGCGAATAGTCCACCGAGAGCAGCAGGTGGCCGGGCGCAGCAACGAAAGCTTGCCGCACCTTGCGGCCCAGTTCGGTGCGCGTGGGAATGTTTTGCAGATTGGGATCCGACGATGCCAGCCGCCCGGTGACCGAGCCGACCTGGTTGAAGGAGGTGTGCACGCGCCCGGTGGCCGGGTTGACTTCCAGCGGCAACGCGTCCAGGTAGGTGGACTTGAGCTTGGACAGCTCGCGGTTCTCCAGGATCAGGTCCACCACGTCGTGCTGGCCGCGCAGTTCCTCCAGCACGTCGGCGGAGGTGGAATAGTGCCCGCTGGCGGTCTTCTTGCGCGGATCGGGCGGCGGCAGCCGGAGCGTTTTAAACAGCACGTCTGAAAGCTGCTGGGTGGAATTGAGGTTGAAGGTGTAGCCGACCAGAGCGTAGACTTTTGTTTCGATCTCGCCCAGCCGGGCGGTCAGTTCAACCGACATCTGCTTGAGAAAATCCAGGTCGAGAGCAATGCCGTTTTGTTCCATCATGGCCAGCACGGGCACCAGCGGCATCTCGACCGTTTCGAAGAGCTTTTCCACGCCGCGCTCGGCCATTTTGGCGCGCAGCGGTGCCACCAGCCGCAGGGTCACTTCGGCGTCGGCAGCGGCGTAAGGGGCTGCGCGCCCGACCGGTACGGCGTCCATGCTGATCTGATTCTTGCCCTTGCCGATCAGCTCCTCGATGTGCGTCATCGTCAGGCTGAGGGTGTCCTCGGCCATGTCCTTCAGCCCCAGGGCGCGCGAGCCGGGATCGATGAGGAAGCCGGCGATCATCGTGTCGAAGGTGATCGGGGCCAGGTCCAGGCCTGCCTGGCGCAGCGCCAGCAGGTCGTATTTGGCGTTGTGCCCGTATTTGGGCAGTTTGGGATCGGTGAAAGCCGGCATGAGGGCGGCGCGCACCGCCTCCAGCGGCAGTTGCGGCTCGCCGGTGCGGTGTCCGACTGGGATGTAGTAGCCCTGGCCCTCGGCGACTGAGAGCGAAATGCCCACCAGTTCGGCGCGCAGCGGATCAACGCCGGTGGTTTCAGTATCCACCGCCAGGCCATCGGCTTTTGAGAGGACCTGTTGCAGTTCCCTGAGCGCTTGGGGTGTATCGACGACGGTGTAGTGGTTGTCAAAGGTTTCGCTTTGCGAGATCTGAGTGACCGGTTCGCCAAACAGCGAAAGCTGTCCGCTGGGAGCGGCTGACTGGGGCGGCTGGTAGCCGGGCGCCAGTTTGGCCAGGCGCGCGATGAGCGTGCGGAATTCCAGCTCGCGAAAGATGGCTTCCACGGCCGGCAGATCAAGATCGTTGGCGCGCGCCTTTTCCAGGTCCAGCGAGACGCCCACGTCGGTGCGGATGGTGGCCAGATTGCGGCTGAGGAAGGCCAGCTCGCGGCCGTTTTCGAGTCGGGTGCGCACCGCGCCCTTGAGCTCATCGATGTGCGCGTAAATCTCTTCCAGGGTGGGGTACTGCTGCAGCAGGCCGACGGCAGTCTTTTCGCCCACGCCGGGTACGCCGGGGATGTTGTCCGACTTGTCGCCGACCAGGCCCTTGTATTCGATGACCTGTTCGGGGCGCACGCCCAGCGTTTCGATCACGTCGGCAGCGGTAAAGTCGCGCGCCTCGGAGAGTTTGTTGCCCGCCAGGTTGACGATGACGCGCTCCTGCACCAGTTGCAGCAGGTCGCGGTCGCCGGTAATGATTTTGACGCCCAGGCCCAACTCGACGGCCTGTTTGGCAATGCTGCCCAGCACATCGTCGGCCTCGACGCCCTCTTTTTCCAGGCGTGGCAGGTTGAATGCATCCACAATCTGGCGCAGGCGCTCGATTTGCGCGCGCAGGTCATCGGGCATCTTGGCGCGCGTGGCCTTGTAGTCGGCATACAGGTCGTTGCGGAAGGTTCTTCCGGTATCGAAAGCCACCGCCAGGTAATCGGGGCGGTCCTGTTCGAGTATTTTCAGCAGGACGCTGCAAAAACCGTAGATACCGGCGGTGGGTTCGCCGGAGCGGGTTTGCAGGCGCTCGCCAGCGGTGGCCAGCGCAAAATAGGTGCGGTAGGCCAACGCGTGGCCGTCGATTAAATAAAGAACTGGAGGCATGGCGCTCCTCTTGTTTCAGGCGGCGTTTAACTCACCGTCAGGCCCTGCCGGCGGCGCGTTTGAACAACGAAATCGTGCAGCAAATTGGGCTGAGGCGGGGTTGAACCGCTGATGATCAGGTATCCCGGCGCCCAGAAGTCGCCGGAGGGATTGAGTTCCTTGAGTTCGGGGAAGCGGCTGAAGATGCGCTGCGAGGTGCGCTGGCGCAAAATGCGCACCACGTTGCCCGGCGAAACGGAGGGCGCAACTTGCAGGGTAAATTGAAGCGTCTCCGGGCGGATGGACATGCCTTCCAGACGCCAGCCAAAGGCCAGGCACAATTGCGGCACCCACAGCCCCAGTTCTTCGGAAAGCTCGCCAACCAGCACGTGCTGCGGGATGCGCGGAAGGAGCAGGGCAGTGTAGGCCAGGTGGCTGAGGGTTGGCGAGACCGGTTCGACCGAAAGCAGGCTGCCCCGCGTCGGATCAGAGAACGGCTGCGGCGCGGCAATTTCCTCAGGCGCAGCCTGGGGTGCGGCGGAGGCCGGCAGGATGGGCGGCGGCGGCGTGGAAATGAGTTCGCTTGGCGCGGGCGTTTGCGGGACAGGCTGGCCGTTGCCGTT
>JAPKMQ010000085.1 GCA_026645875.1 Longilinea sp.
GACGGCGACAAAATCGCCGCCAGCGGGCTCACCCCGCAGGCCGCAACCGTCGCGGCCGCCCCCGTTTACGCCGAAGCCTCGCTCGCCATCGAATGCCGCAAGATTTACTGGCAAGACCTCGACCCCGCCCATTTCCTGGACGCCTCCATCCAGGCTAACTACCCTCAAAACGACTACCATCGCGCCTACTTCGGCGAAATTCTGGCGGTATTTACTCAATAAAAGCTTATAAAAAAAATCGGTTATACGTATAGGTCATCAAGGGACTTTCCAAAAAGAGGGCGGAGACATTCCTCGTGTGAGAAATGTGTCCGCCCCTTCCGGTAGGGGTCGACCACCTGCACCCTCAGGGTGGCGTGTCGACCCGAATAATTAAATTCCATTGGCATAATCTTGCTATTGAGCCGCTCAAAATTTACTGGCAACACATCAAATTCACAAATTACGGATCACCGAGGTACGGGCACGGCTATGTGCGCTACTGCCAAAGTCGTTCCAAGCTTTGCCGTGCCCCTACGCTTCACGCCCTGCCGTGCCTGCACTTTACGAATCACGCTTCATGCTTCACGCTTCACGATTCACGGTTCACGCTTCACGATTTATGCTTCACGGTTCACAAAATCCAGCCCCAACCGCCGCAGCGTCTCCGCTTTCGGTCTTCCGCTCTCCCGTTCCCAACCGGAGGCCGCATAATACTCGTCCAGCAGCAGGGCCACATCCGGCACGTGGCCTTCCTGCCCGCCATCCGGCAGCGGCTGCAGCAACAGCCTGGGCAGCACCTCGCTGGCCGGGGTCAGCCCCAGCCGGCAATTGATCGCCCGCTTCAGGTTCCAGGCCCGCTCACCCGCCGCCATCAAGTCCTCCGGCGTCCAGGGCTCGCCGAGCGCCGCCGAGAGCAGTTCGACCAGCTCGGAAGGCGGCACCACGGCAAACATGCATACCGTCAGGCTGTTGCAGGCCGTGCGCCAGTGCTGGTCGCGCGCCACCAGCGCCGCCTTGCCGGCGTCCTCCCAGCGTTCCGGCAGCGTGATCCCGATCTCGTCAATCGTGCCGCCCATCTCCACGTTGAAAAAGTCCGACTGGTTGTGGCACGCGCCGCGCGGCGAGGTCAGGTACGAGAGCGCCTGCCCCGAAAACGCGCGCGGATCGTGCATCGCCACGTCCAGCCCGTTGACCTGCACTGCCAGGCCTGGGTCGCCGTAGTGCGCCGCCAGCGCCCGCGAACCTTGCGCCAGCAGTGCGCCAAATCCCTCGCGCCGCGCCATCTGATCCAGCAGCACAAAAGCCGGTTTTCCATCGCCCCAGCGCAGTTCCAGCCCGCCCGTGTCGGCTGTCGTCAACCGGCCCTGGTCGTACAGGTAATACGCCAGCCCGATCGCCCCGCCCGCGCTGATCGTGTCCATCCCCAGCCGGTCGCAGCGCTCGCCCAGCGCGGTGATCTGTGCCAGATCGTCGATCAGCAATTGCGAGCCCAGCGCGGCGATGGTCTCATATTCCGGTCCCTTGCTCTTGGGCGGTGTGGCATACGGCCCTTCCGTCACGTGCACCTCGCGCCCGCAGGCAATCACGCAGCCCTGGCAGGCCTTGCTGCCGGTCAGGATGGTGCTCGCCATCTCCGACCCGCTGATCAACCCGGCCCCTTCAAAACTGGCAGCCGTCCAGTATTTTTGCGGCATGTCGCCCATCATCTGCAAATAATCCAGCGCGCCGGACGTGCCCACCGATTTAAAGATGGCGGTCATGTTCTGTTCGAGCAAATTCTGATTGGCCTGCAACCGCAGCCGCTTAAAGGCCGCCTCGTCGCCCAGCGGAACCTTGCCGGTGCCGCGCACCGCCACAGCTTTCAGGCGTTTAGCCCCCATCACCGCGCCCATGCCCGTGCGCGCCGCCAGCCGGCCGTGATCGGCCAGCACGCCGGCGAATGGTACACGGTTCTCACCCGCCAGCCCGATGCTGGCCACCTTCGCCTGCGCTTCACCCACCTCGTCACGGATGGCGCGCTGTGTTTCATACGGATCGGCGCTGCCCCACAGGTGCCCGGCCGGGCGCAACTCCGCCTGGCCGTTGTGAATCCACAAATACACCGGCTCGGTCGCTTGCCCGCTGATCCACAACACATCCACGCCCGCATAGCGCAACTCCGGCCCGATGAACCCGCCGAGATTTGATTCGCCCCACAATCCAGTCTGCGGCGAACGCGCGCACAGCGACATGCGCGCCGGCGTCGGCCCGCCCGTGCCGGTCAGCGGCCCGGTGATGAACAGCAGCGGGCTGCGCGGGTCAAACGGGTCGCGCCCCGGATCAAGTTCCTCCCACAACAGCCGCGCCGCCAGCCCCGACCCGCCGATGAAATCCCGCACCCATTCCGCCGGGACCTGCTCCCACGCCACCGCGCCGGTCGATAAGTCCACATTTAACATGCGTCCGAACATAACCACCTCACTTTAATCAAGCAGCCACGGATGTACATAAATTAGAGAATAAGAGTGGGAAGAGAAACACAGATGGACACAGATGAGAGGACACAGATGCACACAGATAGGAAGAGAACCTGGGGATTGATGGACAGATCATTGCACGACTCGTTCAATTTGGGCACGCTTCTTGCCGAAATTAATCAACAGGCATAATTGCAGACCGGTCGCCCGCAGATAGTTCAGACACTGCCCGACATGAGCTTCATCCAGTTCGCGCGCCACTTTGACCTCAATCAGTACCTTATTTGCCACAAGCAGATCGGCATAGAAATGCCCGACCGGCACCCCATCGTAAGTTACATCCAACTCAGCCTGTTGGGTTACCTCCAGACCGGTTTTTCGGATTTCATGCGCCAGCGCATTCTCATACACCTTTTCCAGGAAACCATACCCCAGTGTATTGGACACCTTGAAAGCACAACCAATGATCTTTTCCGTGATGGCATTGATCAGTGTCATTTCCTCAAGGTTATCAATCAAGCGTGGCGGCATATTACCTCTCTTTTATCTGTGTACATCTTTGTCTTTTTCCCCATCTGTGTTCTCTTTCCTTTCCCTTCCTATCTCTTATCTGTGCCCATCTGTGTCCTCTTCCCACCTTCTCTCTTATCTGTGTTCATCTGTGTTTCTTTCCATCCGTGTTCATCTGTGTTTCTCTTCGGTCTTATCCATCCTCTTGATTATCTGTGTTCATCTGTGTTCTCTTAATCTATTCTTCAAATCTCCACCGTCCTCCCCTCCCACGCCGCACGGAATAACTCCCGCAGCTCCTCATCGCTGGCAATCCGCGTCGCCATGATCGTCTGCGTATCGTTCATCGCGTTATCCACCAGCAGCCCCAGCTCCGCCTCCAACTGCTCCCTCGAAACCCCCGCCTCTTCCAGCGTCAGCGGCTGGCCCACCGCCCGCTCCAGGTCACGGATCGCTTTCACCAGCCCCGCTGCGGCCTGCTCCTCATCCCCCGCCGGCAAGTCCAGCGCGCGCGCCAACTCCATATAGCGCGTCCCCCCGCCGCGCACGCAAAACTCGATCGTGTACGGCAAAAACAGCGCCACCGCCCGCCCGTGCGGCACATGGAACACCCCACCCAACGAATGTCCCATCCCGTGCGCCAGCGCCGCCATCGAATTGCCAAAGCCCAGCCCCGCCAGCGTCGCCGCGTTGTGCATGTGCTCGCTCGCCGCCGCATCACCCGCCACCGCCGCCGGCAGGTTCGCAAACACCAGCTTCGCCGCGTGCAGGCACAACCCGTCCGTGAAATCGCTGGCATACGTGCTGGTGAACCCCTCCACCGCGTGCGTCAACGCGTCCAGCCCGGTATCCGCGCGCAGCCGCGCCGGCAACCCGGCCACCAGCGCCGGATCGATGATCGCAAAATCCGGTATTGCCTCGCGGCTGCCCAGACCCAGCTTGCGCCGCTCGTCCGTATCCGTCAGCACGATTGCCCAGGTCGCCTCCGACCCCGTCCCGCTCGTCGTCGGGATGGCAACGAAGCGCGCCTTGCCGCGCAGCCCCAGCGTCTCGATCGGGTTGATCGCCGCCGCGTCGATATCCGGCCGCTCGTACAGGATCCACATCCCCTTGGCCGCGTCGATCACCGAACCGCCGCCCAGCGCCACAATCCACTGCGGCGCGAAATCCAGCATCTGCTGCGCCCCGGCGCGCACCGTCTTCAGCGACGGGTCCGGCTCGACCGAATCGATCACCAACACCTGCATGCCGCCCGGCTCCAGCGCGGCCAGCACCTGGTCCAAAAGGCCCAGGCGCTTCAGGGTGGCGTCGGTTACTACGCAGGCGCGTTCGCCCGTCAGCGTGCCCAAATGGCTGAGCGCGCCTTCACCGTGCACAATTTGCGGGCTCGAAAAGTACCACATCGCCCCTCCTATTCAATTGTCGAAAAATGAGTTTATACGGGGAAATCGGTCGGGATGCGCGTGCAGGATTCAACCAACTCCTTCGCCGCGCGCACGTTCTTCATCACCATCGCCATGTTGCCGGTCAGCTTGAGCTGCCCAGTCATCATCGCCTGCATCGGGTCGAGCTGCTTCGACATGACCTTCTTCCAGGTCGCCACCGGCCCGGCCAGCCGGAACGCCGGCGCCAGCGCAGCCGGATCATCCATCGCGTGGGCATCGCGGCACTTGCCGTGCCAAAGGTCCATATACAGCGTCACCGGCTCGCTCAGCGTGCCGCCGGGATTGACGACGAAGTAAAAATCGCCCTCCCAGTTCTTCGCCGCTTCCAGGTAAGCCGCGCTTTCGTTCAAGTCCACCATCATCGCCTTGATCCAGGCATCACTCGGGAATGGAATTGTCATAGTATCCTCCTTGGATGCCATTAATGTAGCACAATTTTGACCGCAGGTC
This sequence comes from Longilinea sp., assembly GCA_026645875.1. Classification (GTDB taxonomy): domain Bacteria; phylum Chloroflexota; class Anaerolineae; order Anaerolineales; family Anaerolineaceae; genus Longilinea. Next base: position 4,844 of record JAPKMQ010000085.1, read on the forward strand.
GCGTTCTTTGGGCATCCATTTTTTCGGCCGCCCCGCTGACCGCGGTCATGCGGTTCTCGGGATCATACACGTGGTGGGATTCATTCAACCTGGAAGGATGGCTTGTACCATGTGTATTTCTACCAGCATTGCGTTGCGCAAATTGACCTTCGGGATGATAATTATTAACAAATCTTAGTGTTACCTATTTTCCCAAACGTCTGTTATCCATTGATACAGTCTATCCAATAAACGAACGCACCGTACTGCTTTAGCCCAATAACGGGCAGGAGTATTCATGCAAAGGTTATCGATAAAATGGAAAGGTAGGATGATTCTGTATTCTCTCTTGCTTGGGGCAGCGGTTCTCGTCCAAACTTTTTACACGACTAATGATTATATTCGCCTTTGGCGCGCCCCGCTGACCCGCATGAGTGCGCTGGATTCATTCACACGCAGCGGCACGATCTATCTAAAACCCCGGGGCCTCAAATTCATGCAATTCATCGACTCAATCGTGCCCCCAGGTGGTAACGTGACCACAACGGTCAACGATTCGAAATTCTCATTCCAGAACGTGCTACAGTTTTATCTGGGAAATGACCGCACCATCATTTCCTGCCCGGAAACCGGCCCCAAACTGGCGGCCTGTATCCAGGACCCCCATACATACGTCACGGTGATGGACGATTTTCCACCCAAAGACATCCCCATCTACAAGCACTTCATCCCCTACCAATCCACGGACAAAGAATTCGTCGGTATTTACGTTCCGGACGATTACCCCGCCGGTTCCTACTCCACCCTAGGAAACAATGCTTACCAACCCATCCTCACCCTGCTCCTAGACCTCTGCACCCTGGCCGGGATCGCGTTTATAGGCTGTCTGATCGCCAATCTGTGCCTGAAAAAGATGAGCCTGGTCCAAGCTCTGATCCTTTCTGTACCGTTAGGAGCAGGCGGGCTTTCCTGGATGATTTTCCTCCTTTCTTGGGCCGGTGTCCCCCTGACCCGGGTGATGGTGCTGATTACCTTCGCCGGAGTGGCTGTCGTGTTGATTGCCCTTCGCTGGCTGCAAACCCGCCCGCATTTTTCCCTGTTGAGCATTGAACGTCCCACCTGGAACTGGCGGACGGTCGTGCAAAAAAACAAATGGTTCTATATCTTTGCCGGCCTGGTCATATTGTTTCTGGGAAGCGCTGGGCTGGTCATTGCCATCGGCCGCGGGTATTCACTCTATGACGATCTTGCCATTTGGGGATTGAAGGGCTACGTGATGGCCGACCACCACGACATCCTGGCAGCCGGCTGGAGTAGCGGTCATGGTCTGGCTTATCCACTCAATCTTTCCCTGAACGTCTCCGTGTTCCGCCTGATCAGCGGTGATTTGTTACCCGGATCGAAATTTATCTTCTTCCTACTGCCCGCGGCTCTCTTTTTGGGCATCTATCGCTTTTTGAGGCATTACGGCGTTCCTGCCTGGTTCGCTATCCTCGGCGTTCTGGGGCTGCTGTCTTGTCCGATCATTTATCAGCATTCGACCTCCGGCTTTGCAAATTTGCCCTTTACCGCCTACCTGGTCTTGGGAGCTTTATATAGCATTGAAGGCCTTGTAGAAAAGCGATACGGTTCCTTAATGGTCGGCAGCCTGTTGCTCGCCTTCGCCGGTTGGACGCGTCCCGAAGGCATTGGCTATGCCATCACCATTGCGCTGGCCCTGGTCATTTTCCAGTGGCTGCGCAAAGGGGCCCTCAATCCAAAAGCGACGTTCCTTTGGTTGGCCGCCATCGTGGGTATCCCCGGCATCTGGTTCATTTTCAGTTTCGTTTACGTCAAGCACGATCAGGTCGGTGGGGCCCTCCAGGCTATGTCGGCTTCAATCCGGTCCGGTTCATTTCTGCTGGAAAACATAGGCTACATTACCCGTTATGCCATTCAAGATTTACAGAATATCAGTGTCTGGGGGATCTTCCTCCCCGCAGCTGGCGTTATCCTGATCATATCCCTCCTAAAAATAATCCGGCGTCCCAACCCGGTCGCCTTATTACTACTCCCAGCCGCGCTGATCACCATTCTGGGACCGCTCGTTTTGTTTTACGTGGAATTCTTTCAAAATACCGATTACGAGACCTTCTTGATGGTCTCATTTGCCCGAGCCTTCTTTCCAGCTGCTGTATTTTTCACCATCCTGTCGGTGACCGCGGCGGGCTACCAAGAAGATCTACTTTCGTGAATATATCAGTAAACCTGCTTGTTCTTGCTGTTAGGCTCTGGCATTATTTCCTTTCCCCTTACAAAGCGCGGGTGCGTTCGTTTCCTGCCCTGGAAGGGTTGAACGCACCGCTTAGGCGAACCGTTCAATTTTCCCTCACTCCCCCAACGCTTCCTTTCCTCTCTATTCACTCGCCCGTCTCCAATCCTCATAATAATACCCCTCGCGCACATACCGGTGAAAACTTGACCACGGCCAATCCCGCACCCGTTGGTTCGCCGGTGAGGATGGCATATCAGATTATAGAACGGTTTGGAAATCGGTGCGCCTGCTTTGCCTGCCCTGCCTGCCAAGCAAGTGAAAGGTCAAGTGCCGAAAATCGAACGCATCACAAACCCGATGTAGTCATCCTATTTCAAGCGCTTGGAACCGATTTGATACTCAAATTCAAAGGCTAAATCATTTTCTAATCAACCTCTAACGAAATTCCATTGACACCGGCTTTTTTGCTGGCTATAATTTCACTTACTTACCGTCCGGTAAGTAAGGAGAGAATGATTATTATGAATGACAAATCTCGCAACAAGATCTTATTGGTGTTATTCCTGGGTGTTCTCATGGGCGCGTTGGATATTGCCATTGTGGCTCCTGCCCTGCCATCCATCCAAAAATTCTTCGGCGTTGGCGACCGCATCCTGGCCTGGACCTTCACCATCTACGTTCTGTTCAACCTGATCGGCACGCCGTTGATGGCCAAGTTATCGGATAAATTCGGCCGGCGTTCCATCTACATTTTGGACGTGGTGCTTTTTGCCCTGGGTTCCATCCTGATAACCTTATCTCCGCAGAAGTCGTTTGCCGTGCTGCTGGCCGGGCGTGCCCTGCAGGGCTTTGGCGCGGGGGGCATTTTTCCGGTGGCCAGCGCGGTCATCGGCGATACTTTTCCTCCCGAAAAGCGCGGAAAGGCGCTGGGGTTAATTGGGGCTGTGTTCGGCCTGGCCTTTCTTGTCGGACCGGTGCTGGGTGGGGTCATTTTATCGATTGCCACCTGGCAATGGTTGTTCATGATTAACCTCCCTCTTGCACTGGTGGTCATCGTGATGGGTTGGCAGTTGCTGCCCTCAAAAGGTTCAACCGCTCAGTTGCGGTTTGATTGGACAGGTTTGCTCGTTCTGAGTGTTCTCCTGGCGGCTTTCACCTACAGCCTGAACCAAATTGACGCCCAGCATTTCTTCAGCAGCCTCGTTTCAATGCGCGTCCTGCCGTTCCTGTTGCTCGGACTGGTATTACTGCTGATCTTTCCAACCATCGAACGGAAAGCCAGCGACCCAATTGTCAACATGAGCCTGTTCGGCAGCCGCCAGGTGAGACTGACCAGCATCTTATCCGCTGGCGCCGGTCTTGGCGAATCGGGTTTATCTTTCATGCCAGCCCTTGCGATGGCAGCGTTGCCAGGGATCATCACTACAAGTACTTCCAGTTATATGTTACTTCCGGTGGTTCTGGCCATGTCGGTTGGTTCTCCGATGGTTGGCCGCCTGATGGACCGGTTCGGGTCCAAGGTCATGGTGTTTTTTGGCACATTGTTGCTGGCGATCGGGATGATCACGTTAAGCACCCCTGCCATCTCACAGACGCTTTGGGGATTCATTTTGTCGGGCGTGGCGATCGGCTTCGGTCTTTCTTCGCTGTTGGGTGCGCCGATGCGATACATCATGCTCAACGAAACCACTGCCAGAGATCGCACCTCTGCTCAGGGACTGATCTCGCTCTTCACCAGTGTGGGTCAGTTGGCCAGCAGCGCATTAATTGGCGCGGTTGCCGCATCAAGGGGCGGCGGCGTAGCCGGCTATGGCGGAGCCTATGGCGTGGTGGGAATCGTGGCAGTGATCATGCTTTTGTTGTCCCTGGGCTTGAAGAACAGGCAGCAGGAGTTGGCCACTGTGCAAAACAATCAACTGGACGCGCAAGCAGCATCCTAAAAGAGGACGATGATGGTTGTTCAAGAATCGGGAACACGTGCCACAATCATTGAAAAGGCGAAAGCCCTGTTCATCGAACACGGCTACCATGGTCTATCGATGCGCGAAATCGCCGAGAAGGTCGGCGTTTCAAAGCCAGCCTTGTACTACCACTTTAGAGATAAGGAAGAACTTTTTTCCGCGGTTTTGAGCAGCGGCCTTGAAGAAATCGGCAGCAGGATCGATTTGATCAGCCATCAACCCGTGACCAGTTCCAAAAAAATCAGCATGTTCATGGAATATATCCTGACTCAACCCACCGAACAGCGGGCAGTTATTCGCCTGGGTACCCAGGAAATCGCGCAATTAAGTCCAGCCTCAAGGCAGAAATTTAACGAGTTTTACAACAGGCAATTCATCGGAAAGCTGCGCGAGATGATCCAAACCGGCATGGAAGCTGGTGAATTTCGTGAAATGGATGCCGACATCGCCACCTGGGGATTGTTGGGATTGATGTACCCCTACTTATATCCCAACCATTTTAGCTCATCTTCCCTTTCAGCTGACACGATCGAGCTCATCACCAGCATATACCTGAAAGGCATCCAGAGAGGCTCATGAGGGATCCGAACCGAAGGTAACGCCTGGTGAATGGTTTGGAGCAAAGAGAAGTTCCTCCCCACCCGGACCGCAATCCATCCTCTGTGTCCCTCTTCCTCTTCTTCTCCTCGCGCCCTCTCCCAAATTTCAGGAGAGGGCGACGATTCAATGTAAGAATACAATCACACGGGGTGAGGGCTCACAACGCACGGCTCACGGCTGCGCCAGCTCCGCCTCATGCTCAAACTGGCTGTTGTACAGCTCGGCGTAGAAGCCGCCGCGCGCCAGCAACTGCTCATGGTTGCCCTGCTCGACGATATCGCCGTCGCGCATCACCAAAATCAGGTCGGCGTCGCGGATGGTCGACAGGCGGTGCGCGATGATGAAGCTGGTGCGCCCCTCCATCAGCCGGTTCATCGCCTTCTGGATGAGCAGCTCGGTGCGCGTATCGACCGAACTGGTGGCCTCGTCGAGGATCAGGATCTTCGGGTCCGACAGCACCGCGCGGGCGATGGTGAGCAACTGCTTTTGCCCCTGCGAAACGTTGCTGGCTTCCTCGTTCAGCACCATGTGGTAGCCGTCCGGCAGCGTGTGCACGAAGTGGTCGACGTGCGCGGCCTTGGCCGCCGCGATGACCTCCTCGTCGCTCGCGCCCGGCCGGCCGTAGCGGATGTTCTCCAGGATGGTGCCGTTGTAAAGCCAGGTATCCTGCAGCACCATGCCGAACTGGTCGCGCAGGTCGGCGCGCGTCATCTCGCGGATGTCGCGCCCGTCGACGCGGATGGCGCCGGCGTTGACGTCGTAGAAGCGCATCAGCAGCTTGACGATGGTGGTCTTGCCGGCCCCGGTGGGCCCGACGATGGCCACGCGCTGCCCGCAGCACGCCTCGGCCGTGAAATCGTGGATGATGATTTTCTCGGGATCGTAGCCGAAGCGCACGTGATCGAACGCCACCGCGCCGCGGGTGTTGGCCACCGGCGCCGTGCCCACCGGGTCGGGCGCCTCTTCGGGCTCATCCAGGAACTTGAAGACGCGCTCGGCCGCCGCGGCAGTCTGCTGCAGCACGTTGGAAATGTTGGCAAGCTGCGTCAGCGGCTGCTGGAACGAGCGCACGTACTGGATGAAGGCCTGGATGTCGCCGACCGTGATCAGGTTGCGCACGGCCAGCCAGCCGCCCATCACTGCCACCGCCACGTAGCCCAGGTTGCCGATGAAACCCATCACCGGCATCATCAGCCCCGAGAGGAACTGCGACTTCCAGGCCGACGAATACAGCGTGGTGTTGAGCCCGTCGAATGTGGCCACCGAGCGCGCCTCGCCGTTGAAGGCCTTCATCACCTGGTGCCCGCCGTACATTTCCTCGATGTGCCCGTTGACGTGGCCCAGGTAGTCCTGCTGCTGGGTGAAATACTTCTGCGAGCGCTTGACAATGAACATGATGAACACCAGCGACAGCGGCACCACCAGCATCGAGATGAGCGTCATCTGCCACGAGATGGTCAGCATCATGATGAGGATGCCCACGACCGTGACGGCCGAGGTGATGATCTGCGACAGCGACTGGTTGAGCGTCTGCGAGACGGTGTCGACGTCGTTGGTGACGCGCGAGAGCACCTCGCCCTGCGTGGTGCCGTCGAAGTAGCGCAGCGGCAGCCGGTTGATCTTGGCGGCGATATCTTTGCGGAACTGGTAGGTCACTTTGGCCGACACGCCCGACATGATCCATCCCTGCACGAAGCTGAACACGCTGGACAGCAGGTAGAGGATGGCCATCAGGATGAGGATATTGCCGATGTAGGTGAAGTCGATGCCGCCGGTGCCGGCGATTTGGGCCATCACGCCTTCGAACAGTTTGGTGGTGGCCTGCCCCAGCACCTTGGGGCCGAAGATGTTGAACACCGTGG
>JAPKMQ010000086.1 GCA_026645875.1 Longilinea sp.
ACGATCTGCGTGTGGAAGGCGTGCGACACCGGGATCTTGACCGCCTGAAAGCCGGCCGCCTGGAATGCCGCCAGCGCGGCGTCCACCGCGGCGGTCGAACCGCCGATGACCGATTGCAGCGGGCTGTTGATGTTTGCCAGCACCACGTAGCCATCGATGGTCTTGAGAATTCGCTCGATCTCTGCCAAAGGCGCTGAGACGGCCGCCATACAGCCGTTATCTTCCATTGAAACCTTCGACATCTCCCGCCCGCGCGCGCTGACCACTTCCAGCGCTTCCGGGAAGGTCAGCACGCCCGCCGCCACCAGGGCGGCATATTCGCCCAGGCTGTGCCCGATCACCAGGTCGGGCTCAAAGCCGAACTTCTTCATCAGCCGCAGCAGCGCCACGTTGGCGGTCAGCACGGCCGGCTGGGTGATTTCTGTGTTCTTCAACGCAGTCTCGGCCTGCGCAATTGCATCCGGATCGCCGTCGACATAAATGTAGCTGGTCAGAGGACGCCCCAGGATGGGCGTCATGACTTCATCCGCCTCGCGGAAGGTATCCGCCGCCAACGGCTCCACCTCGCATAAATCTTTGAGCATATTAACGTATTGGCTGCCTTGCCCGGGAAAGAGGAAGGCCAGTTTTCCGGCCTTGCCGCTGCCGCGGTAAACGGCGTGCGCCCCCAGCGCGTTCCAGGCCGCCGGCGAATCGCTTTCAAAGGCTTTGAGCGTCTTTTCGCCCCGCTTGATGAGTTCCTCAAGGTTTTCAAAGTCCATCGCCAGGCGCTCGCTGCGGGCCAGCGTATCGGGTGAGGGCACAGACTGCTCAGGCATCTGCCCTTTGCGGGCTGATTCCAAAGTCAGTTCCAGTTGGCGCTTCAACTCAGCGGTCGAATCGGCACTCAGAAAGAGCAGGCCGCGGTAGAAGGCCGGCAGGGGTTGCGCAGCCGCCTGAACTTCGGCAGGTCGTGCCGATTTGAGTTCCGCAACCGGGAAAATTTGTTTATCGCTGGTCAGCAGACCGGGGATGTGTTCCTCCACCACCAGGTGGAAATTGGTACCGCCAAACCCGAACGAACTGATCCCGGCCCGGCGCACTTCGTCGGCTTTTTTCTCCCAGGGCCGCGCCGCGGTGTTGACACGGAAGGGCAGATGCGCGAAATCGATGTTCGGATTGGGCCGCTCAAAGTTGACCGACGCCGGCAGCACTTGTTCGCGTAAGGCGTAGACCGTCTTGAGTAGCGCGGCCGCGCCGGCCGCGCTCTTGAGATGCCCGATATTGGATTTCACCGAGCCCAGCGCAATCTTTCCGGTCGGCAGGTCAAGCGAGCCGAACACGCTGTCCAGGCTGCCCACCTCCACCACGTCGCCCACGCGGGTGGATGTGCCGTGCCCTTCGATCAAGGCTGCACTGCGTGGATCCAGCCCGGCGGCTTTCCAGGCGCGCTCGATGGCGCGCTGCTGACCGATCGGGTTGGGCGCGGTGATGCCCTTGCCCTTGCCGTCGCTGCTGCTGCCCACCCCGCGGATGGCCGCGTAAATCCGGTCGCCGTCGCGCTCGGCATCGGCCAACCGCTTAAGCAGGAAAATGGCCGCGCCTTCGCCCATCACAAAGCCGTTGGCGCCGTCCGCATACGGGCGTGATCCGTCCGGGCTAAGCGCACCGATCTTACTGAACTTGATAAATCCCTCCGGCCCCATGTTGCGGTCCACGCCGCCGGTCAGCACGGCATCAAAATGCCCGGCGTTCAAGCCATCCATGGCGTTCTGCAGCGCCGCCAGCGAGGAGGCACAGGCCGCGTCGGTGACGTAGTTGGCGCCGCCCAAATTAAACACATTGGCCACCCGCCCGGCGATGATGTTGGAAAGCTCACCCGGCATGGTGTCTTCCGTGATGGGGCGCTGGCGCGCATCGATTTGGTCTTGCAACTGGGCCAGCAGGGCGCGCTGCGCTTCTGGCGGCAGTGAGCGAAATGTGGCCGTCTGCGTCAGCGCATCAGAGTATTCCGGCAGGCGGAGGCGGAAACTGGAATTGTAATGGTACTCCCCGGCCAACGCGTTGCCCAGGATGACGGCAACGCGAGCCGGATCAAGAGCGCGCAAGGGATACCCGTAATCACTCAGCGCCTGGTGGCTGGCGGCAATCGCCCACTGCTGGGCCGGATCCATCTGGTCCAGCACGCGCGGCGGGATCGCCAGTCCCATCTTATGCGGTTCAAGGCGAAAATCGCGCACCCATGCACCGATCTTTGAATAGGTTTTGTCCGGTTGGCTGGCATCTGGATGATAGTACAAATCCACGCGCCAGCGGTCTGCCGGCACTTCAGTAATGGAATAACGACCTGCCTGAATATTGCGCCAGAATGAAGCCGCATCCGCGGCATCCGGTAAAACTGCACCCACACCCACAATCGCAACAGCTTTTTGGTCGATCATATGATTCTCTCCAAACCATCGGTTTTTGCCGCAACCGGCATACACCTGGATTTACCTGCCGCAATCCCATGGCCCAAACGCAGCAATTCTGCGAAGAAGATACATTTGATCCGCCGACTTTTCCCCCAGAAAGGTCGGAGCATGCACGATCGAATCAATTCGCCTTCAATTTTGGAACCGGCTGCGCCTGGATGAAGTGTTCCGTGGTGGATTCGGCGCCGCAGGTGATTTGGCAAGTATCTAAAGAATGAAAACCCCACACATTGCAGGAGGTTGCTTAAAAAAATGGGCTTTCGGGTTAAAGAATTTTGAAAAAAGGCAAGGATTACAGTTACAATTTAATCCACACAATAAGAGGAGGAGAACCAGATGGGACTGTTATCCTGGATCATCTTTGGTGCGCTGGCCGGTTGGGCGGCCAGCATTGTCACCGGGCGCAATTCACGCATGGGCTGTTTTGCCAATATCATCATCGGTGTGTTGGGTGCCATCATCGGTGGTTTCTTGTACGGGCTGCTGACCGGGTCGAGCTTCACCATCACCTGGAGTTGGCTCAGTTTCCTCGTGTCAGTCATCGGCGCGGTCCTACTCCTCATGATCACCGGGTGGTACGGCCGCCGCAGGTGACATTTTCCGTACAACAATCAAACAGCCGGCGTGCAGCCGGCTGTTTGCAATGGTGCTTGTTGCGTTAGCGGTCAATCGCGACGATGAAATTGCGGAACTCATAACCCTTGATGGTGTCGTTCATCCCCATCTCCGGCTCCTGAACGATGCGCAACCCCGGCAGGCGCAGGAATTGCTGCAGGAACAGGTCGGTCTCGGCGATGGCGATGAACTCGCCTGCGCAGCGGTGTGGACCAAAACCAAACCCCATCAGGGCGCCCGAAACGCCCTTCGGCAGCGATCGGTCTGGGAGAATTTCACCAGCATCCGCGCCAGCGGTGCGCGCGTCCAGGTTGATCGCCACGATGTCCAGGTCGAACAGCGCGCCCGCCGGGATGGTAACGGTTTGGTCGCCGCTGGTCAGGGTCACATCGCTGACCGCTCGGCGGTACAGGTGGCCGACCACCGGTTCAAGGCGCAGCAATTCGTACAGGATGCGGCTGCGCTCATCATCCGTCCCATTCACGTATTCTTCACGCAGTTCTGGCTGCCGCAGCAGGTGCCAGGACGCGGCACAGATGAATTCCTGTGTCGTCACCATGCCTGCCGCGCCATAGGTAATGCACTCGGCAATAATCTCCCCGCCGCCATAGCCGTTATCCAGCAAATGCGAGATGACGTCCTCCCTGCGCTGTGCCTGCCTTGACCGGATAGCCGGGCGCACATCGCGCAGCCAGAAATCCAGCATGCGCGCCTGCACACCCACAAAGCGCACCAATCCGCCCGGTGTGCGGTCCACGTTCAGGTCGGCGTGGAGAATACTCTCCAACCGGCTGGTCAAGCCGTCGGTCGGGCTGTCGGTCAGTCCAACCACCTCAGAGGCCACACCGATCGCCAGCCGCGCCGCCAGCCGGTTGAGGTCTGCCTGGCCTTCGCGCTGCAGGATCGCCAGTGTTTCGGCGACGTATTTTTCCATCATTGGACGGTAACGTCCCTGGATCGTCGCCGGCGAGAAGAAGCGGGCGATCTGCTTGCGCTGCTCCTGGTGCGGTTTGCCATCTTGAAACAGCACCGGTTTGGCCATGGCTTTGGGCATCATCGCCACCGATTCAGACTTAAATCCTGCCTGAACCACATCCGCCTGCAGGATCGCCCGCGCTTCGGCATAGCCGCGCACGTGCCAGACGCCGCGTGAATCGCGTTCGAGTACAGGGAGGCTTTCGCTCAGGTCGCGTGGAGCTGTTTTGGAGGCCGTTAGCATTCATCCCTTCCTTGAACCACTTTGAATTTTTATGCACAATCATTATAGAAGAAAATCCGACCGGTTGGTCGGATTTTTGGGACAAAATGTACAATCTTTTACAACTTAAGCTTGCAGAATGGTGACTCCCTTGGCGCGGTAAGGTGCCAACAGAGAATCCGGCAGGCTCGCTTCGGTGACCAGATGAGTCAATGCTGTGATCGGGCCAATCACGAAAGGCGCGGCCGTGCCCAGTTTTTCGGCGGAAACCAGCGCGGCCACCTCAGCGGAACTCTCAATCATGGCGCGCTTAATGTACGCCTCCTCACTGTCGGGAATGCTTAGCCCCACCTCGGGATGAACGCTGCACACACCCAGAAGGCACAGGTCGGCACGGATGTGCTCGATGACCTCCACCGCGGCTGCACCGACAGTCACCTGCGAGGATTTAAACAACCGCCCGCCCACCACAATTACCTCTATCGAGGGATAATCCGCCAGTGCAGCCGCCACCGGCGGACTGTTGGTGACCAGCGTGGCACGCAAATCGCGCGGCAGGTTTTGCGCCACCAGCAGTGCGGTCGTTCCGCCGTCCAGGATGATCACCTGCCCGTCCTGCACCAGCCCGACCGCCGCGCGTGCGATGGCCAACTTGGCGGCGGTTGATTGCTGCTGGCGGTCAAAAAATGGCCGGGTTGCTGGTGAGGCTGGCAGCGCGCCGCCGTGCACGCGCTGCAGCAACCCAGCCGCGGCCAGCTCGCGCAGGTCACGCCGAATGGTATCTTCAGAAAGACCCAGCCTGGCGCTTAATTCAACTGAAACCACCTTGCCATCCTGCCGCAGGCGCTCCAGGATTAATTGTCGTCGTTCCGCTGTTAACATGGTTTCGTGTTTCTGCATTTATCCCGTTCAGTTGCTTGAATTATTTTTGCTTTCGTGCAATAATACGCATATTCGTGCAGCTTCATGCTATCAGCATTTTACAGTCGCACGCTTTGATTTGTCAATAGCGAGGTCCGGTTTGAAACTATCCCACGCCACAATCATTCTCGTGCTTGCCTGCGCCAGTTTCTTTGGCCTGGGCCTGATCAATGCCGCCATCGGCCCGACCCTGCCAGAATTGGCCGGTAATACGGGCAGCTCGCTGGCCGCCGTAGGCAGCCTGTTCAGCGGAATGTTCTTTGGATCTCTGGCTGCACAGGTATTTACCGGCCCCCTGCTCGACAGGTTCGGTCCGCGCTGGCCGCTGATGGCAGGTTTGACGATGGTCGGGGCGGGCATCACGGGCGTGGCATTCGCGCGCGCACTGCCGGTTGCGCTGGCGTTTGGCTTTCTGACCGGGATGGGTTACGGCGTGATCGCGCTGATCATCAACGTCACCGTTTCCAATCTGTTTTCGCACCAGCGCGCCTCGGCGTTGAACCTGATCAACATGTTCTTTGGGGTTGGGGCGTTCATCGCGCCGGCCATCGCCGGCCTTTCCCTGCGTCTGTCGGGCAGTTCGCTGACAGCCTTATGGCTGGGCGGCGCGCTTGAAATCCTGCTGCTCCCACTCTTCTTCTGGAGGTTCAAATCAAAACAGCAGGACGCAACTGATCCCAACGGCCCGCCTCCCGCCGGTAAAACGCAATTCCTGCGCTCGCCAGTTTTGTGGATCCTGAGCCTGATGTTGCTGTTTTACATCGGTACCGAAAACGGGGCCAGCGGCTGGGTGACCGCCTACATGTCGCAGACCACACCGCTGGCGGTTGCCGACGCCGCCCTGGCGGCCTCCGCGTTCTGGCTGGCCTTCACCGCCGGCCGCATGCTGGGGGCGCTCCTGGGGGTGCGCTGGTCGACCAGCACCCTGCTCACGGTGTGCCTATCCATCGCTCTCCTGGGCGGAATTTTGATTGTTGCCAGTACAGGCAACATCCCGCTATCCTTCCTTGGTTTCGTGCTGCTGGGGTTGGGGTTAGGTCCTACATTTCCCACCGCGCTGGCAGTCATCACCGCGACATTCCCCGGCGCCTCCGGCTCCGCCACCAGCCTGACCATGGCAGTTGGGTTTGTTGGCGGCATGGTCATCCCCTGGCTGCTGGGCGTCATCATGGCAGCAGAAGGTCCGCGCGCCGGTGCGCTGCTGCTGCCGCTGGGCGCGTTGATCATGCTGGGCTGCCTGGCGGCAAAGCGATTATTTTACCAGCGCCAGTCTGGTAGTGACCCAGTGGCCGATGGCATTCGTTGAAGGAATTTGTCATAATGGTGGTGATGAGGACTGATTCCTGAAGATTTTGGAGGACAGCATGAACGTTTCCGATGCCATTCGACTCAAACGCGCCGTGCGCGAATTTCAACCCGTGCCGCTTGAAACCGATCACATCCACGCTATTCTCAACGCCGGCCGCCGGGCGCAGAGCTCCAAAAATACGCAACCGTGGCATTTCATTGCCATCCAGGACCGCGCCACCCTGGGTTCGCTTTCCCAACTCGGCACCTGGGCCGGGCACCTGGCTGGCGCAGCGCTGGGCGTCGCCATCGTCCATCCCGATCCCACCGAACGCTTCCAGATCATGTTCGACATTGGTCAGTCCGCCGCTTACATGCAACTGGCCGCCTGGGAACTGGGCATCGGCTCCTGCCTGGCCAGCATCTATCAGCCCGATGCGGCCCGCACGCTGCTCGGCTTCCCGGCCGAATACCACCTGCGCATTTGCATTTCCTTTGGCTACCCTCAGGAAGGGGAAAAACTGACTCAACCGCCAAAAGCCGGGGGACGGCAATCCCTCGAACAGGTCGTTCATTGGGATCGCTGGTGAAAAAGCAAAATCGCCGGTTTTTCCGGCGATTTTGGTTAATTCTTTCTAGAAAGTATTATCCTACCTGTTGCGCCAGGTAATTCTCAATGCCCATCAGGCGGATCTGATCAAGCTGCGCTTCCAGCCAGTCGATATGTGCTTCTTCATCGTTCAGGATTGATTCAAACAACGCGCGGGTGCCGTTATCACCCAGGCTGGCGGCCTGCTGCACCGCCGCGTTGTAGGATTTCACCGCGCCCTGTTCCGACAGGTAGTCGTTGTGCAATTGCTCGGCCACATCTGCTCCGATATGCATCGGGTTCAGCTTGCTGACCACAGGACGGCCTTCCAGGTAGAGGATGCGAGCAATCAGCATCTCGGCGTGCTTCATTTCCTCAATGGCACGCTTTTCGATCGCGGTATGCAGCTTATCCAGCCCCCAATTGGCGCACATTTCCGAGTGTACGATGTATTGGTTCACCGCCGTCAGCTCATCGGCCAGTTCGTCATTGAGCGTTTGAAGGATTTGCTCATTCCCTTTCATCTCGGCACTCCTTTTGTGAATGATTGTATTAAGAATAGCAACGCGTCAGAAAAATGTCAAATAAAAAAGTACATCTGGCATGTATTAACAAAAATCCTGGCTTCCTCTGGGAAACCAGGATTAATTTGTCCGTCTGTGAAATTAGGCAACAACCTGCGTAAACACTTTAAAGGTCGGCGGATTCTCCAGGGTCTTTTTGACCTTGCACTGGTCCGCCGAGCGGATCAGCGCGTCGTAATACTTCTCAGGGAAGCTGGGCGGAACCTGGATCTCGAGATCGATGTGCTCCGTCATGCCGGTCAATCGGTTGGATTCAACGCGTTGCACGATGCGGATGCCTTCCGTGGGCAGGCCGCGCTGCTGGCAAAAACCCAGCACGTAAATGCCCGCGCAGGTGCCAATGGAGGCAAGAAAAACCGCGAAGGGCGTGGGGGCGCTGCCCGGACCAATGGGAGTGGGTTGGTCAGTCTTGACTTCATAGGGACCAAAGTGCGCATCCACACGCGCGCCGCCGGGAAAATCGATGATCATTTCCATAATTCAAATCTCCTGTGAAATTTCATTCAATCCTTTGGATGCTCGTCCGCAAAAAAAGTGACATTCTTTTTGGTTCCTGCCGCTGGTTTCCGCCAGAAATAGCGCCAGTACAGATACACCGACAACACGTACATGAGAATTGTGCCGAGGTACGCCGGACCGAAACCGTACTTCACCTGCAGCCAGCCTGAAATGGTCGGGCTGAAAGCCCAGCCAAAATTGCTGGCCATGCTCACCAGGCTGGCCACGGTCGCGCGCGCCGAAGGTTCCACTTTTTCCATCACATAGGTCTGGTAAACCGGGCCGCTCATATTCATCAAGGCCAGGCGGATGTAATAGGCCAGCGCGGCCGCACCGAACCAGGGTGCAAACCCAAGCATCACCAGGAAGGGGATCGATAACCCCTGGGTGACCACCACCAGTTGAATCTTACCCATCCGGTCGGCCAGCGGCGGCGCCAGCAGGATGCCGATACCCATCGCCAGCGAGCCCCAGGCAAACAGCGAGCCGATCACGGTATCGGGTTGGTGGTGCACCTGGCGAAAAAATACGTTCATGAAAGGCATAATCAATCCCGCGCCGATGGAAGTCACCAGCATCGGCAGGATCAGCTTGCCCAGCAACGCGGGCTGCTTGCGAAAGTAAGCGATTGGCGCGAAAAACGAGCGCTGTTCCTGGGTCAGCCGTGGGGTGCGCAGGAAAAACAGCGGCACCAATGCCGTCAGCGCGGCCCCGGCAATCACCAGCAGCGAACCTCCGTAGGCCAGCGTGCTGGTAGCTGAAACATTTTGAGCGCTTCCCAGCCAGGTGGGCAAATATCCGCCGATCCAATTGCCCACAAAGGCTGAAGCGGTTTGAAAGCCTGAGCTGAAACTGAACAGGTAGGTGCGCTCCTTGTCGCTGGAGTTTTCCATTAGGAAGGGTCCCATGGTCACGCCCGCCAGGCTTTGCGCAAAGCCCAGCAGCACGTTGGCACCAATGAACATTGGCACCGATGGAAACAGTACCATCAGCATCACCGCACCGCCGGAAAAACTCGTTCCGGCAATCAGCGATTTCTTGCGCCCAAGAAAATCGGCCACGTAGCCCATCGGCAGCGCCACCAGCAGCGCGGTCAGGCTGCTGGTGGTCACCAGGTTGCCAAGCAGTTCTTCGTCATAACCCAGGCTGAGCACATAAAAATTAAACAACAGGCGGAAGACGCCCATCGAAGCGCCGGAGATCACCGCGCTCACCAGATATAAGCGCGCGTTGGGGTGAAAAGCGCTTACCCGGTCGACGTATACCCGCAACACCCGGCCCAGGCGGGCCAATCCCTCCGGTCTATTCAATCTCACCTCCAGGTTGCCCCGCCAGATCTTCCTCCGCCTCATCCTGACGACCGGAAAGGAACTGATCCAGCAGCGGGTGCAACTCATCAACGGCATTTCGCCGCAAGGCGTAACGCTTTTCGCCCTCCGCCTGCAATGCCACCTGCACCAGTCCGGCCAGGCGCAATTCGCGTAAATGGTGCACGACCGTTGGCGCGCGCAGCCGCAACCGCCGCGCGAGCTGGCCGGGCGTGAGCGGTTGTTGTGCCAGGTAGCGCAAAATGCGCAGCCGGGTGGGGTCGGCCAGCGCCTTCAGGGTCTGCACCAATCCATCCGGCACGGCGTCCCCCGGCACCAGGCCTGCCGGCCCGGACCGCACGCCGTAAAGGAACACTGCCCGCCGCGGTCCCGTCCGCCCGAAGAAGATCAGCGGGCTGGCCCAATAGGAGGGCACCAGTTCCAGTTCAGTCAATTCATCCAGTTGCGGCAACTGTACCCCGCGCGACAGGATTTCGACCGCTTCCGCGACGGGCAACCTGCTGGCCAGCGCGCGCGCCTGTTCCAATCCGTTCTCCAGCACGGGGAGAATGCGCTCCTCTTCTTCCCTGAAAAACACCTGGTAATAGGTGTTCAATGCCCGCAAATAGTGTTCACCAAAGGCTGCCGGCTGGGCCCAGGCCGCGCACAACGCCTGCAAATCCTCGCTGCGCAGCGCCAGGTGGCGGCGCGCATATGCCGCGCGAACCGTGTCCAGGTCAGCCGCGTCCCAGCTTCCCCGAGCAGCAATTCCGGTCAACACCTCCTTCAAGCCCGGCAGCGGGTCAAAGGGCAGGTGCAGCGCCTGCAAGCGTTCGCCGGCCGGCAAACCAGCCAGCGCCGCCAGCATTTCCGGCGCGCTGCGTTGGTCCTGGGACAGCGAATCCAACCAGGTTAGCGGTACGCGCAAAAACCGCTGTGCGCGGTCAAGGAACTCGCGCTGGTCCGCTGGAAGCCGCGAGCGCACACCCGCAGCCCAGGAAGGGCGCAGGCCAAATTCGTCCGCGTGGTGCAGGACATACAGGCTGACAAAGAAATCATACGCGCTGCCAGAATGATGGTTCAGGTTGACCATAGCCATTAGATAATAATCTAATCATAATAGGCCGTCAATCATTTTTGTCACATCATTTTTGTCATAAGCGCATCTTTTCACCTGTAATAAGTGGCATGAGCTTTGTCCCCGCAAAGAGGAGTTTTGCCACTACTATCCAGGCCCCGGTTTCATTAAGATACCTGAAATGTTCCTACAACGATTTACAGACCTATCCTTATTTCAGGGCTTCACACCTGAGCAGATCACAGAAATCTATCCGATTCTGGATCAGATTCCCTGCGAGCAGGATGCGGTCATCTTCCAGCAAGGCCAGCTCGCTGATTTTCTGTATATCCTTGAAGATGGTGAAGTCGTCATCCAGTACAAGCCGTACGACGGTCCAGCCCTGGTGGTGGCGCGCATCCGTCCGGGCGGCGTTTTTGGCTGGTCGGCGGCTCTGGGACGCGAGGCGTACACTTCCGCGGCAGTGGTCACCCAACCCGGCGAAGCGATCTGCATTCGCAAAGATTCCCTCCAGAAATTTTGCAGCCAACACCCGGAAACAGGTAAAATACTACTGGATCGTTTGGCCAGTATGATTTCTGAACGTTTGAACAGCACGCACCGCGAGGTGCTCAACATCCTGACCAACGGCGTGGACAAAAATAACGAATGCTGGAAGAGGATGGAGAAGCCATGAGCGAACCGCAAGCTATTCCCGGTTTTCCGGTCGAAGACCAGATCCGCGGCCTGATTGAACAGTTGGATGCCTACATCGCCCATTATCACGGCGGCGGGGTTGAATTTGTTTCATTTGATGGGAAAATTGTCAAAGTCCGCCTGGGCGGCGCTTGCCTGGGGTG
>JAPKMQ010000087.1 GCA_026645875.1 Longilinea sp.
CATTCCACGAGTGCTGCCGCTCCACGAACCTTCGCCCGCCCTCCCCCAACCGTCGCCGCAACACCGGGTCGGCTAACAGGCTTAACACATGCCGGGCAAAGTCATCCGGTTGCTCGGCGACCAGAATTTCTTCGCCGGCGCGGATTTGCAATGCCGAAACCGCCTGCGGGCTGGCAACCACCGGCGTCGCGCAGGCCAGCGCTTCCAGCACCTTGTTTTGAATCCCCGCGCCGTAGGTGATGGGGGCAAGCGCAATCGCGGCCCGTCGCAGGTAGGGGCGCAAATCGGGCACCGAACCCGTCACGCGCACCCGCGGATTCTCGGCCAGCGCCAGCAGTTCACGCGGCGGGTCCTTGCCGACCACGTTCAGGCTCACGTCCGGGCGTTCAGCCCACACCAGTGGCAGAATGTCGTTAACCAGGTGCAGCACCATGGCCACGTTGGCGTGATAGCTCATCTTACCGCTGATCACCAGTTCGTCCTGCGTACGGATCACACTTGCATCCGGTTGGAAGTAGTCCAGATCGACGCCGTTGGGAAGGACTACCAGGCGGTCGGAATACTGCGGAGCCAATTCCATGAATGCCTTCCGGTCGATGGGCGAAGTTACCAACACACGCGCAAACTGCCCGGCCAGCCAGCCTTCGTAAGGAGCAGTCCGGCTCAACTCAAAGCGCGTGACGGCTTTTTTGATCGGCTGGCGCGCCTGGCGCGAGGCCTGCCGAAACAGGTGCGTGATGCAATCCACGCTGTCCCACACCACCGGCGCCGCCCCTCCGTCCAGCAACCCCAGGCCAAAACGCGCACCGCGGAGATGCTCCACGTGAACGGCATCGAACCCTTCCGTTGCCACAACCTGCCGGAGCGCCCGCATCAAGGCCGGCTGCCAGCAATAGGCCGCCTGCAACGGCGAGCGCGAGGGCAACGCCAGCGCGCAATTCAGCATCCAGCGCCAGCGCGGCAGCGGAGCATGAAGGACACGCACACCGGAGGCTTCCAGGCTGCGCACGTCGGCTTCGTCGGCCGGACCAGTGGCCAGGGTGGCCACGGTGACCTGGTTGCCGCGGGCCGCAAGCGCGCGAATCAGGTTGTACGGGCGCACCCGCACCAGGTTGGGCGTGTAGGGAACGATGAATAAGATTTTCATCCGGGTTGCTTCCCCCGGCTGAACAGGAACGTGGCAATCCAGTCAAAGGTCACACCGGCGAACACCAGCAACACCGCGTCCACGGGCAGCCGGTAGCGGATCAGCGTCCAGGTGAGCACATGAATGCCCGTGTAGACCAGCGCGAACAGCACCAGCAGGAATTTGGGCGTCGCCAGCGCATCCCAAAAGCGGTGTGACCGCCGCCGCCACGCCAGGATCAGGCCGATCAGCATGAACGGCCACAGGATGCCAAAGCTCAGCACCCGGCTCAGGTTGCTCAGCGTGCCAGATTCAGCGCTGGGCAGGAACTCAAAGTATGCCGGGATCCGGCTCAGGCTCAATTGCAGGTAACGGCCCGGATCATCGAACACAAATTGCATGCCCCGCCGCAGCAATTCTTTATCCAGGGCAGCCTCATCCAGATAAAGCTGATCTACCGGCAGCAGCGACAGGTATTCTTCTTCGCTCAGGATGGGTTGAAAGTGCGTGCCATAGTAGGGATGGTTGCCCCAGAAGAAGGCATAGCCTGAATTGGTGTTGAGCAGCACAAACTGTCCGAAGCGCTGCGCGTTGTAGAGACTGAATGGAACAACCATGGCAACGACCACCACCACGGGCAGCGCGTAATGTATCAGGCGCAGGTGGGCATGCCCGCGCAGGCTGGCCCAGAACATCCACGCCAGAAGGAAGGGGATGAGCAGCAGGAACAGTTGCCGCAACAGGACCGCGATTCCCAGGGTCAAACCCAGCGCCAGCGACAGCAACAGACGATTGCCGCGCACCTCCGGCGGCCGCGCCAGGCGGATGGCCAGCAGCAGCGCGCCGAGGATGGCTGAGATGTAAAAAGGCTCGGTCATCAGTGTGGCGGCGTAGTAAATGAAGTAGGCGTACACCGCCGTAAGCAAAGCCGCCCACAGCCCCACCTTTTGGTTGAACAACTGCCGCCCCAATTGATAGATCAACCAGGGTTGCAGCAGCCCGACGATCACCGCCTGCAGCAGCCGCGCAGCCAGCGGGTGCGGGCCGAAAATTCCGTAGACTGCCACCAGGTAGAATGTGTAAAGGAAACTCCAGTGCGCGGTGGGTTCGTCCGCGCGCGTGGCCGGCCACCAATCCTCGCCAAAGCTGAAACCATGCCCATCCAGCACGCGCAGAGCCAGGTGATGGTAGGATAACTGGTCGGAGGTGCCCGGCAGGACCACCACTTCGTCGCCCAGGTACACCGCGGCTGCGCCGCGTAAAAGCAGCGAGAGCAGCAAAATCAGCAGTAAAGCGTTTCGCCTGACGAAATTCATCATAAGAGTTTCACCTATTTGGGTCCGCCGCCGTGCGCAGTACGAACCCAGGTCACGGCACGCCGCCCCAGGCGGGCCTGCAAGGCCAGCCCTGTGCGCCAGACCATAAAGACGGGCCCGGTCAGGATGGCAAGGTAGGCGCGCAGCGGCGCTTTTTCCAGGGCCAACCCGAGCAGGGGATAGACATACAATAACGCCACAAAGACCGCCCAGGCGATCAACGCCGGAACCGCGACCGCGCCGCCCGCCCAGTAGAATACCAGTTGCGCGGCCAGCAGGACCACGGCCAGCAGGGTCAGAGTCGAGTAGGACGGCAGGTATGCTTGCAGGGCCCCGTCCAGCAGCGCACCGTCGCCGCGCTTGAGTCCCTCGCGCAGCAATTGCCCGGCGAACTGGCGGCTGGCGTCGCGCGTGCCGCGCAGCCAGCGTGCCCGTTGCGCGCGCGCCTGATGCCAGGTAAGCGGCGCTTCGCCCAGGCCAAGCGCAGCCGGCTCGTAAGCAATATGGATGCCATCCAGCAGCAGACGCTGGCGCAGTTGATAATCCTCGGTCAGCCCTTCGCCCCATCCCAGGCGGCGCAGCACATCGGCGCGGAAGCAGATCGAATCGCCCATGTGTTTGGCCGACCAACCCAGGTTGCTGCGCCCCAGGTTCTGATAGCGGTTATCGATCAGGAACATGGCCCAGGTGAGTGCGGGGAACCATCCCTGATGCGGGTTGCTGATGCGGTGCTGTCCCTGCACCACCTGCGCGCCACCCGTTAACCGGGCGTCCATCACGCGCAGAAAATCGGCGTCCACGCGCGTGTCAGCGTCAAAAATGATTACTGCATCCACATTCGGGTCCTGCAGGATGCGTTCAAACAACCAGGTGAGCGCAGCGCCTTTACCCGAACGAGGACCCTGATTGCGTTCATGCACCACCGCACCGGCTTGTTGCGCCAGCGTGGCGGTTTGATCGCTGCAATGGTCGGCCACGATATGCACAGTGAACCGCTCAGGCGGATAATTCAGCGCCAGCAGGCGCTGCACAGTGGAAGCGATCACGGTATCTTCATTATGCGCCGGGATGGCAATCGCAAATCGGGTGGCGGCCAGCCGGTCTTTCCAGTCCGGCACGCCGGCCGGGCGAACGGATGCCAGCGCCATAACCAGCAGGTAGGCGAACGGGAGGAACAGGAGAATCAACAGGATGATCGAGAGTGTTGTCATTAAGTATGTTCTCTGGGAACCGTTAGCCGGGAAGCAGTTCATCCAGGCGGCCGGTTTCAGCCGCCTTGCGACGCAGGATGGCATCCACAAAGAATTTGGCCGCCCATTCGGGATATTTGAGGCGCTCGTATTTGCCGAAAATGGGATATGAGCCGCTGATCCCGCCGCGGACGTTGCGGTTGGCGGTGGATAAATCCTGCGTCCGGCACACAAATTCCAACGCCCGGTCCGCTGCGCGTTGATATTCCGGCTGCCCGGTGCGCAGCCAAAGCGCCTGCCACAAATCGCTCATTTGGGCGTTGCCCGTCAGGCAACTGCTCGCGTCGCTGGCGCGCCAACCGGCGGCGTAGGTGCTGGCCAGACTGCCATCAGGCCTTTGCAATTGCAGCAGCCGGTCGGCAGTCTTATTCCCCGCCGCAATGTAGCGTTCTTCGCCCAGCAACTCACCGCTGCGGTACAAACCTTCGGCCGTGTAAGCGATGGTGTGCGTGAACGGATCCTCCTGCGGCGTGAACGCGCAGTGCCGGTACCAACCGTCGCCATCCTGCTGAGCCAGCACCCAATTCAGGTGACGCAACGCCGCTGCCTTGTGTTCCGGTTGCGTGGTCAGGCGGTGCAATTCCAACATCGCCCAGGCCACACGCGCATCGATCACCTTGTAAACGCCCAGGTGCTGGTACTTCTTCCACATGCCGGCTTCATCCTGATGACGGGCCAGCCAGTCTCCCGAACGGGCCGCTGCTTCAAGGAAACGTCGATCGCCGCCGTCGCGGTAGGCAGCCAACCAGCCGAACAGCACCTGGCCGGTATCGAACACCACCGGCAGCGGTGGTTGCCCGCTCTGGCGGTCCCAGTACACCACGCCGCCCTCCTCCGTCACCTGACCCAGCAGGAACTCTGCCTGCCGGTACGCAAAGACTCGCCATTCATCTTGCCCCAAAATGCGGGCGGCATTGATCAGCGTGGGCACGGTGTAGCCGGTCGTCTCCGGGTAGGCTGGAAACCAGCGCGAGCGCAGCAGGTCGTAGCCTTTTGAAATCCCCTGGCCGTCCACGGCCTGGCTGGCGCGTTGCAGCCAGCCCAGCGCGGCCTGCAAATGCTCGTCCAGGCTGCGCGCGGGCAGGTCATTGATGCGTGATAAAAGTTTCTCAAATAAGAGCCAATCCACCAATCATTCCTCGCTTCTGTTACATGGCCGGGAGTTCGGCGATCAATGCACGGTAATTGGTCAGCAACTGCCGGTAGTGTTGGCTGCGGCCCGGCCGCAGCACGGCGCCGAGGTTGGCCAGAGCCACCCGCAGCAATGACGTGAATTTCAACGCGCGTTTATACGCGCGCGCCGAAGCCTCGCCGTAATGTTTGCGAAAGAATTGCACCTTGCTGCCATACAGGCACAGGAACATTTTCAAGGCGGCCTGGCGCGTGCTTTGCCCGCCGTAGTGAATGATGCGCGAGCGCGGCACCCAGTACAGCGACCAGCCTTTTTGGCGCAGCCGGTAGCACAGGTCAATTTCCTCGGTGTACATGAAGTAGCCCGTGTCCAACAGGCCGGTTTCATCCAGCGCTGCGCGGCGCAGCATCAGGCTGGCGCCCTGCAGCGAATCGACCTCGCGCGGCGTTTCCCGGCTCCAGCGCTGCATCGCGTAGGTTCCGTAGGCATGCAACCGGTCCAGGTGCAGCAGCCGCCATAACTCGCGCGAGACGGTCGGAAAGGGAAACGCCGAAGGTTGCAGACTGCCGTCCGGGTTCTCGTACAGCGACCCGGCCGCCCCGGCCTGCGGATTCTGGTCAAGAAAGTCAACCAGGCATTGCAGCGTACCCTCAAAAACGATCGTATCCGGGTTCAACAGCAGCACATGGCGGCCTTCCGCGGCCCGCATGGCCTGGTTATTCGCGCCAGCGAACCCGACATTCTGGTCGTTGAGGATGAGCCGGATCTGCGGAAATTTTTCCCGCAGGACGCGCACCGAATCGTCGGAGGACGCATTGTCTACCACCAGAATCTCAAAGCTGCCTGAGGGTGGGTGGGTCAGAATCGAATTAAGGCAATTGACCAGCAGATCGGCAACGTTCCAACTGACAATAATGATGGATAAGTCCATGGATCCCCTTCAGCCAACCGGGACGGTGGACTGCGCTTTGGTCAACCGATAAAGCCCGAGCAGCGCGCCCATAAAGAACCAGCCCAGCAGCGACGCGCGAAAACCCGCGAAGCCCACGTTATAAACAAATGGGATCACCCAATCGCCCAGCATGCCCGCCGCCAGGGTGCCCACGGTGCCACCAATCACGCCGTAAACCAGCGCGCGGTCAAAACCCTCAGCCACCTGGTCGCGCATGCGCATCCCCAGCAGGATCACCTCGGCCAGCAACCAGATGAAAATCCCCAACCCGATAACGCCGGTCTGCGCCAGCAGGTCGATGTAGTTATTGTGCGAGTTGAACTGCACGGCATAACCGCGGATCGGAAACAGGGGCGTCAGGAAATAATAGTTAGCCGGACCCACGCCCAGGATCGGACTGACCGCGATAATTTTAAACATAATCAGCCAGGCGTCCAGGCGGGTCATCAGGCTGTATTCGTTATCGCCCACCATTACCACGCTGCGGATTTGATCGAAGTTGATCACCGTCACCAGGAGCCCGCCCAACAGCAGCGGAATACGGAATTTCTTCGAAGCCAGGAAGAGAATGACGCTGGCTCCCAGCAAGGGCGGCAGCCAGCCTGAGGTCCAATCGCGCCCCATGATAAATGCGTTGTACAGGAATGCCACCAGCACCGCGCCAATCCCGACCTGCAGGAGCAGGTGCAGCTTCCGGTTGAACACCAATTGCGCCAGGGTGATGCAAAACAGCCACACCCAGAACAGACTACCGGTGGAGCCATTGGCATAAAAGCGCAGCACCGGCCAGGTCAGCCAGTAATTGCGTTCGCTGATCGGCCGCAGAAACACGTAGACGCCGCCCAGAACAATCAGCGCAACAACCGCCCAAATCAGGATCCGGCGGGTCACGCAATGCGCAACCACCAGGAAAGTGGCAGCGGCCAAAATGTAGAGCATCGTTCCGCCAAGCTGCGCGGTGATGGGCGCATGTTGGTAATAGAACCAGGGAATTTGCCCCATGGCAAACGACAGCAGGCTCGAGCCAACCATCAACAGAGCCGCTGTCACCAGGCGGTGCCGCATGAGATGGAACTCTCTTTTCACCACTACCATGTCCAGCACCCACAGGCCCAGGGCAGCGAATACCAGCAACACCGAGGCCGGCAGCACGGTTTCGGTGCCGGTGCCCAACCCATAAGGTATGGCAATCGTCGCGGGCACGATCGCCAGCAAAACCAGCGTGGGATAGCGCAGCAAAACCAACAGACCCGCCACGCCAAAGATACCCAGCACAAACAGCTTCGGTATCATGTGATCCCCCACGACGACGCGCGGCACCATGTAAAAGAGGGATACGATCAATACCAGGAATACCGCCAGGCGTACCAGCACGGGACGGTTTTGCTCAAACCACGACCGGGAGAACTCGAACGTGCGGAAAATATTCAAGCTTTGCGAAACTCGACGCAACATCGCTTACCTGCCTGAATCCGGGTCATTGCCGGCATGGGCGGTATCTTCCACCAGGCGCAAAAACCCCGGAAGAACCGCGTCCCAATTGAATTTTTGGCTGACCAGGGCGTAACCGCCTTCGGCGATGCGCCGGTGCAAGCCGTCATCCTGCAACAGGCGTAAAACCGCGTCCGCGAAATCCTGTGGGGTGTCGGCCACCAGCAAATGCTCGCCCGGCCGCGCGTCCAACCCTTCGGCGCCCTTCGTTGTCGACACCACCGGCGTGCGCAGCGCCATGGCCTCCAGGATTTTCAAGCGCGTGCCGCCGCCGGTTTGCAGCGGCGCCAGCGCCACCCGCGCCGCGGCCACCAACGGGCGCACATCCGGCACCACGCCCGTCTGCAGCACGTTTTTCGCGGCCGGTAACGATTTGCCGGCCGGGTCACCGGTGATGGTCAACACGGTCTGCGGCCGGCGGGCCTGGATGAGCGGGAGAACCTCACTCACAAACCACACCATGGCCTCATGATTAACATCATACCGAAAAGAGCCGGTGTAAATCAAGCTGTCAGGTTGCGCCGGCGCGGAAATGCCCGCGTACTCCTGCAATTGCATGCAGTTGGGAACGACAACGATTTTTCGCGCGCCCGGCACGGCCGACCGCAGCAATTCCTTTTCGCTCTCTGATACCACCGTAGCAGCGGCGACGCGCCGGAATATGTGGCCCAGATAGCGGCGGTACTTCCACCAGGTCAGCCCGTGGCGCAAGCGGCCCGCCAGCGAATCCGCCCGCTTCGCCCGCTGCGCGTACACGCCCACCTCTGCTTCCTCCAGGAGGATGGGGAGTTGATCCTGTTCGACGGCGTAATGCGCCATGTCGATCTGGCTGGCAATCAGCAGATCGTAGTGCCGGGCAGCCAGCGCTCGCTGCACTGCGCGCGACATTTCAGCCGAATACGTATCCAGGACTGAGCGAGGCAACGGGCTGAGCCAGCCGCGCAGCGCCCCCGGACTGGCGGGATCATACTCGTGCCAGGCGGTCACCTTGACGCTCTGGCATATCCCACGCAGGCCGTCCAAATCCGCCGGACCTTCCGCGGGGTCGTAGAAGCTGACCAGGTCCACCGCGTGAACGCGCCCCAGGCCGCGCAGCAGGTTGTAAATGCGCAGCTTAGAGCCGTTGTTGGCCGGGTATGGGAACCAGCGCGAGAGGAATAGAATACGCATAGGCTGACTAACCGTTTTGCGGGGACATCGGCCCCCAATGGCGGCCCAGGTAATCCAACAGGCCGCGCCAGAGCGCGTCGCGGTGCGCGCGTTTGCCGCGCCAGCGCGGCTTGAACGTCCAGCTCAGTAGCGTACGCACCGCCTGAACAGCCGCATACAATCGCGGCAGCCAGCCGGCGTGCAGTTTGGAAAGCAGCAGCAAGTGATTGCGCGTCATGTAATAGGTGATATAAGGGCCGGGCTCGTAGTCCGGTGTCACGCCGGCGTGCCAGGCTTTTGCCTGCGGCACGAAAAGCGCTTCCCAGCCGGCCTGCCGGGCGCGCAGGCACCATTCCAGCTCTTCTTCATAGAGAAAGAAGCGCTCGTCCAGCAGCCCAATCTCGCGGACCATCTGACTGCGCACCAGCAAGGCGCAGCCGGATAGCCACGGCAGGCTCTCGGCCTGCTGGTACTGTCCCCGGTCGGGCTCGTTGGCGCCGCGGTGGCCCGAGCGCCAGCGCTCATCCAGCCAGCCGCCCGCGCTCTGGATCAGGTCCGCGGGCTGCGCGTGCAGCACCAACGGCCCAACAAAGCCGACCCGCGGGCGACACCGCCCGGCGGTCAGCATGGCCTCGAGCGCGCCCCGCGCCAGGATGACGTCGTCGTTCAACAGCAAAATCCATTCGCAATTCTGCGCCAGCGCCCATTGAATGCCGGCGTTATTCCCGCCAGTGTAGCCGCGGTTCTCGCCCAGCACCAGCAGCGGCACGTCGGGCTTGGCACTGCGGATGAGCTCCAGCGAGTCGTCACCCGATCCGTTATCCACAACCACCACCGGAAGTTGATCCCCCAGCGCCCGCAGGCAGGCCAGGGTATCGGCGGGTCTTTTCCAGTTGAGGATAACAGCCACCACAGGTATCGAGTTCACAGGGTTACTTTCGCGCTCCAGCACAGGCTTCCAGATGAGCATTCAGCTTGCCGACCGCTTTCTCCCAGGTCCACTCACGCAGCACCAGGTCGCGCCCGGCCTCGCCCATGCGGCGCGCCAGCGCGGGGTCGGTCACCAGGCGGGCAATCGCCTGGCCAAATTCCGCCGGACTGCGATCCACCAGGTAACCGGTCACACCTGGCACCACCGATTCGCGCAGGCCGCCTTCGGCCACCGCCACCACCGGGGCAGCACAGGCCATGGCCTCCAGCGGCACCAGGCCAAACGGCTCGAGGATCGACGCGCAGGCCACCACCTGTGCACGGTTATATAGCTCCAGCAAAGTCTCGTCGCTGACCATGTTCATAAATTGCACCTGGACGCCTGATTGGCGCGCCAGATCTTCGCAATATTGCTTCTCCTGAGCTTCCTGGTAGTTGCTGGCCACGATCAGGCTGGGACGCACCTCGGCTCGTACAAGCGCCAGGCTGCGGATGATGAAATCAAAGCCTTTCAAGGGAGTCAATGCCCCCACCGCCACTACCAGGTTCTCGCGTTCCAATCCCAACGGGCGGTTTTTCTCCGAATCAATGCCGTGATAGACCACGCGCGCATCCGCGCCGTAAATGCGGTAAATGGCTTCGCGCGTGAAATAGCTGTTGGCAATCAACGTGGTGGCAGCCAGTACGTTCCCCCGATCGATCTGGCTGCGCTTGTTTTCAAAAGCGGAGCGTAAAAAGTCCAGGCGGTCCAAGAATTTTGACGTCTTGCGCACAACCCGGTAGGACCGTGGCACTTCAGGTTCGTGGGCCGCGCGTAGCGGCTCGCGGCTGTGGTAGAGCACCGGCGTGCGCAGGTAGCGGATAATACCCGGCGTTTGGGCGAACTGGCAGGGATGCACGTACACCACATCGTACCCGCGGCTGTCAATGTCCGCCGCGATTTGGCGGTGCAGCCGTTCCAGGCGCATCAAATCCCACCAACGCACACCGTAGTTCAGGCGGCCAAAAGGCCGGTGCAATTGCGGCAACGGATCAAAGCGGTAAGTGTAAGTCTGTTGAACCGCCTCGGACAGGTCGCAGAACTTGTGGTCTGAGCAGGAAAGATCATAGAGATCGATGGCGTGCTGCTGGCCCAGCCGGCTGGTGATGGCGCACAGCGTGCGCTTGGCGCCGCCGGAATGCAGGTTGTGATAAACGGCGATCTTCAAGGTGTGTGCCTTCCCGTGTTACCAGCCAATGCCGTCATACCCACCGCCCAGTTCGTCCGGCTCGGCCACAACGCGCGCCAGGTCAATCACAACCCGGCCCGGCTGGCCGATGAGCGGTAAAAACTCCGGCGCGTTATACCCCACCACCAGCACTTCAGCGTGCTCACCCAGTTCCTCCAGGCTGTTGCACAGCAGGGATGAAATGTGTGGAATGGCATTTTCAATATAGGCCTTATTGGCGCCAAACAGGCGCGCCAGCGATACGTTGGCGTCGTAAATGCGGATGTCGTAGCCTTTGCCCAGCAGCGCTTCAATTAGGTCCACCATCGGGCTTTCGCGCAGGTCATCCGTGCCGGCTTTGAAGCTCAAACCCAGCACGCCGACCTTCTTTTTACCCTTCTTGAGCACCATATCCACGGCGCGCTGCGTCTGCGCCTGGTTGCTGCGAATAATGGCCTGCATCAGGGGCAGGTCCAGATCGGTGTGGCGCGCGCGGTGCAACATGGCGCGCAAATCCTTGCCCAGGCACGAACCGCCAAACGAGAAGCCCGGCTTGAGGTATGCGCCGGAGATGTTCAGCTTGTTGTCCATTTTGAAAATTTCCATCACGCGGTGGCTGTCGACCCCGGCGGTTTTACAGAATGACCCGATCTCGTTGGCAAAGGTGATCTTCAAGGCGTGATAGGCATTGTTGGCATATTTGACCATCTCGGAGGTCTTGATCTCGGTGCGCACCAGCGGTGCCTGCAAGGAAGCATACAACTGGCTGAGGGTGTCGCCGGCCCGCTCGTCGCTTTGCCCGATCAATGTG
>JAPKMQ010000088.1 GCA_026645875.1 Longilinea sp.
TGCAACGCAAAGCGGAGGACGGGCTGGCTCCTCTGGTCGCCCCCGGGCAGCGTTCGTTGGGCTTCATGCTGCCCTACACTCCGTTGCACTTGCTGCTCCTTGAACCCGAGCCCGGTTATCCGGACGTGCTGGTCATGACCAGCGGCAACCTCAGCGAAGAACCCATCGCTTATGAGGATGGAGATGCCAACCAAAGGCTTTCTCCGCTGGCGGACGGCTTTTTATTACACAACCGTGAAATCCACATGCGCACGGACGATTCGGTCGTGCGGGTATTTGAACATGCGCCTTATCTGTTCCGCCGCGCTCGCGGATACGCGCCTGAACCCGTCCAGCTTCCGGATAATTTACCTCCCATTCTGGCAACGGGCGCCGAGCTGAAAAACACTTTTTGTCTGACCAATAGAAATTACGCCTTTCTCAGCCACCACATCGGCGACCTGGAAAACTACGAAACGCTGCGCTCTTTCGATGAAGGTATCCAGCATTACCAGCGTCTCTTCAAGGTGAACCCCGAACACATTGCCTGCGACCTGCACCCCAATTACCTGGCCACCCGCTACGCCCAGGAACGCGCGCAACGCGAAAACCTCCCCATCCTTGCCATCCAACACCATCACGCCCACCTGGCTGCCTGCCTGGCTGATAACGGCTGGAAAACCGGCGAGCCGGTGATTGGCCTTTGCCTGGACGGCACAGGGTACGGCAGCGACGGTGCGGTCTGGGGTGGCGAAGTGTTGTACGGTGGTTACCAGGGCTACCAGCGCCTGTTTCACCTGAAATACGCGCCCCTGGCAGGCGGTGATCTGGCCGTGCGCAAGCCGGCGCGAATGGCGCTGGCACATCTGTGGTCAGCCGGGTTGGATTGGGAGGCCGACCTGCCGCCGGTGGCCGATCTTTGCATGGAAGAACGCACAGCCTTGCGCGGGCAGTTGCAGCATCGCCTAAACACCCCGGCCACATCCAGCATGGGCCGCCTCTTCGATGCCGCCTCCGCGCTGATGGGCATCCGCCAGACTGCCACCTACGAAGGCCAGGCTGCCATCGAAATGGAAGCGCTGGTCGACGGAAACGAAACTGCGCGGTATACTTTCAGTCTTGAAGGGGATGAAATCGACCCCGCGCCGATCTGGGAGGAAATCATCGCGGATTGGCGCGCTGGCGTCTCCATGCCGCGCATGGCTGCCCGCTTCCACAACGCCGTTGCGGCTGCCATGCTGGAGGCCTGCCAAATGGCCTGCGAACGCACTGGCTGCCGCGTGGTGGCGCTGAGCGGCGGCGTCTGGCAAAATATGATACTTCTCAGCTCATCGGTCACGCTGCTCCGCCGCGCGGGTTTTGAGGTGCTCCACCATAAACGCGTTCCGACCAATGATGGCGGTCTGGCTCTGGGCCAGGCGTTGATCGCCGGCTGGAGTCATGTTTCTTAATCGTAACGAGGTGAATCATGTGTCTTGCAGTTCCTGGAAAAATTACAGAAATCTACACACTCAATACCTTGCGCATGGCGAAAATTGATTTCGGCGGCGTCATCCGTGAGGTTTGTCTGGAAGCCCTCCCCGATGCGAAAATTGGCGATTACACCATTGTGCATGCCGGATTTGCGCTCAACCTGCTCAGCGAAGAGGAAGCCCGGGAGACATTGGATGCCCTGCGCGAGATCGGCGAAATTGAGGCGGAACTTGGTCTGGAGGATGAGGAAATCTCATCCAAAGGTTTCTAAAAGCCATGGAATACGCACAGGCGTTTCGTGACGGCGAGCTCGTCCAGCGCGTAGTTGGAGAAATTCGCCGCATCGTCACCCGTGATTGGGTCATCATGGAAATCTGCGGTGGGCAGACGCACGCCATAATGCACTCCGGCCTTGATCAACTCCTCCCGCCACAAATCGAACTGGTTCACGGTCCTGGCTGCCCGGTTTGTGTCACATCGCTGGAATTGATCGACAAGGGCCTGGCCATCGCAGCCCGCCCGGACGTGATCTTTTGCTCTTTCGGCGATATGTTGCGTGTGCCAGGCTCGAACCAGGACCTGTTTTCGATTAAGGCTGCCGGCGGACAGGTACGCGTGGTCTATTCTCCGCTGGATGCTGTGAAAATTGCCCAGCAACATCCCGATAAGCAAGTGGTCTTCTTTGCGATCGGATTTGAAACCACTGCGCCAGCCAACGCAGCCAGCCTGCTTCAGGCCAAGGCGCTGGGACTCAAGAATTTCTCGCTGCTGGTATCCCACGTGTGCGTTCCCCCGGCCATGCAGGCCATCCTTGGCGCGCCGGATAACCGTGTGCAAGGATTTCTGGCAGCCGGGCACGTTTGCGCGGTAATGGGCTACTGGGAATACCCGCCCATCGCTGAGCAGTACCGCGTTCCCATTGTGGTCACCGGTTTTGAGCCGCTGGACCTGGCTCAGGGCATCCTGATGACCGTGCAGCAACTGGAGGCGGGCACACATACCGTCGAGAATGCCTATCCGCGCATCGTTACCAAAGAAGGCAACCAGGCTGCCCAGGCAATTCTAAAACGGGTTTTCAGACCAGTTGACCGCAATTGGCGCGGTGTGGGTACCATACCACTCAGCGGATGGGGATTGCAGCCGGAGTTCGCGGAATTCGACGCCGAAAACCGCTTCGACGTCGGTCACATCCAGACCCGCGAATCGCCTCTTTGCATCGCCGGTGAAATCCTGCGTGGTTTGAAAAAACCCGATCATTGCCCGGCTTTTGGCACACTTTGCACGCCTGCCAATCCGCTGGGCGCGCCGATGGTTTCTTCTGAAGGCGCCTGTTCAGCATATTTCCGTTATCACCGTCCTCAAGAATAACTATGACCGATTCGACCCTCCCAACCTTTGAAGGCGCTGCCTGCCCGGTGCCCATGCGCCACGACGACCAGATCGTGATGGGGCATGGCAGTGGCGGCCGCATGACCCAGGAACTGATCGCGCGGGTATTCACCCCGGCCTTTGCCAATCCCATCCTGGCCCAATCCAACGACTTTGCCGCCTTCCTGCTGCCACCAGAAGCTCAACTTCACGGCAGCCTGGCAATTTCAACCGATTCGCACATCGTCAGCCCGTTGTTTTTTGCCGGCGGCGATATTGGCCGCCTGGCCGTGTGCGGCACGGTCAACGATGTGAGCATGTCCGGCGCGCAGCCCTTGTATCTGACCGCGGGTTTCATCATCGAAGAAGGATTGCCGGTGGAGACCCTGGAACGCGTTGTGACCAGCATGCAGGCCGCCGCACTGGAAGCCGGCGTGCCGATTGTGGCTGGCGACACCAAAGTTGTCGAACGGGGGAAGGCGGACGGGTTATTTATCAATACCGCTGGCATCGGCTGGATCCCGGCCGACCGGCATATCGGCGGCGCTCTGGCCCAACCGGGTGACGCGGTGTTGATCTCCGGCGCCATGGGTGATCATGGAATTGCCGTCCTGTCCGCGCGTGGCGAACTGGGCTTTGACGCAGCAGTATCTTCAGATGTTGCTCCCCTCAATAGCCTGATTCGCGATGTCCTGCAAGCCGCGCCAGGCGTGCGCGTTCTGCGCGACCCGACACGTGGCGGATTGGCCACCACTCTCAACGAGATCGCCCAACAAAGCAACATCTGCATTGAAATCGATGAGGCTGCCATTCCAATTCACGCGCCTGTGCAAGCCGCCTGTGATATGCTCGGTTTTGACCCACTCTATGTGGCCAATGAAGGCAAAGTGATCGTCATTCTACCGCCGGACCAGGTGGATGCCGCGCTGAACGCCATGCGCCAGTCGCCCTACGGCGCTGAGGCCGCTGCCATTGGCGTTGTTAAACCCATCCCAGCCCGGCGAGTCTTGATGAAGACCTTCATCGGTGGCACCCGCGTGCTGGACGTCCTGGCCGGCGAAATGCTGCCGCGCATTTGTTGAGCGATCACCTTGACATTCCCTGTTTCCAATTTATACTTACGCACGATTGACGCAAAGCCAACCATTCATAGATAGAGGAACCATGAAAATCAATTACCAGGAAACGACATCGGATTTGCTGAAGCGGATCGACATTCACTCCAAATTTGGCAGCCGGGATATAGACCAGTGGATGCTGGATCTTTTGAAGTTGAATAAGGGCCTGAAGATCCTCGATGTGGCCTGCGGGGCGGGCAAGCAATGCTTCTCATTCTACAATTTCCTGGAAGGCGACGCAGAAATCCTGGGCGGTGACGTATCCACCGAACTGCTTACCCAGGCACGCAGCGAGGCCGATAAGCAAAAGGCCAGGATCAATTTCATGGATCTGAATTTCAATCAGCCTTTCCCCCTGGAAGAGAATCACTTCGACCTGCTTTCGTGCTGCTTTGCCATTTACTATGCCGAAGATATCCCCTTCACCATACGGCAAATGCACCGCGTGCTCAAGCCCGGCGGACGCCTATTCACAACCGGCCCGATGCCCGACAACAAGAAACTGTTTTACGACATCATCAAGGAAGCCACGCACCAGTCCATCCCGCCCATGCCCGGATCCTCACGGTACGGCAGCGCCATCCTCGACTCGGTCAAAGCGACCTTCGCCCAGGTGGAAGTTCACCTGTTTGAAAACCCGCTGGTTTTTGAGACGGTTGAGCCCTTCGTCGAATACACCCGCGCATCGCTTTCCGAAGACCGCAAGCTGTGGACATCCCTGTTCACCGGAAAGGAAGAGTTTGAATCCCTCATGGGAAAAATCACGGCGGTGGCCGCGCAACGGCTGGCCAATGAAGGCAAGCTGGTAATGACCAAGGTGGTTGGCGGCTTTATTGCCACCAAGTAATCGATGAACCACGATATGACCTTCTTCGGGCGCAAGATCCTGTTCATCGGCGCCCATCCGGATGACATCGAGCTGGGCTGTGGCGCGTTAATCGCGCACATCGCTGGCAAAACAGACCTGTTGTGCGTGACACTGTCGGATAACCAGAAAAATCCGCTGCTCACCCAGTTGGTTGATGAACATTACCGTTCCATGGAAACCCTCGGCGTTCCCCGTGATCACGTCGTATTGGGACCGTTTGAAACCCGGCGTTTTCCACAAGCACGACAGGAAATCCTGGAGTACTTTATCCAGTTGAACCACAGCTACCATCCGGAAATCGTCCTGGTTCACACCAAGGCCGACATCCACCAGGATCATGGCACCATCACTGAAGAGGCGCTGCGCGCCTTTCGCGGCACGACCGTTTTGGGGTTTGACGTCATCCGCAGCAGCTATGGGTTTTTCCCATCCTTCCTGGTCGAGGTCAGCGAGGAGGACGTGAACAAAAAGGTCGCCGCATTAAGTCATTACAAGACCTATTCGGACAAGTATTATTTCAATGAAGCCATCACTCGCGCAACACTGGTTCGCAACGGCGCGCTCGCCGAGCGTCAGTACGCTGAGGGCTTTGACATTCTACGCATTGTAGGCGCTTTTGGCTGCCTGGCATAGCCGGAACTAAAACACAGCCCTGTCTGATCGGCAGGGCTGTGTTTTTTTGGTCACATCACGCTTTTCGAACGCCTATTTCGATCCTGCCGTCCGTGATTCGCACCGGATAAGAGGGCGCAGGCATAACGGCGGGCAGGCGGGTGGCCTTGCCAGTTCGCACGTCAAAACGGGCTCCGTGGCGCGGGCAAATCACCTCATACTCGTCCAGTTCGCCATCGCCAAGCGGGCCGCGGTCGTGCGTGCACACATCTCCAATGGCAAAAATGCCGCCGGCAATATTGAACACTACCACCGGCTGATCGCCAATCTCCAGGAAAATGCGCTCGCCGTTGGGTAAATCGTCAATGGAAGCAATCTCGTAATAATCGTATTCGGTCAGCGTGTCGGTCAAAGTCAATCCTCCACGAGGTCGTCAGAAGCCTCGCCCATACCGTAAACGCCAGCTTTAAGGACCTTCAGCGAGAGCAACGCGCATTTCAGACGTACCGGCCCCAGTTCGATCCCCAACAGGTCCAGGATATCCTGCTTTCCCAACCCGCGAACCTCGTCCAGGGATTTGCCAATGACTGACTCGAGCAGCAAGTCAGCAGAGGCCTGCGAGATAGCACAGCCGTGCCCGCTGAATGCCGCTTCGGTAACTGTGCCATGCTCGTCCACGCGCAGGTCGATGCGGATGTGGTCGCCGCACAGTGGATTTTCGTCCTCAAAGGTGATGTCGTGCGGATTCAGCTCGCCCCGATATAAAGGGTCCTTGTACCGCTCGATGATAATTTCCCGATACAGATCGTCCATTGCCATTAACCTTTGCTACCCAAATAATTTCTTCACACGTTCCAAAGCGCTTGCCAGCCGGTCGATATCCGCGCGCGTGTTGTACAGGTAGAAACTGGCACGCGTTGTGGCCGGCAGGTCGAAGCGCTGGTGCAACGGCATGGCGCAATGATGCCCAGCCCGCACTGCCAGCCCTTCCCTGTCCAGCAATT
This sequence comes from Longilinea sp., assembly GCA_026645875.1. Lineage (GTDB taxonomy): Bacteria > Chloroflexota > Anaerolineae > Anaerolineales > Anaerolineaceae > Longilinea. Next base: position 6,423 of record JAPKMQ010000088.1, read on the forward strand.
GTGCCACATCGTGCGGGTGGATATCCGCGAGTGTGAAGGCTGCCACGCCCCCGCGTAATTCAGCCCGAGGGCCAATCACAGTAAGCCCGCTCACCTCGGATAGACGGTCCAACGCGTAGGAGGTCAGTTCGTGCTCATAAGCCGCGATACGATCCATCCCGGTGTGGGTGAGATAGTCCACCGCAGCCCCCAGGCCAATACCTTCAGCGATAGCCGGCGTACCGGCCTCAAATTTGTGCGGAAGCGAGTTGGCGCTGAAGCTGCGCAGCATGACCTTCTTGATCATGTCGCCGCCACCCAGGAACGGCGGCATCGCGTTCAGCAGGGCTTCCTTACCGTACAGCACGCCGATCCCGGTCGGGCCGAGCATCTTGTGGGCTGAAAAGGCCAAAAAATCGGCATCCAGGTCCTGCACATCCACCGGAAAATGCGGAACCGACTGCGCCCCGTCCACCAGTGCGACTGCCCCAGCAGCATGCGCCATTCGGACGATCTCGCTGGCAGGATTGATCGTCCCCAGCACGTTTGACATGTGCATGAAGGAAACCAGCCGGGGCTCCTGCGCCAGCAATTGCTGGTACGCATCCAGATCAAGCAACCCTTCGTCTGTGACTGGGATGAATTCCAGGCGAATCCCCCGTTCCGAGGCCAGAATCTGCCAGGGAACCAGGTTGGAATGGTGCTCCATTTCCGTCAGGATCACCAGGTCGCCGTTCTTCAAGTTGGCGCGTGCCCAGGTATAAGCCACCAGGTTGATGGCCTCAGTTGTGTTGCGGGTGAATATTATTTCCCGCTCGCTATGCGCATTAATGAATCGAGCAACCTTCTGCCGCGCGTCCTCATACTTCGCTGTGGCTTCCTCGGCCAACATGTGAATACCGCGGTGAATATTGGCATTCGTCCGGCGGTAATATTCATCCATCGCATCAATGACGCTGGCCGGTTTTTGCGAGGTCGCTGCAGAATCCAGATAGGCCAGAGACACGCCTGGATGCACTTCGCGGGACAGGATCGGAAAATCTTTCAGTAAGTTTGCGAGTTCGCCGGGATTGAAGCTGCTGGTTGCCATCGCCATTCCCAATCTACAGCAAGTCAGCCTTGGACTGCTTGCGTTGAACCGGGCGAATGTGGGCGGAGGTGAGCGGATACCACAGAATGTGGTCCGGCACCATCCAACCATCGGTCAAATACACATTCGATCGAAACTGAACCGCCACCATCTTGGAGTCCACCTGCACCACAATGCCCTTCAGCCAGCCTCGAATGCGCTGCCCGCCTTTCTCATGGTCGCAAAAGACTTCAACGGTATCACCGACTTCAAAGGAATTATCAGAATCGGGCGGACGCATGAATGGAACTGGCGGCATATCTTACTCTCCTGCTGCAAATTGTGCAAAACGTAACTTTCATTTTAGCATAACTATGCGGTGCAAATCATTTCGTGTAAAACCCTTCTCCATGATCGTGCAAACTGGAGAAGGGTTCATGTGGATCATGGTGTAGGCAGGTTAAAGGCCGTGGTAGGCAGCCATTTTTTCGTGGATGGCCTCCTGAAAACGCTGCCGGACGCCTTCGAAGGGAATGCGCTGCATGATCGGGTCGAAGAATCCTTCGACGATCAAACGTTCCGCCTCCAGCTTCGGAATGCCGCGCGCGCGCAGGTAAAAGACCTGGTCGCGGTCGATTTTGCCGACGGTCGCGCCGTGTGTGCAGCGCACGTCATCGGCCTGGATCTCCAGGCCCGGGATCGAATCGGCCCGCGCATTCCGGCTGAGGATCAGGTTGCGGTTCGCCTGGTAACCATCCGTCTTTTGGGCGCCGGGCGCCACGTAAATCATGCCCTGCCAGACGGCGCGGCTCTGATCCACCAGTGCACCCTTGAACAGCAAATCGCTGGTCGTATTGGGCGACAGGTGGTTTTGCTGCGAGTCGTAATCCAGGTGCTGGTTGTGCTCGGTGAAATAAAACCCAGACATACGTCCGGAAGCGCCGCGCCCAACCAGGTCAAGGTCGGAGAAGTTCTTGGTGATCAGGCCGCCGATCGCGCCAAAGACCCAATCCAGGTTGCCGTCGCCGGCCACCTGTACGCGTTCATGTGTGAAATTGTAAAGGTGTTCGCCCAGTGATTGGAGCTCCACAAAGCGCAGGTTCGCGCCGCTGCCCACGTAAATTTCCACCGTACCGGCATGCATTGATTGGCCGGCTTCGGTTGGCGAGGCCGACTCATGCACCAATGTGGCGGATGCACCGTCCTCCAACCAGACCAGTACGTTGGAAATGTGCGCCAGACCCACGCCCGGCGCCCACAGCAGGCTGTGCAACGGCTGTTCGATAGCTACCCCGCGCGGCACATACAACACCACGCCGGTATTAGCCAGGGCCAGCGCAAGCGCGGCGAATTTCCCTTCGGAGGGTTTGACCAGCGACCTCGCGGCAAACCGCTCCAGGATCTGCGGGAACCGCTCCTCAGCGGTGCGCAGGTCGGTAAACACAACGCCCTGTTTCGCCAGTTCATCCGCCAACCGCACCTGAACACCACCAGGCATCAAAATGACTTCACCGGCATGCTCGCCATCCGCCAGGGGTTTCAGCAGGTGCTCGGGCAGCGCGGCCAGGTCCAGGTAGGCATCTTTTTCGGGCAGCCGGAATGAATCGGCTTTCAAACCATGCAGGTCCGTCCGCCGCCAGGCCTCGTCCGTGGTGACCGGCATGGGCGTGTTCTCGTACAGTTCCCAGGCGCGCTGGCGGAAATCCGCCAACGGTGCGCTCGCAGCCAGGCCGCGAATTTGATCGCGGGTGAATGCAAACTTTTGAATGGCAGGCGCTTCCGTCCGCCGGGCTCGCGTAACAATCTGAGGCTTTTCGCTCGTCATAGAATCAAGGACCTCAATCTTACCCATCGACTGGGTGAAAATTCTGAGTGATTAACCGACCGAACCTTCCATCTGCAATTGGATCAGGCGGTTCATTTCAACGGCATATTCCATGGGCAGTTCTTTTACCAACGGTTCAATGAACCCTGAAACAACCATGGTGGTGGCTTCTTCTTCAGACAGACCGCGGCTCATCAGGTAAAATAACTGCTCTTCGCCCACCTTGGAGACCGAGGCTTCGTGGCCAATCGTCACGTCCTCTTCATCGATCTCGATGTAGGGATAAGTGTCTGAGCGCGACTGCGGATCGAGCAGCAGGGCATCGCAGACCACATTCGAGCGGACGTTGGTCGCGCCCTTGTGCACCTTGAGCAAGCCGCGGTACGAAGCCCGCCCACCGGCTTTGCTGATCGACTTCGAGGTGATTTTGCTGCTCGTATTCGGCGCAAAATGAACCATCTTGCCGCCGGCATCCTGGGTCTGGCCCGGACCAGCGAAAGCCATCGAAAGGATTTCGCCGTGTGCGCCCTCGCCGACCAGGTAGCACGACGGATACTTCATCGTCACCTTCGAGCCCAGGTTGGCGTCCACCCATTCCATCGTGCCGCCTTCGTGCACCATCGCGCGTTGCGTCACCAGGTTGTACACGTTGGTCGACCAGTTCTGGATGGTCGAATAGCGCACCCGCGCGCCCTTCTTGACAATGATTTCAATCACGCCGGAATGGAAGGAGTCGGTGGTGTATTGCGGTGCCGTACAACCCTCCACGTAGTGCACCTGCGCGCCCTCGTCGGCGATGATCAGGCTGCGTTCGAATTGGCCAATGTTTGCAATGTTCAGACGGAAATAGGCCTGCAGGGGTAAATCAACTTTAACACCCTTGGGCACGTACACGAAGGATCCGCCCGACCAGACCGCGCTGTTCAATGCGGCAAACTTGTTATCCTCAATGGGGATGACTGTACCAAAGTATTCGCGGAACAGGTCGGGGTGCTGGCGCAGGCCGTCCTCGATGCTAAGGAAGATAACACCCTGTTTTTCAAGGTGCTCTTGAATTGAGTGGTACACCATCTCGGACTCATATTGCGCGCCAACGCCTGCCAGGAACTTGCGTTCAGCTTCGGGGATGCCAAGCCGGTCAAAGGTTTTCTTGATCGAATCCGGCACGTCTTCCCAACTCTTGCCGGCTACATCGACCGGCCGCACGTAATAGTAGATCTCATCCAGTTTCAGTCCGGAAATGTCCGCGCCCCAGTTGGGCATGGGTCGTTTTTGGAAATGCGCCAGCGCCTTTAGGCGGTTCTCCAGCATCCATTGCGGTTCGCCTTTCTGCGCGGAAATCTGGCGGACCACCTGCTCATCCAGACCCTTGCGGGTTTTGAATACAGACACGTCCGGGTCGCTGAACCCGTACTTGTAATCGCCGAGATTCTCCAGGATTTTTTCTTCAGATGATGAGGAACTCATAATATCCTCTCTCTCCAGGTCTATACCAATAATCAAGCGGCTGCGCTGTTTTCAAGTTTCTCGCGCACCCAGTCATAACCATGCTCTTCGAGATGAAGCGCCAAGTCGGCATCCCCCGATTCAACAATGCGACCGTCCATCATGACGTGCACCACATCGGGCTTGATGTAGTTCAAAATGCGCTGGTAGTGGGTAATTACCAGGACGCCTAGGTCAGGGCCGCGCAGCGCGTTGACACCTTCAGAAACAATCCGCAGCGCATCGATATCCAACCCCGAGTCAGTTTCATCCAGAATGGCAAACCTGGGTTTTAGCATCGCCATCTGCAAAATTTCAGCGCGTTTCTTTTCGCCGCCGGAAAAGCCGTCGTTTAGATACCGACCCGCAAAGGCCGGATC
>JAPKMQ010000089.1 GCA_026645875.1 Longilinea sp.
AGGGATATCAAAGGGTGATCCAAACGATATTCTCGCCAGAGCATTTATATCCTCGCATTAAAACATTCCTGTATCTGTACAACCCCCGCAAATCGCCGGTTCATATGGAAATTGCGGAAGTAAAAGCCTTTTTACGGTCAATTTTTAAGCTCGGAATTTTCAACAAAGCCGGCTTGCGTTATTGGGATTTATTTTTCTGGACGCTGTTTCACTTTCCTGCCAAGTTGCCCCTGGCTATTACCATGACGATTTACGGATACCACTTCCAAAAGATTGCCGCGCAAGCTTTGCAAGCCAACCCTGTATGGATTGAAAAGGTACAAAAGGCCCGGCAGATCCGCACACAGGCTTTGATGGAACCGGGAGATTGAAAGTAAACTTGTTAATATAATGGCTATGCGCATTATTTGATCGATTCACTGTCAGAATGGCCGGTAAATTACCGGCCATTCTTCATCTCCACACCATATCGATTGTATACTCATAACTCAGGAATACTTTCACCCCTGTTGAGTGACAGAAAACGCATTCCGCATCTCATGAGATCGGCTAAAATCTAATTGTTCCCAAAACCTGTAGCCTTAAGCTGGAGGACTTATGTCCAAGTATATCCTTGCCATCGACCAGGGCACGACCAGCACCCGCTGCATCGTCTTCGATCACAGCGGCACGATCATTACAGCAGATCAGAAAGAACACCAGCAGTTTTTTCCCAGGCCCGGGTGGGTTGAGCATGACCCTCTCGAGATCTGGGCCAAAACGCTCGAGGTCATCGGCAACGCTCTTCGCAAAGCGGATCTGAGCGCAGCGGATATCGCCGCGATTGGCATCACAAACCAGCGGGAAACCACGCTGGTCTGGAATCGCTCAACCGGCAAGCCCTATCACCCAGCCATCGTTTGGCAGGACATGCGCACGGATGTGTATTGTAACCTGCTGGCCGCGGATGGCGGGCAGGACCGGCTACGCGATAAAACCGGGCTGCCGCTGGCGACTTATTTTTCCGGTCCTAAAATCCGCTGGCTGCTGGATAACGTCCCCGGCTTGCGCGCGGACGCGGAAAACGGCGAGGCGGTCTTTGGTAACATCGACACCTGGTTAATCTGGAATCTCACCGGCGGTCCTCGCGGCGGTGTCCATATTACGGACGTGTCCAACGCTTCCCGGACGCAATTGATGAACCTGCAATCACTTCAATGGGATGAGGAAATCCTGGCACTGATGGACATCCCGCGGAAAATGCTACCGAAGATCAGCGCGTCGTCCAAGGTTTACGGGTATGCCGTTCAACCTCTGGAAGGCGTGCCTGTAGCCGGCGACCTTGGTGATCAACAGGCGGCCATTTTTGGTCAGACTTGTTTCGAACCGGGCGAAGCAAAAAACACCTACGGCACAGGCTGCTTCATGCTGATGAACACAGGCACGAGCCCTGTACCGTCCAAAAGTGGCCTGTTGACTACGCTGGGTTACAAAATCGGCGATCAAAAAGCCGTTTATTGCCTGGAAGGGTCGATTGCCATGGCCGGCGCGCTGGTTCAGTGGCTGCGGGACAATTTCAAGATGATCGATAAATCCGCTGAAATTGAATTCCTGGCGCGCAGCGTGGATGATAACGGCGGCATGTATTTCGTGCCGGCTTTTTCAGGTCTCTTTGCGCCCTACTGGCGAAGCGATGCGCGCGGCGTGATTGTAGGAATGACACGGTTCATCAATCGCGGGCACCTGGCCCGGGCCGCTCTTGAAGCTACCGCGTATCAAACTCGTGAAGTCCTGGACGCCATGGAAACCGATTCCGGCGTGCAGCTCAAATCCCTCAAAGTGGATGGCGGGATGGTCGCCAACGATTTGCTCATGCAATTTCAGGCCGATATTCTCAACGTTCCGGTTGTCCGGCCAATAATCACCGAAACAACCGCACTTGGCGCAGCCTACGCCGCCGGTCTGGCGGTTGGATTTTGGAAGGATTTTGATGAATTGCGCAAGAATTGGAAACAAGACCGAAACTGGCAACCCGCCATGCAAGCTAAGCAGCGCGATTTGCTTTATGCGGGCTGGAAGAAAGCCGTCCTGCGAACCTTGAATTGGGTGGAATAACACTAGAAGCACAAGGATTGGAATCGTGCCAAACATTAATGCCAAACCAAGGGCCGTCATCATCGGCGGTGGGTTCACCGGCTGCGCGCTGGCGTTGGATTTACAGATGCGCGGCTTTAACGTTGAGCTGTTGGAACGCGGCGAAATTTCCGCCGGAACATCAGGCCGGACACACGGACTGCTGCACAGCGGCGGCCGTTATTGCGTGGAAGATGTCGAAGCCAGCCAGGAATGCATCCAGGAAAACCGGATCCTGCGGAAAATCGCGAAGCAGTGCATCGAATTCAACGGCGGGCTGTTTATCGCCCTCACTGATTCGGATGTAGCCTACGGCGATCAATTTGCCAAAGGCGCGGTCGAATGCGATATCGACATCGAAGAGCTTACTCCATCGGAAGCGCTTCGCCTGGAGCCAAACCTGAATCCGGGGTTGTTGCGCGCTTTTCAGGTACCAGACGGCGCATTTGACCCGCTGCGCCTCGCGCTTGCCTTTGCGGCAACAGCAAAACGCTACGGTGCGATTTTTCATTCCTACTGTGAGGTCACCGAAATTCTGCGTCACGCAGACGGCCGGGTAAACGGAGTTCGCTACCTGAACCGTCATGAAAACCAGGTTCACACATACGAAGCTGATGTGATTATCAATGCAACCGGTGCCTGGGCAGGCAACATCACCGCGCTTGCCAGTGTCGATGTGCCCGTCCGCCCCACGCCGGGCGTGATGGTTGCATATGATCAGCGCCTGGTTCAACGCGTAATCAATCGCCTGTGCATTCCAGATGACGGAGATATCCTTGTTCCGCAGCGGCAAATGGTGCTCATCGGCACCACCTCGTTCGACCACGACGATGTTGACTACATCCCAGTCTATAAAGACCAGATCGAGATGATGCATGAGCGGGCTGCCCAATTGGTGCCTTCGGTAAAGGATGCCCGTATGCGTGGCGCGTGGATGTCGGCCCGGCCCCTGATTTCATCAGGTGGCGATGCCCGCAGCCTGACGCGCACTTACAAATGTTACGATCATTCTGATCAAGGCGCGCCCGGCTTATACACAATCACAGGCGGCAAAGCCACCACCTGCCGGTTGATGGCGGAAAAAACGGCTGATCTGGTTTGCGCCAGACTGGGCATCCAACAAGCCTGCCAGACGCACGATCACGAATTGGATTCGTACCGCCAATACTACAACGAGGCAAGGAGCACAATGTGAACGAAACACACTGGCGCGTTACGTTTGAAATTTTCCGTCAAAAAACCGGTCAACCATGTCATTTTGACGAGTATGTAATGGACGTGGATCCCGATGAATATGTGTTGGACGTCGTCGAACGGATCTGGGCGTATAACGACCGCAGCCTGACCTTCCGGCATGCCTGCCACCACTCCACCTGTGGGGCCTGCGGCATGCGTGTGAATAGCGTGGAAAAACTGAGTTGCATCACTCCCATTCGCGAGGTTGCCCGAAATGGCGGCAAGGTGCGTGTTGAACCGCTGCGCAATTTCCCTGTCCTCAGTGACCTGGTTGTCGATATGGGAGCCTTCTACCTTCGTTTGGATGATGCCAAATTCTCGCAGGTGGCCAGCCTTAAGGATGCCTGTCTGCCGTTTGAACGCAAGCAGCAGGTTCGCGAGGATGGTAGTTATGAGCGCCTTGTCGATTGCCTTGAATGCGGCATGTGTATCAGCGCTTGCCCGGTAGCCCTGACAACGCCTGAATACCTGGGGCCGGGCGTCCTCGCGGCTGCTCAGCATGCTTTCCACCAGTCCAGGGATACATCCCTGCTGGATTTGGTGGATGATCAGGACGGTGTATGGCGCTGCCACAGCGCATATGAGTGTACGGCAGTCTGCCCCTCGAATGTTGACCCGGGCTGGCGGATTATGGATTTGCGCAAAAATATTCTGCGCCATCAGATTTCGAAGATTTTTTCGCGGCGAGGTCAGAGTCGATGAAAAACGAACCGAACAGCACCAACTTCCTGCGCTGGTTCGACCCGCGCAACCGTAAACTGGGCACTCTGGCCTTCATCCTCAACCGCATTACAGCGCTCGGATTGACATTGTACTTGTTCATGCACTTGATCGTATTGGGAACGCTGGCGCGCGGACCTGAAGCTTATGACAGTTTTATCAAACTTGCGAAGACGCCGGCTATTCTGGTCGGCGAGACCCTGGTCATTGCGGCTGGTATTATTCACGGGCTGAATGGCATTCGTATTGCTCTGAACAGTTTTGGAATCGGCACGCGCCATCAACGGCTAATTTTCATTGGCCTGATGGTCGTCGCGGCCGGTTGCATCGCCATCTTCGTCAAAAGCATGTTCTTTAGCCACTAAGCGAGCACATCATGTATACCTCCTCCAAAAAACCGCAAGAAGGTACTTTTCTTTGGCTGCTAAAGATCATCGCCGGATTGTTGATCATCATCATCCTGGGAATCCATTTTTACGTTAATCATCTGGTCGCGCCCGGCGGATTGTTGTCCTATTCCAATGTGTTGGCTTATTACCAGAATCCCATCATCCCAATCATGGAGATCATCTTCCTGATATTTGTTGTGACGCATGCACTACTGGGGTTGCGCAGCATTGTCCTCGACCTGAACCCATCTCAAGCTGTGTTGCGCTGGATAAACATCGGATTCGTTCTGATTGGGGCAATTGCTGTCATTTATGGAACCTGGCTGGTCTTTTTTGTGGTCGCGAAAGGATCCGGCGCTTGACGCACAGCGAGAAAACGCTTAAAATAACCTTTCGCGCAAATTCCTGAATGAATCAGGAAAATATTCTACAGAGCGAAGGTAACCCAACTGGGTGAGAGGCGCTCGAAGGAAAAAGAAAATGGAAAAAGTTGTTATCTCTGCTACCCGCCGCACCGTGACCGGAAAAAAGGTCGGTGTCCTGCGCCGTGAAGGCAAACTTCCCGGCGTCATTTACGGCCATCATGTCGAGCCTATCGCGATCGTGATGGACAGCCGCGAAGCCACCCGCACGCTGGCCACCCTGACCGGTTCGAGCCTGGTCACCATCAATGTGGATGGCAAGGAATATGCCACCCTGGTGCGTGAAAAGCAGCATGATTACCTCAAGAATGCTTTAATCCACGTCGACTTCCTCGCAGTCTCGCTCACTGAGAAGATCCGCGCCGATGTCACCATCGACCTGACCGGCGTTGCCCCGGCCGTCAAAGACTACAATGCCATCATTGTTCACAACCTGTCTTCGCTGGAAGTCGAATGCCTGCCGCAGAATTTGCCGCAGAGCTTCGTTGTCGATCTCTCCAGCCTGGCCAAAATTGGCGATGCCGTCTACGTGCGCGATATTCCAACTCCCTCCAAGGTGGAAATTCTGACCCATGCCGATGATATCATCGTCGTTGCCACCGCAACCAAGGAAGAAGCGGAAGTTGAAGCCGTTGAAGGCGCCGCTGAACCTGAAGTCATCGAACGCGGCAAGAAGGAAGAAGAAGTCGAGGACTAATCCTCACCTCTACTTGAATCAAAAAACGGAGCAGATTTTGTCTGCTCCGTTTTTATTTACTCCCGCATCAAATCAAGAAATTCCAGCGTGATTGCGGCGGTTATCCCCCACAAAAGTTCGCCGTCGTATTCTTCAAAGTAATAAACAGGTTCGCGTGCGCCGTTGGGCCGGATCACCTCGCGCTGGGTGTGATGCTCTGGGACAGCCAGCCAATGGAGCGGGATCGTGAACACCCTGCTGACCTCGCTCACCTGCATTCGGATGCCAAATGGCCAGGGAATTACTGCCACCACCGGTGTGATATGGTAATGCGTGATGGTATTTCTTGCCCGCATGCAGCCCAGAATTCGAACGCTTTCCGGGCTGAGCCCTACTTCTTCGTCGCTCTCACGGAGCGCGGTCGCGACAACGTTTTCATCCTGTGGCTCAACCGCTCCGCCTGGAAAAGCTACCTGGCCTTTATGATCCTGCACTTCGGATGATCTGCGGATAAAAAGTAAATGCCAACCATCCTCCATTTGCAAGAGGGGCACCAATACCGCGGCTTTGCGGTGGTGATCCAACAGTGCAGCCGGGGAATCTATGGTTCCCTCAGCGAGACGTTGTTCGACCCGCCGGGCAAATGCCATGCCGCTAAAGAAGCCGGATACATTTTGCATGCATCCTCAATTACTGGTCTTCATGTTCCGGATCAAAATCGCCAGCGTCCTCCGTGGGAGCCGTCCGTTTGCGGTCTTCATACTCCACCAGGCCGGCTTCGCTCAACAACTCCAGAGAAAACCCGGCTTCATCCTCAATGATTGGGCGGCCAAAAACCAGGTAACCGGTATGTGCCACCATGCGGTCCACCGGCCGGAAACGCTGCGGTTCAGGCTTGTAAAACCGAAGCACCGTTTCCAGCACATCGATGAAGGCAAATTTGTGCAGCCGCAATTCCGTCAACAAGCGAATCACCTGGTTGGTGGTTGGAACGATCGCGCCAAAAAAGCCACCCGGTTTCAGCGCAGCCCGCACCTGTGGAATGTAGTCATAGCAATTTTGCACGTCCAGGAAGAATGCATCCACGCCTTTTTCATCGAAGCCTTCCTGGATATCGCGTAGCTTGAAGGTCACCCGGTCCGCCAGCCCCAATTGCTCCAGGTTACGTTTCGCCAGGGTCTGCATATCCTGGCGGACCTCGTAGGAAGTCACGTGCCCCTCCTGCCCCACCGAGAATGCAAATGCCGTGGTCATCGACCCTGAGCCGGTTCCGGCTTCCATAACGTGCTGCCCAGGCCCAATCCCCATGTTAACCAGGATATAACCAATATCCTTGGGGTACAAAATTTGCGTGCTGCGCGGCAACTCACGGATCACATCGCCAAGCGCAGGTTGCAGGAGAAAAAACGGGCTCCCGTTGTGGCTGAATACCTGGCTGCCCCACGATTTTCCGATCAAATTATCGTGTTGAATCACGCCGCGGTGAGATTGAAACACACCTCCGGCTTTCAGGCGCACCAGAAAATGTTTGTGCCGCAGTCCAACAAGCTGCGCAAGGTCGCCCTCCTGGGCGTGGGTTCCATGTAATGTCCAGGCCAATCGTCGCTCCCTTAGGGCTTCAAAGTTTTCTTGAAGAATTCGGTAATATCGTTGTAGCAGCGCACGCGGTTTTCATACTTCAACACATCGTGGCCTTCATTTTCAAACATCAGGTACTCCACCTGCTTTCCGATTGAGCGGAGGTATTCAACCAGATCGTGCGACTCGCGCTCGACCACCCGCGGGTCATTTTTCCCCTGGATGACCAGCATCGGACAAGTGATATTCTCAATATGAGTCCGAGGGGACCTTTCTTTCAAGAACGCGGCATCCGCTACTGGGTCGCCCAGCGCAATGCGGAAGTAAGGTTTCCAGGTTTCCGGGATGCGCTCCGAGAAGGTGATCAAATCAAAGGGACCGAACATATCCACGGCAGCCTGCCACAGCTCCGGGTGCCGCGCCGCTAGTGTCAGGGTCATATAGCCACCGTAGGATCGTCCCACTACCCCGGCCCGTTTTACATCCAGACGCGCATCGCCGGCCAACTGCTTCATGGCTTCAACGTGATCCAACCGGTCACGTCCACCCCAGTCCTTATCCACCTGCTTGGTATAACTCAGGCCGTAACCGGTGCTGCCGCGCACGTTTGGAACAAAGACGGCAAATCCGTTGAGTGTCAGGAATTGGATCAGCGGCATGGAAAACCAGGAAAAATCCGGCCGCTCCTGTCCCTGGGGACCGCCATGAACGTAATATACCACCGGCCTGGCACCATCGAAGCCCAGTTCGGCAGCCGGCAGGTACAACCGAGCTGAGATCCGGGTACCATCATAGGACGTGAAGGATGCGTCTTCACCGCCGGAGAGCAGCGTAAATGGAATGCCCAACACCTTTTCATTCGTGTGCTTGCTGATCTGCCTGCGATCATTCCCCTCGATGCAATAAATTTGCGTGGGAGAAATCGCCGACGAAAATGACAGGATAAACCGGTCGCTGGATTTCTCATGGAAGAAGGACTCAAGCATGCCGTTTGCCAAAACGCCCTCGCCCACCAGGACATGGCGGACAGCTAATACTTTCCTGGTGGCGTCAAAGGCAGCTTCATACAGCCAGGATACCCCGTCAATATTGTAGTCCAACGCATAGCGGTCACCGCCGAGGGAATAAATTCCCGTCATTTCTCCCGCACCGGAGTGGCGTATGCCTTCCACAGCCACCGGCTGCAGGCCCGCCAAAGTGCCAATTTCGAACAGGGCCGGCGAATAGGTATCGGTGAAAATGGATGTCAACAGCAGCACGCCGCGCTCGTCCGGCGTGAAATTCAAACTGGAAAAACCGTAAAGTGGAACCAGTTCATTTTCTGCGCGCGCCCCGATAGGCGTGCCCAGCAGCACTTCCACGCCGCGGTCTTTTTGCCACATGGAAAGCACCGTGTCGCCGAAGGAATAACCCTCGTTCAACAGCACCTTATCGTGGTCGGCGGTGTGACCATCAGGATAGGCCCCCCAGGGATTGGTTGTCAGCATCACCAACTCCCCGGTCGCCAGGTTGGCTTTGTAAGAGGAAATCGCTTCGGTGGTCCGTGATTCAGCGGCCAGGTAAACCCATTTGGTTTCCGAGTCGCACTGGCCCAGGTGAACCCGGGTGCCGGCGAAAAAGCCCTTGAATGCCGGCTCCGGGAAACCGCCGTCGATTGGGATGAGCATTGGCTGATAGTTTTCATCACCATCCTGATCGATCATCACCAGGATTTTTTCCAGATCAGCAAAAACAAAATATGGATCACCGCCAAGCAAATGCGGATTTTGCAGTGCGATCTGCGACGGTAGCAACGGTTCAGGCACACTGCCGCCAAACCGCATTTTATACAGGCTGAGGTGTCCGGAGAGGTTAGATATAAAGAAAATCTGATCATCCACCAATTTGGGTGAAATAAAAAGCCGCGCCGAAAGTAATGATTCAATCCGGTACATAAAATCTCCTGTCTTATTTCCGTTCAACCTTAACAAGGCTCAACCAATAACCAATTCCCAGGAAGACCATCGCAAAAAGCACCGCCATTCCCAGGTTCAAGGGGCCCACCGCGGCAAAACGCCAGCCCAATTCACCGGCCACCAAATGACCGCTCCAAAAACCCAACCAGCTCAACCCAAGGTATAAGAGCAGCCGGCTGAGTTTTCCGCCACGCCACACATGAAAAAGCGCGCCAATCAATGTTGAAACCAGAATCCCCAACAAAAATGCCTGCGGTGTCATTTTCCCTCCCTCAAGGTTGGATGATGCCCCCACCTAATACGTACTCTCCGTCATAAAAAACAGCCTGCTGTCCAGGTGTGATATCCCGGAGCGGTTCGTCAAACTCCACCGACGCTCCGCCATCCCTGGTTGCATTTAATATACCCCAGTGTAATTCCGCGCGGTAGCGAATCTTGACCTGAACCCTGAGGTTAAGCGCAGTCGGGCTGCCTGAAATCCAGTTAACGTTGGCGGCCTTCAGTGTTGATCGTCCCAACTCGTGCTTGAACCCGATGATAAGCGTATTGGTGGCAACGTCCTTATCCAGCACATAATAAGGCTCGCTGGCCGCGATCTGCAGCCCTTTTCGCTGCCCGATTGTGTAAGCCGGCAGCCCCTGGTGTTCTCCCAGGGTTTCGCCATTACGGTTGACGATCCTGCCCGGGGTTTCTTTCAGTCCGGCATACCCGGTCAGGAATTGCCGATAATCGCCGCCCGCCAGAAAACATAAATCCTGCGAATCAGCCCGCTCGGCGACCGGCAGGGAAAACTTGCGTGCTAGTTCGCGAACTTCGCTCTTTGGCAGGTGGCCAATGGGCAACACCGTGTGTCGCAACTGAGCCTGTGTTAAAACGCTGAGCACGTAGGATTGGTCTTTGCCTGGGTCGGCTGCACGCATCAGGCGCGAACTGCCGTCTTCGCTGCGTTCCACCCGTGCGTAATGACCGGTCGCAAGGTAATCCGCGCCCATCGCCAATGCCTGATCGAGCATGTGTCCCCAGCGGATCTGGCGATTGCAAACCAGGCATGGATTGGGGGTCATTCCCTGTGCATATCCATCAATGAACGTTTGCACCACAGAGGTACGGAATTTCTCCTGCACATCAACCGCGAAAAAGGGAATCCCCAGGATCGCCGCCACACGGCGGGCCTGCGCCATCGAATCCGGTGTACAGCAGCGGTTGCTTTCCTCCATCCCGGGCTGGCTCCACAACCGCAGCATCATCCCAGTCACCCGGTATCCCTGCTCGATGAGCAGCGCGGCAGCCACCGAACTGTCCACCCCGCCACTCATTCCAACCACAACCGAAGGGCTTTCCGTCATCTGTTCACACCGCCGACAATTTCCGCAAGCGCTCAACGATTCCGGGTAACACCGCCGTGAATTGATCGATATGTTCCGGCATAGTGGCATGTCCCAGGGTCACCCGCAACGATCCCATAATCCAGGCTGCCGAAACGCCGATAGCCTCTAAAACATCGGACGGCTTGGGGTTTCCAACCTTGCAGGCTGACCCGGATGAACAGGCAAATCCGGCTGAATCGAGCAGCATCAACAACTGGTTACCCTCAACGCCTTTAATCACGAAGCTGGCGTGGTTTGGCAGACGCTCGGATGGGTGCCCGGTCAATCGCGTGTTCGGAATATTTTCCAGTACCTGGCCAATCAAGTGATCACGGAGAACGGTTAGTCGATCCGCCCAGGAATGTAATTCAGATTGGGCCAGTGTCAGCGCTTCAGCCAGGCCGACGATGTAGGGTACGTTCTGAGTTCCGGCGCGGAGATTAAATTCCTGGCCGCCGCCGGTCTGAAATGGCACCAACTGAATGCCGCGCCGAACGTATAACGCCCCAACGCCCTTGGGACCATAGAATTTGTGCGCGCCGATCGACAACAGATCTACGTTGTCACGCTGCACATTCATGGCAAGGTGCGCAGCGGCCTGAACGGCGTCAGTATGAAACAATACACCGGCCTGCCGGCAAACCGCGCCAATTTGTTGGATCGGGTTAATCGTGCCG
>JAPKMQ010000008.1 GCA_026645875.1 Longilinea sp.
ACAGAACCCATCGCCGCGATGGCGGGCATCATGGTGGCTTTTTCGCCGGCCACGGACATGGCCAGCAGGTCAGGATCATCGGTCTTTTCGAGAACCGGGATGTAGGCGGACGGGCGCTTGCCGGCATCGTAGAGTGCCTGCATAACGTCATCGGTCGCAACGAACTCGGTCAGGAAGGCCTGGGCCAGCAGAACGTTCTTGCTCTGGGCATTGATGAAGAAGCCCTGAGTACCGGCGAACGGATAGCCGCCGCCAGGGAAGTTGGTCACGGCGTACTTGACGCCGGACTGGCGAATGCGGTCAAGTGCCCAAGGGCCAGCCATGATGAAGGGGGTCTTGCCGGTCTCGAACAAAGCATGGTTATTCGCCCAGTCGGTATCGGTGGGCAGATTGCCCTTCTTAACGTTATCCTGCAACCAGGCAGCCGCAGCAATCATACCTTCATTGTCCACACCCAGATCCTGGGGATTGTAGTTACCCTTGTCATCCTTGCCGAAGATGTAACCGCCGAACGCGGTGAACAGCGGGTAAATATCGTAGGTGGTGCCAGTGAGGGACATGATGTAATCGACTTTGCCTTCGGCCTTCAGGGCTTCACCCATGCTCACAACCTCGTCCCAGGTGGTGGGAGGAGTGGCAACCAGGTCGGTGTTGTAGAAGAAGCCCAGGTTTTCGGTCGCGTAGGGCATGCAATACAGGATGCCGTCGAAGGTGCAGGCCGCTTTGGCATTTTCAACAAACTGGTCGGCTTTTTCGCCCAGGTCAACCGGGGCGAGCAGGCCGTTGGCAACCAGCGTGCCAGCCTGGTCATGGGCAATGACGATAATGTCAGGGCCTTCGCCAGTGGGGGCTGCATTCTGGAAGTCGTCGCGGATGGAGGATTTCAGTTCCACGACCAATTCAACACCGTATTCTGCCATGAAGGCAGGGGCGATGTCCTGGAGGACCGGGGCGCGGGTGTCATCTGCCCAAACGCGCAGGGTGGCAGCCGGAGCAGCTTCGGTGGGGGCCACAGTGGGCTCGACGGGAGCTGCAGTCGGTTCGACGGGAGCCGCAGTCGGCTCGACAACCGCTGTCGGGGTCGCTGCGGGAGCGCAGGCGGCCAGGACAAACACGGCGATCAGCATGACACTGATCAGGGTTAAGAATTTCTTCGACATCTCTTTTCTCCTATCTTACAAATTGAGCGGTTTCTCGTATCCGGTTGGCAGTTTCCATCCGGTTGACGACATCTTTGAAACGGCAATGAGAGTATCTTGTCCGTTGATGTGATCGTAGAGTATCTCTGCGCTTGCCACCTCCCAGGATTGATTTGGGATCATTCATGATCCGCAAGACGGTGCAGGACGATGGATAACGCTTGAACCACTGCACCCATTGCAGATGATCGCCGGCCGAGCAGCCCGGAAGTGATCCGCACCGATCGGGAGGCGGGAAGCAGGCTGCGTTGATGCACGGTTTCGCGGATCGGTTCCAGCAGCAAGTCACCAATTTGGGCAACGCCGCCTCCGACCACCACCATGCTCGGATTGAAAAGGTTCACCAGGCTTGCCAGGGCCGTACCCAGGTGCACGCCCGCCTCGGTAACGATCTGTTGAGAGGTCAGGTCGCCGCGCCTGGCTGCCGCGATGACATCGCGCGAGCGGATGTTGCTGACTGGCGAAATTTCAGCCAGCATCGTGCGCCGGCCGCTGTTGACTTCCTGGATTGCACGCCGGGCAATCGCGCGGCCGCCAGCCAGCGCCTCCAGGCAGCCGCGATTTCCGCAGGTGCAAATTGGGCCGCTCTCATCGATTGTAACATGCCCAATTTCGCCCGCCGATCCGTTCGCGCCGCCGTAAACCTGCCCGTCCAGGAGCAACCCGGCGCCGATGCCCGTGCCGACCTTGATGTAAGCCAGGTGGCGCTCGCCACGCCCGGCGCCGTAAGCCCACTCCCCAATCGCGCCCAGTTCAGCATCGTTGCGCAAGGAAACCGGCAGGCTAAACCGCTTGGACAAATCGTCCCGGATGGGATAGCCATCCCAACCTGGCATGATCGGCGGACCGCTCACGCCAATTCCTGCAACCACCGGCCCCGGAACGCCGGCGCCAATGGCAGAGACATCCTTAATCGTCAGACCGGCTTCGGCCAGAATTCGATACACCAGTTCCTCAACCCGGGGCAGGCAAACCTCCGGCCCGGCGTTGATATCCAACGTTTCATCCAGTTCACGCACCACCCTGGCGGAATAATCCGTCACCAGGATGGTGACATGCGTGGCGCCCATATCGATGCCGACCACGTACCCACGATCTGGATTGATTTCCAGCACAATCGGCCGCCGGCCGCTGGGATAGTGCGATTCCACCTCGCGAACAAGGCCCACAGATTGTAAATCCGAAACAATCGTGGTGATGGCAGCGCGTGTCAGGTTCATCTGGCGGGATAATTCAATTCGCGATATACCGCCCGATGTGAATCGAATGAGATCCACAACGGCGTGTTTGTTAATGTTCTTTACATTTTGTGTTGGGAGTGTCCAAAAGAACGTGCTCAAAACCCCGCCTTGACCCATCTGGATGATTGAATTTTAGCACAAAGAGCTTAAATGTCAAGTAATTTAACATAGGTCAGGTCAGGCGAAACAAAACAGATTGTCCGGACAACCTCTCAGAACTCATCATACACGATAATTTCTGAAACACAAAAGGGTTTTATTGACAAATTTTGTACAAAGGATCATGGATTTGGCAATGGCGTCGGCGTCCGCACAGCAGGATGATCAAACATAATCTCCTGGTAACCCAAATTTCTCAACAGGCTCTCCAGGTAGGTCTCTGCGTTGTCATAAGCCCGATCAAGGATGCCATCCTCAATCGCTGAGCGCAGGATTTCAGCTTCAGCCACCTGTCGGGCTGTGGTTTCCAGGTCTTCGTCACCATGCGTCAATAAACCCAGTTCGCGGTCATAAACATAGGACTTTTCGTTATCCAGCGTGGCGACAAAAACCTCCGAGGCTGGCAGGCGCACATGGAGCACGCCATTTTGCATATACAGGTCATTTGATTCCAGCCTTGCCAGGTCCACCCCGGCAATCACTCGCCCATAAGCGATGAACAACAGGCGGTCGCCAAACAGGATGGCCAGATCCTGTCCGGTCTCTGCGGTGATTACCTTTTCTACCGTGTATTCGATCGTCTCCAGGCGCGCCAGCGCGCGCACCTCATGAATGATCGTGACCGGATCGGGCAGAATGGTGGGAGTTGGGTGCAACAGCGCCGACACCTGGGTGCTGAGGCTCTGGTTTGATTGCTCGAGTGGCGCCAGCACCCGATCCGTCGTCTGTTTTACAAACAACAGGATTAAGAACAGATACGCTATCAGAATAAATCCCATGATCCCAAGCACGATCAAAAATGGATTCACCCTGCGGTTGGTTTCATTGTTCATTTCGTTTGCCTCGATCGATTTCTTGCGCCGTTGATTATTGATTATAATCAGGCTGTGATCTTTCACCCAGCCCAACATACAAGGGGACTGCTTTGAGTGTACTAAAAAACCGCCGGTGGTTCAATGGATTGCTGGTTTGCCTGTTCCTTTCGCTCAATCTGATAGGCTGCCAGCGCGCGCCAACGTCAGAGCCTGAGCCCGAGGCGACCGCCACGCTGCAGCCTTCGCCGACACCCACCCCGGCGCCCCTGGGCAGCCCGGATAATCCCTTCATCCTGGGGATTGTCCCGAGCGATACCGCGCCGGATCAGGCCTCCCAGGCTGCCGCGCTGGCGCTCAAACTCAGTGAATTGACGGGCAGCTCGGTGGACATCCTGGTACTGGACCGCTACGACCTTTTGCTGGCTGAGATGGATGCAGGCAACATACAACTCGCCTTCCTTCAGCCGCTCACCTACCTCGCGGCCAGCCAGAACCAGATTGCAGATGTTGCCCTGCTGACCAACCACTTCGGCGTGTATTATTACGGGGCGCAATTCCTGGCCAACGTGGAAAGCGGGCTCTCCTTTTACTTTGACCCTGACACCAACCTAAACACGGCAGACGCGGCCACGGCCCTTGCCCAGTTGAACGGCATGAAACCGTGCTGGGCCGATTCGACCTCCATTTCAGGTTACGTTTTGCCAGCCGGAATCCTGGCGCAAAATCAAATAAACATCGGCGGTGGCGCATTAATCCCGACGCAAACAGGCATCATTCGGGCCCTGTACATCAAAGGCGTATGCGATTTCGGCGTCACCTTCTCCATCAGCGGCGACCCGCGCACATCATCCACCGTCATCGCCGACCTGCCGGATGTCCGCGAGCGCGTGAGGGTGGTCTGGCAGAGCGACCCTGAAATTCCCAACCTCAATCTGTCGTACACCCCTTCGCTCCCGGCGGAAATGCGCCCTGCTTTTACCCAGGCGTTTATGGATCTATGCAAAACCGAGGAAGGCAAGGCGCTGTTGAGCGCGGCGGCGGGCGCATATGAAATCCAGGACATGCGGGTGGTGGACGATTCGGTTTACGATCCGCTGCGAGACGCGGTCAATGCCATCGGCTACGACATTTACAACGCGCTGGGGCGGTGATTTCCTGCCGAAATTCGGCATGGTACAATTCGCCAGGTGATTACCAAATTTTTCAAAATGATCCTGCGTCTCATTGTATTGATCGCTGCTGCCGGCATCCTGATTTTCGGCCTGCCGCGGTTGGTCTCGGGGCTGTATTCCATCAGCCGAATCGCCAGCGTTAACTCGGCTTCCCAACGCCCGGTGGCCATTGTGTTCGGCGCGGGCTTGCTGCGTGACGGTTCGCCCACCCCCGTGCTGCGCGACCGCGTGGAAACCGCGGCCGAGCTCTATTTCGCCGGGAAGGTTCAAAAACTGCTGATGAGTGGCGACAACCGCTTCGTGGAGTACAACGAACCCGCCGCGATGCGCGCCTACGCGCTTGAACTGGGCGTTCCGGATGACGCCATCGTCCTCGATTACGCCGGTCGTCGCACCTATGACACCTGCTACCGCGCCAAAGAGATCTTCGGCGTGGACCAGGCACTGCTGGTCACACAGCGCTTTCACCTGCCACGCGCGCTTGTCATCTGCAACGGGCTGGGTATAGAGGGCCAGGGCGTCTCTGCCGACCGGCGCGCGTACCGCCGGTCATCGCTTGGCATCTGGAACCTGCGCGAACTGCCAGCGACACTGGTGGCCTTTATTGACACATTTATCACGCGGCCGCTGCCGGTGCTTGGCGATAAGGAACCCATCTTTCCAGAACCGCCCTCTCGCTAAACCGCCGCGGGTATGAATAATGCAACTGAATCAGGTGAAAACCGGATTCCGAGGACATCCATGAACCGTGATACAGCCTACAAAATCGTGCGGAATGCCATCCAGAGCGACAACCTGGTAAACCACATGCTGGCCGTTGAGGCTGCCATGCGCTTTTATTCCGAAAAGCTCAGCCAGGATGCAGAGATCTGGGGTATGGCCGGCCTGCTGCACGATTTTGACTGGGAAATGCACCCCACCCTCGAGGATCATGCCATCGCCGGCGCGCCCATCCTGCGGGAAAAAGGTGTACCGGAAGAGATTATCCGAGCCATCCTGGCGCACACCGACCGCTCCGGCGTTCCGCGCGATACGTTGCTGTCCAAAGCGCTGTTTGCCTGCGATGAAATCACCGGCCTGATCACCGCCGTGGCATTGGTGCGTCCTTCGCGCTCGCTCTACGACCTGACCGCCAGTTCGGTCAAGAAAAAGTGGAAAGACCGCGCGTTTGCCGCTGGCGCGAACCGGGAAGAGATCGCAGCCGCCGCCGCCGACTTTGGGATCGATCTCTGGCTGCATACCGACAATGTTATTATGGCTATGCGCAGCATTGCACCGCAATTGGGCCTGGCCGGCAACCTGCAACCGAATGGCCTGCCCGCCGACCTGTAAGGATCATTGAACTCCAGGAGTAAATCTGCATGCCACTTCAGGGTAAAGGGTATTTCATCTGGAAGCTGCCCAAATGCGAGAACGCAAATCCCGCTGCGATTGGCCGGTTGGCCCGCTCGGCCAACCTGACCCACGTGCTGATCAAAATAGCCGACGGCATTTACAAGTACAACGTGGAAAAATCCACCCTCTACGATTACATCCCACCGGTGGCGGCTGAACTCAAACGCCACGGCATCCAGGTGTGGGGCTGGCACTACGTCTACGGCATGGATCCGCAGGGCGAGGCGCGCATTGCCATCCAGCGCGTCAAAGACCTGGAACTGGACGGTTACGTCGTTGACGCCGAGGTGGAGTATAAAACAGCCGGCCGTGCAACCGCCGCGCGCGCGTTCATGTCAAAAATCCGCGCCGAGTTGCCCAACACACCTATCGCGTTAAGTTCCTATCGATATCCTTCCTACCATCCCCAATTTCCATGGAAGGAATTCCTGAACAAGTGCGACATCAATATGCCGCAGATGTATTGGGAAAAAGCCCACAACCCGGCTTCCCAACTGGCCCGCTGCATTAAGGAATTTCAGGCCATGACGCCGTACCGGCCTGTGCTCCCCACCGGCGCCGCTTACGGGGCCGGCACCTGGCGCCCCACCCCGGCGGACATCAAGGAATTCCTGGACAAGGTGCAGGACTTAAAGATCCCCGCCGCCAATTTCTACAGTTGGGATGAATCGCGCAACCGCTTCCCCGATCTCTGGCAGGCTGTCTCGGAATATCCCTGGGGAGAGCTGCCGCCCGAACCGCCCAAGGATGTGGCGGATCAGCTGATCGATGCCTGGAACGCCAACGACATTGAACAGATCGCGGCCCTGTATTCGTCCAACGCCGCGCATATCACCCGCGCCCGCACCGTTCACGGATTGCTGTCCATCCGCGCCTGGTACAACACCTTCCTCAATGAACTGCTGCCCGGTGGACGGTTTACCCGCACGGCACTCAGCGGCACCGGCAATATGCGCCACCTGACCTGGTCAGCTACCAGCAGCAAAGGCCAGGTCACGGATGGAGTGGATACGTTGGGGTTGATGAACGACAAAATCGTCTATCATTACACCAACTTTAAAGTCACCTGATTACTTAAAAAAGATGGCCTTGCGGCCATCTTTTTTATGCAAACAAAAATTGGGGTTACTTTTCCGCCGGTTTCTTCCGTGCAGACGGCTTTTTCACCTCGTCCAGCGGCGCGGTTGACGGTTTTTTGACTGTTTTGTCGCTGGTGGGTTTGGGGACGCCGGCTTTGGACGGCACGGGGGGCTTTCCTCCGCCGGTCGGTTTTGGGGGAACCTTCTTCTCAGCCGAGGAAGTCTTCTTTGGCGCGGCCGGTTTTTCAGCCGGTTTATTGGCTGTTTTTGCGGCTGCACCAGCCGTTTTTTTGGCAGCCGGTTTGGCTGCTGTCTTCTTCGCGGCTGGTTTGGATTTGGCTGCCGAAGTGGCTTTTGGTTTCTTGCCGCCGTCGACATCCAGGAGCGTGGGTTGCTCCACGGTTTGGGGCGCAGCCGCGGCTTTCGTCTTGATCGCCGCCGCCTTGCCCTCCCAGAATTCAAGGCTGTCAAAAGGCGCGGCCAGTTCCAGGGCGGCGTCGCCTGCCTTGACCGGAACCAGCTCCTTTCCCATGGCGCCGCGCTTCGCGGCAGGAATCTCATCCACGCGCACCTGTTTTGCCGCCAGCACCTGCATGTGAATCCAACCCGTCGTGTTCTTCTTCCCGACCAACAAACCAACCAGATCAGTACGCGGCGGCAATTTGCACGCGATCACGCCCTGCCCATAGCGGCCTTGCAATGGAAAATCTTCCACTGCCAGGCGCCAGCCCTGGCCGTTTGACGCCAGCAGCAAG
The DNA here is from genome assembly GCA_026645875.1 of Longilinea sp. GTDB lineage: Bacteria > Chloroflexota > Anaerolineae > Anaerolineales > Anaerolineaceae > Longilinea. The sequence goes on from JAPKMQ010000008.1 coordinate 7,816, forward strand.
GCCTCCAACCCGGTTTTCACAATCTGAGCGGCACACACCGCGTCGTTGGGCGACAACTTAATTCCGCTAACCCCGCCAGCGATCAGGCCCATCGGGCGCACTTCCTTTTCCGAGAAGCGGATGGCCATGCCGCGTGCCGTGAGCAGCAATATTTCCTCCTCGCCACGGGTCAGGAAGGTCCAACCCAGCAAATCCTCGCCGTCCACCTTGCACAGGGTAAAGGATTGCGTGGATGGCCCGGGCAGATCGTTGACGGAGGTCTTCTTGACCATGCCCTGCTGCGTGACGGCCACGACAAACCGCTCCACCTCCTTATCCCGCTGGAAGGGTACGCAAAACATGCCCACCAGCATGGAATCCTGGTCGAGGGAGGAAATTTTATAAAATGGAACGCCGTCTCCAAATTTCTCCACCTCAGGCAGCGCGTGCAGCGCAATGGCAGCTGCTTTTCCGTCCTGGTCCACAAGGTAAAGCGTCTGGTGCGTGTCGGCACGCAGCAGGAAGCGCGGCGCCGCCCGGCCGCTGACGCGCGGAAGCTCATCGTTGTTGGTGCGGCCAATGATGCCTTCGGGGGTCACGCCCACCCAGACCACCTGCGCCGGGGTGATGTCGGTTGCAGTCAAGCGATCCACGGCCGCCTCACCCTCACGCAGTGAAACAATTTGGGTGCGCCGGCGGTCGCCGTAAGTGGTCTTCATCGCCAACAACTCGGATTCGATCACCTCGCGCATCTTCTTGGGCGATTTTAAAAGCGCTTCCAGTTCCTTGATCTGCGCCATCAAATCCTTGTACTCATCCTCTATCTTCTTCCGTTCCAGCGCGGCCAAGCGGCGCAGGGGCAGTTCAAGGATCGCGCGCGACTGAAGCTCAGAAAGTGAAAAACGCTTCATCAGGCGGGCATGGGCGGTTTCCACGTCAGGCGCGGCCCGGATCAACGCGATCACCTCATCCAGGAACTTGATGGCGATGCGCAGTCCCTCAAGGATATGCGCGCGCGCCCTGGCCTTCGCCAAGTCAAACTCGGCACGCCGGCGGACGACCTCCAGGCGGTGTTCAAGATAAACGCGCAGCGCCTGTTTGAGCGTCAACAAATGGGGCTCATTATCCACCAGCGCCAGCAGGTTGATGCTGAAAGTGGATTGCAAAGGCGTACGTTTATACAGTTCGCGCAGAATATTGTTCTCGGCGGCGGCCTTGTTGAGTTCGATCACAATCCGCATGCCCTGGCGGTCCGACTCATCCCGCAGGTCGCTGATACCCTCCAGGTTTCCTTCTCTCACCAGCTCGGCGATGCGCTCGATCAGCGCGGCCTTGTTGACCTGGTAGGGCAACTCGTTGATGATAATGCGGCTCTTGCCGCGTCCCATATCCTCCAGGTGCACTCGTCCGCGAACGGTCACCCGGCCTTTGCCGGTGGCATACGCCCCAAGCAATTCATTTGTATCGTGCTCCTGCAGGATGATGCCCCCCGTGGGAAAATCCGGGCCTTTGACGAAACGCATCAGATCGGTAATGGACACATCATCCAGTTTTTCCCAGCCATGCAACATGAAGATCAGCGCGTCAATCACCTCGGCCAGGTTGTGCGGCGGAATACTGGTTGCCATGCCTACCGCAATCCCGGAAGCACCATTCACCAGCAGGTTGGGCACCGCCGCGGGTAACACATCCGGCTCATCAAGCGAACCGTCAAAATTGCGCCCGAAATTGACTGTATTCCGGTCGAGCTGATTGAGAATTTCAATGGCAAAAGGTGTCAGGCGTGCTTCAGTATAGCGCATCGCCGCGGGCGGGTCCCCGTCCACGCTGCCAAAATTGCCCTGGCCGTCCACCAGCATATTGCGCATGGAAAAATCCTGGCCCAGGCGTGCCATGGCCTCATAAACGGCCATATCACCGTGGGGATGGTACTTCCCCAGCACTTCGCCTACGATTCTGGCGGATTTCTTGAACGCCGAATCCGGGCGCAATCCCATGTCGTACATGGCATACAGAATGCGCCGCTGCACCGGTTTTAGCCCGTCCCGCGCATCGGGGAGCGCACGGGCAATGATCACGCTCATGGCATAATCAAGATAGGATTGCTGCATTTCGTGGTCGATATCAATCTTACGGATCTGGCCAATTTCCATTCATGCACTCCAGGGTTGGATTGAAACAATAATTCCAGCGATTCTCATTGTACTTGAAATCAAAAAAGCCTGAGGAAACAATCCTCAGGCTTTTTGTGGTTAACTCATTGCCAGCAGCAATTACTGTTCAGATGCACTGGGCAGGTTGGACACCGAGACACGGCGGTCAAGCGACTCATCGCGATCAAAGCGCCCGTGGACGAAGCCCGTTCCGGCCGGGATGAGCTTGCCGATGATGACGTTCTCTTTCAGGCCGTACAGCGGATCTTCGTTACCGGCGATGGCTGCCCCTGCCAACACCTTGATCGTGTGCTGGAAAGAGGAGGCAGACAGGAAAGATTCGGTGCTGAGGGACGCCTTGGTGACGCCCAGCAGGATTTCGACAAACCGCGCGGGTTGTTTGCCCTCAGAGATTAGCTTTTCGTTGATGGCTTTCATCTCCAACCGGTCGACCACGTCCATCGGCAGGTAAGGAGAATCGCCCGGGCGTACGACCTGCACCTTGCTCAGCATCTTGCGGACAATCACCTCAAAGTGCTTGTCGTTGATGTTCTGGCCCTGGGCGCGGTAAACCTTCTGAATTTCGGTCAGCAGGTACATGTTGCAGGCGTCGCGGCCCTTGATGCGCAGGACAGTGTGCGGATTGAGCGAGCCCTCGGTCAAAGGCTGGCCGGCTTCCACGATATCGCCGTCTTTGATCAGCAGGCGTGAGGTGGTCGGGATGTCGTATTCTTCAGTTTCCCGGTTTTCGTAGGATACGATCACCTGACGGCCTTCAATACGAACCCGACCGGTGTGTTGCACGGTGATGGTCGCTTCGCCAGTGGAGGCAATCACATCACCCAGCGAGACGGTATCTTCATCGGCAACGTTGATCGTCCAGGATTCGGGAATGTCGTAGGCATCGCTGACCATTTCGCTGTGATCGACGCGCACGACGCGCTGATCAGTATAGCGGTCCGATTGGATGATATGCGTCGTACCGGCAATGCGCGTGATGACGGCCTCGCCCTTGGGCATGCGGCGAGCCTCAAAGAGTTCTTCCACGCGCGGCAAACCGGTGGTGATATCACCGCCCGCGGCAACGCCGCCGGTGTGGAAGGTGCGCAGGGTCAACTGTGTGCCAGGCTCGCCAATGGATTGCGCGGCAACGGTGCCCACCGCAGAGCCCATCTCCACCAGTTTTCCACGGCCCAGATCCATGCCGTAGCACTTGGCGCAAATGCCGTGGGTCAATTCGCAGGTCATTGGGCTGCGCACTTTGACGGCATCAATGCCCGCGCCCACCACCTTACGGATGGAGGCGTGATCGAGGATGGCGTCCCGTTCGGCCAGCACTTCGCCGGTGTTCGGGTCGACAATCCGCTGCGCAAGCAGGCGGCCGTAAAGGCGGGTGCCCAGCGACTGCCCGGCAACATCGTCACTCTTGCGAATCCAGATGCCGTCTTCGGTGCCGCAATCGATCTCATTGATAATGATATCCTGGGCAATATCAACCAGACGACGGGTCAGGTAACCAGCATCGGCCGTGCGCAGCGCGGTGTCGGCCAGGCCTTTGCGCGCGCCGTGCGTGGAGATGAAATATTCCAACGCGGTCAGGCCTTCGCGGAAGTTGGACTGAATGGGCAGGCGGATGATGCGGCCAGCCGGGTCAGCCATCAGGCCGCGCATGCCGGCAAGCTGAGCAATGGGGCCGAAACCGCCCTTTGTGGCGCCGGAGTTGGCCATCACGGACAGGTTGCCGTCGGGATCCATGTTTTTACGCACGGCGTCAGCCACCTTCTTGGTGGTAACCTGCCAGATTTCGATTTCTCGTTCGTTGCGTTCCTGCTCGGTGAGCAAACCGCGGCGGAAGTTGCGCTGTACGCCTTCAATGTCCTTCTGGGCATTTTCCAGGATGGTGGCCTTGGCCGCCGGCATGGAAATATCCGACACCGCCAGGGTCGATCCCGAGCGCATTGCGTACTCAAAGCCGATATCCTTGATGTGATCGGCAACATCGGTGGTGATGTCCTCGCCGCAGTATTCATATACCGAGGCGATCAAATCCTTGACGCCGCCCTTGTCGAGCGTTTCGTTGACGAACTGTACCTGTTCGGGCAGGATCCGATTGAATAGTACGCGCCCCACGGTCGTATCGATCAATGCGCGGCGCTTCTCCGGAAGGCGGCTGCCATCTTCGGCGTAGTGTGTATCCACGTTGATTCTGATGCTGGTGTGGACGTGCACCTGGCCCAAATGGAACGCCATTTCAACTTCGTCGGTATCCACGAAGATGCGTCCGTCGCCCGGGTGTTGCTTCTTATCCTCAACGGTCAGGTAAAACACGCCCAGGACCATATCCTTCGAGGGGCTGATGATCGGCTCGCCGTCCGCTGGTTTGAGCAGGTTGCGCGAGGAGAGCATCAGGTTGCGCGCTTCCCAGACGGCCTTCTCAGACAGCGGCACATGCACGGCCATCTGGTCGCCGTCGAAGTCCGCATTGAAAGCGGTGGTGACGAGCGGATGGAGCTGAATCGCGCTTCCTTCAATCAAGACCGGCTCGAAGGCCTGAATGCCCAGGCGGTGCAGAGTGGGCGCGCGGTTCAACAGAACCGGGCGTTCCTTGATCACCTCTTCGAGAACTTCCCAGACCTCGGGGCGGTTGCGCTCGATGAAGCGGCGGGCGCCCTTGACGTTGGCGGCATAATTGTGCGCCACCAGGCGGGAGATGACAAACGGGCGGTACAGTTCCAGCGCCATGGTCTTGGGCAGACCGCACTGGTACAGTTTGAGGGTCGGGCCCACCACAATCACCGAGCGGCCGGAGTAGTCAACGCGTTTGCCCAGCAGGTTGCGGCGGAAGCGGCCCTTCTTGCCCTTGAGCATGTCGCTCAACGACTTCAGTTCGCGGCGGCCGCGACGCGAGAGCGCTTTTCCGCGCTGCGAGTTATCCACCAGCGAGTCAACCGCTTCCTGGAGCATGCGCTTTTCATTGCGCACAATGACATCCGGTGCGCCCAGTTCAAGCAGGCGCTTGAGGCGGTTATTGCGGTTGATTACACGGCGGTAGAGATCATTCAGGTCAGAGGTGGCGAACCGGCCGCCATCCAACTGCACCATCGGGCGCAGGTCGGGCGGGATGACCGGCAGAACGGTCAGAATCATCCATTCCGGGCGGTTTTGAGAGCGGCGGAAAGCTTCCACAACCTTGAGACGCGTCGTGGCCTTCTTGCGTTTCTGCTTGCTCTTGGAGGTGCGAACCTCATGCCACAGGTCCTCGGAAAGCTGATCGAGGTCCAGGCGGCGCAGGATGTCATAGAAGGCTTCAGCGCCCATATCCGCGCGGAAAACCTGACCCCAGCGCGATTTCAGTTCGCGGTAGCGGCTTTCGCTCAGGAAGGTGAAGGCGCGCAGCTCCTGCAGTTCGTCGCGCAGGCGCGAGTTCTGACCCTGCGAGGCGGAAGACTGGTCTTCCAACTCGCCGCGCAGCGTTTCCATTTCCTCATCAGCCTGCGCGCGGATCTCCTGGATCTGCATCTTGATCTGTTCGAGTTCGCGCTGAATTTCCTCGCGGAATTCGCTTTCCAGCTCGTCCAGGCGTTCCTTGACGGCGCGCTGGATGCGGGAAATGTGCTGGGCGGTCACCGTCTCGCCGACGTCGGCGATGAGCGAGTTCGCAGCCGAGAAGATCACCTTGGTGACCAAAACGCTACCCACTTTTTCCTGTAGCGTCTGTTCAAGGCGCTGGCCTTCCTGGATGACGGGCTCAAGGCGCGAAGCGATCTGTTCGTCGCGGCGCGATTCCATTTCGCTCTTGCGCGCCTGCAATTCCTGGATCTTGCGATCGCGGCTCTGCTTGACTTCCAGGATGCGCGTGTTAATCTGGGCAGCCTGCTCGCGTTCCGAGACGTTGATTTCGTCTTCGAGGCGCTTGAGGGCCTTATTACGCGCGTCATCGTCGACATAGGTGACAATGTACTGGGCGAAGTACAGCACGCGGTCCAGGTTGCGGCGGGATATGTCCAGCAGCATGCCCAGGTAAGAAGGCACGCGCCGCGTATACCAGATATGAGCTACCGGGGTCGCCAGTTCGATGTGGCCCATGCGCTCGCGGCGCACAGAGGAACGGGTGACTTCAACACCGCACTTATCGCAGGTGATGCCTTTATAGCGCGGGTTCTTGTACTTACCACAATAGCACTGGTAGTCGCGCGTTGGGCCAAAGATCGCCTCGCAGAAGAGGCCATCTTTTTCAGGGCGAAGACGTCGATAGTTGATGGTTTCCGGTTTCAGGACTTCGCCATATGACCAGCTTCGGATCGTTTCCGGAGAGGCCAGGCTGATACGTAGGGCAACAAGGCTCTTGGTTTCCACTAAAATCGCCTCCTGAACTGAGAACCGTGACAGATAGATTAATGATTGCTTAACCAATTTCAGCGCACAGGAGTTTTCTCGCCGGCGCTGTAATACAAATCAATGACGGGTATAGCACACATGCAAACGGACATTATATCACAAAATGTGTAATGTCAAGCACCGAATTTTCGTTTTTCCGGCTTTCCTTGCGTTCCATCCGCCGAGGTGCATTTCAGGAGGAACGCGATTCGGGGATTTCAAAATAAAAGGTGCTGCCCTTGCCAAGCTGGCTTTCCACCCAAACGCGCCCTTTGTGCCGCTCGGCGATCGACTTTACGATGGCCAACCCAAGCCCGGTTCCGCGCTGTTGGTAGGCTTCGCGGCGGCCGCTGCGGTAGAATTTTTCGAACAGCCGCGGTAGATCCAGGGGCGCGATCCCGATGCCATTGTCGTTCACTTCAAACAAAATGCTATCCGCGCGGCGCATCAACCGGACTTTCACATGGCCGTTGGTGTGCGTGTATTTCACCGCGTTTTCAATCAGGTTGTAAAACGCCTGTTGCAGCAAGGCCGGGTCAGCATCGACGACAATCGGTTGCAGGTCAGTGGTATCCAACGCCAGGGTGATGTTATTCTGAACCGCCTGCGGCTGCAGGGAAGTCATCACCTGGTCCACAATCTCGTTGAGAAGCACCCGTTCGGTCCGCAAGCCAATGCCGGTTTCAATGCGACCCAAATCCAGCAAGTTGTTCACCAGGCGGGTCATATTCTCCACCCCGGTCATGATTTTGCGGGTATAGCCCTGCTGCTGGTCGTTCAATTCGCCGACCATCTGAAGCATGGCAGTGTAGCCTTTCATGAGCGTCAGAGGCGAGCGCAAATCGTGACTGACCGTGGAGACAAAGTCGGACTTGATCGCGTCCAACTCCTTATACTGGGTGATGTCCTGTAGGATTAAGATTCGTCCCACTTTGCGCGCCTCAGCCACAACCGAGGATACGCTGGCGTGGTAAACCTTGTTGTTCGGAAGTGTGATTTCGCTGGATTGGATGCGATCCGTCAACGGCGCTTTGGCCAGATTAAGCAGTTCCGTAACGGCCAGCACGTCCTCCATGTTCCTGCCTGTGGTGGCCGAGGCAATCAGGCCGACTGTTTGCAGCGCTGCAGGGTTAACCAGCAGTAGCCGGCCCTGCTCATCGAATACCAGGACGGGTTCGGGCGTGGAGGAAAGGACCGCCTCCAGCCGCTGGCGTCCCACTTCGGCGTTGGCGTACAGGTTGGCGTTGGCCGCAGCGAGCGCAGCCTGAGCAGTCAACGTGGAAATAAACCGGATTTCCTCCTCGGAAAATTGCCGGGGGGTATCATAACCGACCCACAAGGCACCAAAGAACAGGCTCTCATGGTAAATCGGCATGGCCAATAATGCGGCCGGCGCAGGCTGGCCGGCTTTCAAATTCAGCCGGCGCATGCGCGCCATGTTGGGCATCACCAAAACGTCCATGCGCTGGACCTGTTCGATGATCAAGGCATCCAGGCCAGAGTACAGGTTGGCGGCCGGGCCAGCGCCAAAGGAGGCCGGTTGCCCTTCCACCTGCCCCAGGGAAACCGGTTGAACGATCACAACCCGGGCTGTCGACACGCCATCTCCCAGAGCGGCATGGATGATCGGCGCTACGGCTTTTTCAATCTCCAGGTTGGCTGCCACGCCCTGGCTGACCGTGAGCAGGCGGTTCAACTCGTGCAGACGCGCCTTCAAGCTCAGCCGCATGCGTTCAAACGCGCCGCTGAGCTGCCCCACCTCGTCAACCCCGGAAACCATCAGAGGAGAATCCAACTGCCCCTGCGAGATCAGTGCGGCCTGCGATGCTACCGTGCGCAGCGTGGTTGTAATCCCGCGCAGGCTGAAGCGCAGAAGTACGAATACCACCACGATTAACCCCAACAGGATGAGCAACAAAGGCACCGCAATGCTTAATGCCAGGCTCTGAACCTGCGTCGATGGAAGGTTGACAACCGCCTTCCAGGAATGTCCCAGACTCGGTTGAACGAACACCATGCGCTGCGTGCCCATCTGCGAAATTTCTTCAAAAAAATCCGCTGTTTCCGGGATCTTACCCGGATAGTCGCTCATCACCAGCGAAGAGGTATTCAGGGTGGTATAGAGAATTTTTCCAAATTCATCCAGGATCACGCCTTCGCCGCCCATCGCGCTGATCTCTTGCAACGCTTGGATCGCGGGTTGGGTAAACGGGTTGCTCTGCATGTCCGTCCACCCCATGATAACCCCCAGACCAGATCCAGTCGCATCCTGGATGGCGGCAACAAACACAACTTGTGCAGATGTTTCGCCGGGAATCGCGTTCAGCGTGTAGGTCTGCACCAGGACGCCCTTCATGGCTAAATCGATCGCAGTTTTTTCCTGATCGCCCAACGAGAACTGGCGGTCACCCGGGGCCTGGGCAATCAGCATGCCGCTGGCATCAAACAGCCCCAGCCGGGTGAAAAATGGCACCGAGCGGAGCATCTGTTCCAACTCAGCCACCTGGTTCTCCGGCGGCATGGTCATCAGGTCTGGCTGCGCATGGCTTAACACCAGTCCCTGTCCGCTCTCAAGAAAATACGGAATGCTGCCAGAGGCTACCTGGGCGGTGGTGGACAACCGCTCCCGGATCATTTGCCTGGCAGCATTTCCGGCCACGATCCAATCGCCAAACATGATCGCCAGCAAGAGCGCGGCAATCAATGGGAATGTCCATAGGAAAAAGCGCACCTGAAGGCTGGTCTCGGAAGGTGAGGGAACCAACGGCCCCGACCGGCCCCACAATTTGGGCTTCACGATGTAAATGATTTCAGCCACCACGCAGGCGGTCAGAAGCTCAAGAATCCGAACCATTACCACCGGCCACGAACCAGTCAGCGCATAATCCAACCGTACTGAGACCTCACCTCTTGCGGAGAAAAAGGTAGTGGTCAGGATGATTGGAATCAGGACCAGGCCAATGGCGACCGCCGCGCCCAGCGGATTGCGTAGGAAACGAAAGAAACCGGTCCGGTAGCGCTGCCGGACAGCTGCCGAAAAGAGCAGCGCCAGGATGCCAAACTCCAATGGCGTGAACAGGCTATGCGTTTCCCAGCGGGCAAACAGGAAACCGCTGAACATGGCGATCGCCACCGACGCTAGCGGTCCAAATAGCCCGGCTGCCAGCACCCAGGGCACCGCCTGGAAGAACATCAACGCTGGAGAGGAAAAATCGCGGGGCAGGTTGGGCAACGTAACCGCGCCGTCGCCCGGCAGACGGATGCCTATGAAAAGCGTGGTAATGGGTACGACCGCCACCAACAAAGCCAGCAACGGCCAGCGCCGCTTATACCGCTCCAGGCCGGGTTCCCACCAATGCCGGATCCCCAAGAGCAGAAGCGCAGCCAGCGTCACCCAACCGATCCAGGCGCCAGCCCCGGTTGGAAGATCAATGTACGCTGTATTTGCTAGAAGCGAGAGAATATTCTGCATTGAGTAACCTGAACGGCCCCCTGCAGAGTATTATAGCATCTGCCGGAGAAGCCAGCCACACGAATTCACAATGGATGAGTGGGTTAACTCAAAAATGGTTGCAGGAATAGTGCCTCAGATCACGCGAATTTTGGCATGCCGGTTAATCGCCGCCCAGGCACCATGGAACAGGATGGACCCTGAACGCCCTGGTGTGGATTTGATTTTCTCCAACCATTCATACTCTTTATAAGCAGCCTGCTCAAAGCACTGTTCCGATAAGACCCGACCATTCTGGGTTCGCCGGTCGACGGCGTTCAAGAACATTTCTTCCAGTTGATCCCGATCCGTCTGGATGAGCTGGATGCGGCGTGGATAATCTCGCAGGATGGCCCGGTGCAACCGCTCGTGCTGCCACCAGAGCGAATCAGGGTTGAAGACCGCTTCCGGTTCAGGACCGGTGTCAGGCACGCCTGATGAGATCCAGACCGGTTTGAAAACCGAGGTACAAGGCGCCGCGGTACCGGTTACCCAAAAGGTCGGCTCGCGGTCGATGGGTAAATGCGCCACCAGCGATCCGGTCGTCTGGCTGTTTCGAACCGGACCGAAGGATGCGTGCATGCAGACCTGCTGGTCAGTTAGCGAACCTGCGGGCACCCAAGAGTGTTGGCCGCCGTGCGACCGTAAAATGGCAATCGCGTCCTTCACAGTGACCTGCGGCGACCTGGCCTGCAACAGCCTCGATGTGCACGCCTGCCTTGTGTTAGCCTTGCTAAAGCCGGTATACAGCGGCTCGGAATAACAGCGGGCAAAATGAAATTCTTCCCGTCGATTGCACCAGCCCCGGTCCACGGCGTAATGGATCAAATCCGCCGATGCCAGGTCCCAGCGGTTGCCGATGGTGATTCCGTTGGAAATCGAACGAATGCCGGTCACCCGTTCAGCCGCCCATTGCCTGCCGGCGGTTTCCAGCACCCAGCTTTCGTGCAAATCGGTGATCAGGAAGCTGTTCTGATAAAAAAACTGGTGGGTAAGACCGCAATTGCCGCTCTGGCCGTATTGCTCCAGCAATTGCGTGATCACCAGCAATGCCTCCTGCGCGCTGGCGCCACGCTCCAATCCCAACCGGAGCAAGTCCATCCCAATCAACCCCGGGCTGGCTTCCTGGCCAACTTTTGTGAACAGCGCTTCATTGCCAATCGTCACGCCGCATTCGTTCGCGCCCATTTCCGCGCCCCACATCCAGAACGGTTTGGAGACCAGAACCGCGTGCGTATGGCCGGCCTGGGGGATTTCAATGTAGGTGCATTTCAAGCGACTGCCGGCGGAATGATCGGCCGCGGGATAGCAAACCACCCACTGGGCTTCATTGGCCTCGCGGTCCGAATTCTTGCCGAAGATGACGCTGCCGTCTGCCGTCGTATTGCCTGGAGCCACAAAGGTATCGCACATCCCGTCACTCCTTGTCCCACCAACGCTTTAGTTGGATGCGCCTTTCGCCAGGTGCAAAATCTGGTCAACCACCTGTTCCGCGCTGACGCCGTCGGAGCAAATCTGCACCGCGTCGCTGGCCGGCCGAAGCGGCGCGACCGCGCGGGTTGAATCGATTTTATCGCGTTTCTTCATTGCCTTGAGGATTTTTTCATAATCGGCCGGTTCGCCGCGGTGTTCCAATTCCTCAAAGCGCCGCCGGGCGCGCTCTTCCACGCAAGCATCCAGGTACACTTTCAACTCCGCGTCGGGAAAAACCACCGTGCCGATATCGCGCCCCACCATCACAACCTGTCCACGCTGGCCGATGCGCCTCTGCTGCGCCGTCATGGCATCGCGTACGCCCGGATAAGCGGAAACCTGCGAAACATTCGCCTCCACTTCCGGCGTTCGAATCTCCCAGGTGACGTCCTCGCCGTCCACCAGCACGTCCGACAGGCGGCCATCTGCAAGGCTGGGCGGCTGAACGTCAATTTGCACCTGCTCTGCCAGCCGGGTGACGTCTACCTCCACATCGACCCGTTCCAGGCGCTGCAATGCGGCCCAGGTGACAGCCCGGTACATAATGCCTGTGTCAAAAAACAGGTAATCCAGTTTTCTGGCCAACAGCACGCCAACGGTTGTTTTACCGGAAGCTGCCGGGCCGTCGATCGCGATTATCGATGGAAATTTCCGATCCATTGCGTTCCTCATGAGAAAGAGTTGGTATCATATACGCCGCGGTACTCGGATGGCAGCAACGCTGCGATGTGCAGCATGACCTGGTCGGCATTTTTTTGCAGCGCTTCCCGCCGGTCCGGCGAAACCGAATCCAGCGTGGGAAGGTGGAACGGTTTGCCGATGCGCATTTCAAGCCCCGGCCGCTTGAGCGCCACCACGCGTTTTAGAAAATCTTGCGTGCTTCCCACCACACCCACCGGCACAATCGGCACGCGGGCTTTTTCCGCCAAAAAGGCAATCCCCCATTTAGCCCGGCGCAGACCGGGCTGGCGGGTCAACCGGCCTTCCGGCGAGATCAATAACGCATGGCCTGAGTTAAGCGCTTGCACCGCTTTAATCAAGGGTTCCCGGCTGACCTGATCGCGGTCCAGCGGAATACCGCCATACATGCGCGCGAGCAGCTTTTTATCTGGCTCATGCCAGACTTCCACCGCGCCGATGGCTTCCGGAGCCGTCGGCCACAGCGTCAGTAAAAATGGCGGCTCAAATATGGAGATGTGGTTAAACGCAATCAGGTAGGCCCCATCCGCGGGAACGTTTTCCAGGCCAGTAATGGTCACCCGTGCGAGCGTGCGATAGAGCAAACCGCCAACGCCGCGGATCAGGCCGCGGCCAATGCGGTTGCCGAACGAGACGCGGTAGGTTTCAGAAGCGTTCACCGGTGGCCACTTGGGTCATGGAACAGACGGTGCGACATTCTCACCCGGGAATAAATCGGTACGGGCCCACAGGATCAACCAGTAAGCTTCTTCCGGGTAATCCCTGAACACGAGCCAGCTCACCCATTCCTTACCGGTCATCAAGTCCCAGGCGGGTTGGACCTGCCAGCGGAAGTCCTGCCCGCGGTAGGTGCTGATTTGGCCGGGTTGCAACCGGTCATCCGAAATAATGACATCCGGCGTTTCGATTAAGGAGAGCGCGCTTGTGGATTGCACCTCGGGAAATTCCCGTAGCATCCAATTCAGCGCCGGGGAACTTAGGCCGACCACCGAAACCTGCACCTGGTTAATTTGCCCGTTTTTATACAGGGATAAGTCCTGCAGGGTTTGTTGCAGTAGATCCGCATCAGTAAAATATGGACCTGTTCGCCAAATTTCAGCCTGCGGCTTATTCCCCAACCCGGCGGCGTGGACGCTCATTGAGATGAGGATGACCAGCAACGCTGATCCTGAGCCCCAACGCACCCCCTGCCAGGCTGAATCCCATGACCAGCCCAGCCCCGCCAGCACCACCGCCAGCACCAGGACGACTACCGCCACAACGATCTTGACAACTTGCACATTGAAATTGGCCGACCAGCTCATCGGGTGCAGCATGGCGACCGAATTGATCACCATGAAGAACAGGAGGACAAAAACCGTTACCCCGGCAGCCAGCGATATCTTCAAATTTGCATTTGGCCGGTAGAGCCAGTCGGCAGCCTGGCGCGCGGCCAGCGCCCACATCGGCAGCATCACCCACCCAGCGCCGCCTGGTTGCCGTCCGGGGTAGGCCATCCAGAGCAGCAGCGCCGTGAGCCACCAAAAGGATAGAAATTGATCCAACGGTTCGCGCCGGATCCAGGCCGAAATGCCGCGCACCGCCCCCAGCAAGAGCGGCAGCCAGGCATAGGTCAATAAGCCTACCACGGCATTGTTCAGGCTCATGGTGCCCGGCGTAGCCCAACCGCCGAAAAAGTCCGCCAGGCTGCCAGCGGCCATGCTCAGGCCAAAGGGTGCGAACAGGAACAGCGTTCCTGCCGCAGCAAGGGTGAGTAAGGCTGTGATCCACAACTCGCGCGATGCCAGCGACCGGATGCGTCCATCCGCCGGCAGGATTTCAGATCTTCCCACAATGAGCACGGCGACTGCCAGTCCCAGCCAACCCAGCCATAGCACCGGCCCGCCCAATAGTGCCAGTCCCAGGCAGATGCCTGCCCATTTCTTTTGACCGTTCAGGGCAAAACCAAGCGACAAAATCGAGAAGGACAAAGCCCACGAAGCGCCGTCCGCCTGGCGCGAGATGGCCGCCAAAGCCGGATCCAGGGCCAGTCCAAAGGCAGCGATCAACGCAGGCCACCGCCCGAGCGATTTGCGAAACAGGTACGGCGACAGAGCCAGCAGGCTGCCCGCCAATGCCGGGATCAACCGCGCGGCGAAATTGGAACTGCCAAATAGCTGAAAGAACAGGCCGGCGGTTAGCACATAACCGGGTTGCGAACCGGACGGAATCATTCCTGACCGGATCCAATCAAACGCCTGCAAAGCATTGGCCGCTTCCCAATCGGTCAGGGGCAACCCACCCAGGTGTAAAAGGCGCAGCAGCAGAGCGAAACTGGCCGCCAGGATCCATAGAATTTGTTCGATATCAACGCCTTTTTTCCTCATCGTTGATGCCATCCTATTGCTTCTTCACAACATCGCTTACAACCGGCACCTGATAAATTACCAGGTCGCCAGAGCGGAAAATCGTCTGCAGGTTGTTATCGAATTTCGCCTGACTGACGCGATAGGCCGCTCTTTCAGGATTGCCAACAACCACATAACGCACCTGGTATTGCTGCAGGATGAGGTTGGCTTCTTCCCAATCAGGCGTCGTATAGAGCCGCTCGAGGTCGGGTTCGCGCGTGCCAAGTTCAACGGTGCCGCCCCGCCACTGGTATTCATGGAATGGCCAGCCCAACACGTTGGTGTAACCGCTGTAGGTGGCAATGCGGCCGTACGAACTGTAGCTGCCACCGACGGCCTCGGCAATCACGCCGTAGGGCATTTGCTTCAAAAATTGCACAGCGGCATAATCATCCGGCGAGCCAATCTCAAATCCAAGCGTACCATTCAACGTCCAGGTTTCCACGCGGAGTTGGCCGGTTTGCGGGTCGGTCAGGTTCGTTTTCGCCTCGATCATGGTAGCAGGATAGACAAGCCCAGCCCCAACCGATACCAACCAGATCAAACCCACCGCCCAACGCCAGCCAGATCGAATCTCCGAAAGCAGCACAATCGATGCGAATGAAGCCCCGATTCCCCACAGGATCCAGGCCTGGAAGTAAAATTTAAAGATGGTGTTCATGCGGTTGCCAAACGAATCCCGCAGGAACACAAATTCCGGCGCCAATGTGAGAAACGCTCCCAACAAAACTAGCAGCAAAACAAATCCATGTGGGGCCGCCGGACGCACCTCGCCAGAATCAGTCACTTCATCCGGCTTTTTTGTCAATCTGGCCAGCAGCGCCCAGATCAAGGTGAGTAACACCAGCAGTGTAATCCACGTTCCAGGAGATTGAAAACGCATGCCAAGGGATATCAGGAAAAGGTCCGCCGGCGAAGCGGCTCCCTGGCTGCCCAGGAACAGGTTCCCGTATTCGAGTAATTTTTGTCCCAGGGCAGCTCCAATGCCTGCCGCGGTGACCATTTTCCCGCCGATGTTGACCGCATTCGCGAAGAGGATGCCTACCAGAAAGGAGAATAACCAAAGCCCGCCGATGAGCAGGCCAGCAAATTTCAATCCAGTCTTCCAGCGTCCGGATTGACGTTGCAATTCAAAGAACAACCACAAAAATAACGGCACAAGCAGCGGCGCAAACATTACCCAGAAGTTTACGCCCGGCGTGAAGAAGGCCATGCTGGGTAATATGCCGCCCGCCTGTGAAGCAAAGCCCAGGTAAAACGGCAGGTACAGCAGCACGCCGGCGAGGCCGTAAAGCAGGCACAATCCCAAAAAGTCCCAGATGCGCCCCCAGCCCCAATGAATCTGGCGGGTTCGCACCAGGGCATATACCATCCCAAACAATGCCACGTAAATGGGAAAATCCCAGGTATTGAGAAAACCCAGCGCACCCAAAACAAGCGCTGACAGCCAGAAATCCGGCCGTTTGATCCATTCGGCAGGGTTGATCGCGTGAAAGGTCCGCTGCGCGGAAGAATAGTAGAGGTTCAACGCCAGCGCAACGGCAAGCAGCGCAAAAGGCATGGCTAATAAATGTGGGTGCATGTCACCCAGTAGGTATGTGAAAAATGGAAACTCATCAATGATTTCAATCTGTTCGCCGGAGAGCTTGAAATCGTTCAATACCCGCGAGCTGCGCCACCAGACCCACACACCGCGCTTAAGTTCCCAGGTGTAAGGCTGTGCTGGCGGTTCGTTCCATTCCTCAACCTTGAGAACATCCTGCCAGAACACGGATGATTGCGTGCCGTTCGCGGCGGTCTGCCAGAAAACGCCGCGTGCGTGCAATACCTCCATCAACCCACCCAGGTTGGACACAATCAGGATGAAAACCGGCGCGGCCACAGCCGTGGCGCGCAGCCAACCAGTCACTCTTCGATCGCCCCGTAACACGGCCAACAGATTGTACAGAATCCCATATGCACCCAGCGCAGTCAACCCAAACCACAATGCCTGTCCCAGGTTGAACGCATAGTTCGCGCCCACGCCGGATAATCGCGCCAGCACCGCCAGCATGACATAGCCAAAGTAATAGTAGGAAATGGCATAACCAGACAGCCACGGGTCAGCGGGTGGAAAGGTCGGAGATTGCAGAATGGAGTTGATAAAAGCCAGCTCCATGGGCTTTTCGGTATACTCAATGGCGGGGTCGAACCCTCGAATGAATCCCCAGCCCAACAACGCCACCAGGAAAACCACCTCCATCACGATCAGGGTGGCTTTTTGCGCTTTCATCCAGGCAATGAGTTCCCGCCACCTACCGCTCGCCGCGAGCGCGCCGAGGCCAGCCAGCACGAAGACCGCCAACAGGATTCCGCCCAGCGAGTTGGGCGCAGCCTGCAGCGATGCCAGTAGCCAGAATATGTAGCTGGTGATTAATAATCCCAGAGCGCGTGAAAAAGCATAACCGCGGTCCGGCAAAAAGGGCAACAAACGGTAAGCCAGTGGAAATGCCAGCAGGCCGATAAGGGTGATCAGGATGTACCAGAGGATGAGCGCAAACATAAAGGTTTCCCTTAATTTTACTCTGCACTGTCTGAGAATGGGTCGTCTGTGCCCGACGCAATTTGGAGCACGTCCACAACCGCATCCAGGTTTAAAGGACCGTACAGGTGAGGAAACAATTGGCCATCCGCGGCATCGTAACGCAATTCCGCCTTCAGGCGGGCTACATTAACCGCCAACATCACCAAACCGGTGTGACCAGCAAAGAAGCGCGCCAGCGTGCCCGGTACATGTGCACGCGTTGAAAGGTGGATGAAACCTTCCAGGGCCAGCGAAGCTGGCCGGTATTCGTCCGCCCGCCGAACGTTTTCCCACTCAGCCGGGGTCAGGATATGGTAAATCACTGCGTTACTGGTCATCATGGCAACACCTCATAGATCACTGTCATTCCGTCGCGGTAAACCTCCTGCCACAAATCGCCGTTCCACTCATCAAAGCGGAGCAGACCCGCCCCGGCAAATTTCGCCCGTTCCAACTGGCCAAGGATGACGTAACGTGCATTGTATTTCAGCAGGAATTGCTCAGCCTGGTCCCGTGAATAGGTCGTGTAGAACTCCGTGACTTCATTGACGCGGTTCGACACCCACTCGCCGGGCAGAATGGCGCGTTGCTGGCGCTGGTGCCAGTCCCATCCCACCACGCCGGGCAATCCTGTGTAAATGGTAAAACGGTTAAACCAGCGGTATAGATCAAAACTGTTGGCCTCGACGATCACCGTAGAGCCCTTAACGTTACGCTGCATCCATTGAATTGCACGGTAATCTTCGCTCAAATCCAGGTCGACGCCGGATTCGCTAAACGTCGAAGTCTGCATATAGGCCATGCCGTCCAGCGTGTGCGGCGCAAACCCGCTCATGCGGTCGTTAATTTTATCGGCGCTGGCCATCACCGGGTATAAGGCGGCGCCAAACACCAGCAGAACCAGGGAAATTTGCCAGGCGGTCCGTCTTCCATGCGGCCAGAAAGCCACCCCGGGCAGCAGCCAGAACAGCGCAGCCGCAGCGCTCACCGAAAGCATTGTCCAGGCCTGCAGGTAGAACTTGAATACCGTGTTCATGCGCTCCACGTCGCCGCGCAACACAATCACCTCGACCGCCAGCGTCAGCATCAGCGCCGCCGCCACGAGTACCAGCACGAAGCGTTTCACGTCCGGCTGTTTAGGCCGGAAGACCAGCGTGCCAGCCCAAATCGCCAGCGGTAGCGTAAACCAGGCGATCTGAACTTTTAGGAACAACAGATAAACCACAACCACCAGGAAAACCGCGAGCCCCACCAGGATCGCTGACAGGTAAGGGCGCAGTTTGTGCAAGGAGGAGAGCGGCGTACTGGCCAGCCAATCGCGCGTTTCGCGGATCATCCAGCCAATAATGATGAACAGGAACAGACCCCAGTGCGTGATATAGGACCAGAAGGGCGAGCGGTCGCCCTTCCAGAGGTCGACAGCGTTATACCCCTGCCCGTACCACTCACCAAACGGTTGGTACAACAGAATTGTCAGTCCGGCTAGCAGCACCGCCGCTCCGAAAGCCGGCAATTCATGCCGCTCAGCATAAGGGAGTGCCAGCCTGCCTTCAGACACTGCACCATAACGGTATGCCGTATATACCACAGCCAGCAGCGCCAGGCCCAGGTAAGCAGGCAGGTCCCAGGTGTTGGTGGGCCGCAGCGCGCCGATGATCACCCCGCCCAGCAGGAAACTGAGCGCAAAAGTCACCCACCCCGGAATGCGTTCCACCCTGTGCCATTGCCAGCGTCCCATCAAGATCGACAGGCTCCACAACAGTGCCAGCAGTGTTATGGGCAGTGCAAACATGTGCGCATGCGGGTCTGCGTACAGGAAGGTGAAGAATGGGAACTCGGTGATCACCCAGCCCGGATAAACGCGGCTGGGGATCCAGTACCAATCTCCCGGGTAGAAGGAGAATTTATCACCGGCGAACGTTTTTCCAATGCCCTGCAACGCCCAGCTCACGCGCGCAAACAGGTTGGCGGCTTCATCCAGCGCGGCCGGGTTGCCTAGCTTTTGCAATCCATGCCAGATCATGCGTACGGTGCCCAGGTTACCCAACACCGCCATGCCCAGCGCCGCTGAGATTCCACCCAGCAGCGGCGTGGTAACCCGATTTAGCCAGGTCCTCACCGGAGACGGCTCTTCGCCGCCATTGCGCCAGGATAGTAAATTCCACACCAGTGAAAAAGCTCCCAACGCGGTGAAGCTGAACAGGCTGGGCAGCACCAGGTTGTAGGCCACCGAGGGAATGATCCCCAGCCATTTGACCAGCATGCCCACCACGACAAAGCCGTAGTAGTAATAGTTGATGTATCCGCCCGCGTACCACGGATCATACGGTGGAAATGTGCTGGACTTCAAGATTGCGTTGAAATAGGAAAAATCCATGGGCTTTTCGCCGCCCTTGGATGGATGCCACAGATCCGAATTGCCCAGACGGATGAGCAGGAAAAAAATAAAGAAAGCCAGCGCGAAAAGCTCGACGGTGAGGAAATATTTCCGGCGGGCCTGCCATTCTGCTTTCAGCGACTCGCGCTGCCAGTACGCCAACCCGGCGTTGGTGGCCGCTAGCAGCAGCAGCACAAGGCTGAGCAACAGCCGGGACACGGTGATTCCGACCGAGCCGGCCCACCAGGCCATCAGCGCAAACAGCAGCATGCCGGCAAGTTTGCTGGCCGGGAAACCGCGATCCGGCAGCCCGCCGAATGCCAGGCGTACCGTAGGGTATACCACCCATCCCAACAGCGAAACCGCCAGGTACCAGACTACCATTGAAACCCACGGCGAGCTGTTCACCAGCGAATCCGGGTTGAACAGTTCCACCCAGGTGCCGCCGCTTTGCTGCTGCGCCAGACGGTCAGCCGGCAACTCCAGCGTGCCCGGAGTCTTGCCGGCCTGCTGGGGAGTCAGGTGAATCACCCGGGTCAGATCGACGCTCCCCAGGATGGCTCGCACGACCGCCGGGTCGTAATCGCTGGACTTGCGGAAGATCAGCACCTTCGGATGGTCGTATACCGTGAACGCCTCTTCGGCAAACTGGGTGTTGATTTTGAAGGGGCCAATGTTGGGATCAGATTGAAACACCTCAATCAATTCAAAACCCAGGTCACCGGCATACAGGCCGGGCTGTGCCACGCGATAACAATCCAGCAGGTCCTGGTCATCCGGGCAGCCCAGAAGACTGCGGTAATACTGGGTGGTCAATGGATAGCGCTCGGGAACCCGCGTGGTGGTACCCCACTGGCGGTTGGAAGTAATGTAAATGTAGTCGGCCTGATCCAGATTGGTCAGAAAACGCTCCAGCTTGTCCGCGTTGTCGTCCCAGTACATCTCAAAATTCAGGTCGCTGCGATAAATTCCGCTGTCGCTGCCGAAGGGATCATAGCCATCTTTGCGCAAGGGCAAAGCGTCATCCCACGTGGTTTCCATGGCAGGCTTGCTGCCGTAGATGCCCAATTCTCCGCTGCCGCTGACCAACGACAGGCGCAAGGCATAAGTCACGCCCTGCGTCAACTCGACTGGCGAGTCAAACTGAAAAGTGACTTCGCCGCCGCGCCGGTCGTCCACCGCCAGGAAGGTGCCCTGGACTTGTGCCGTTGCCAGCGGGGCTGCTTCGGTCCCGGGATCGCTGATTTCCACCATTAAGGTCTTGAGTTCGTCTGTACCAGACCAATCCAAGACATGCGGCATCGTCACCTGCACCAGCCGGCCCGTTTCCGCCGCCGTGACCAGGTTGGTGAAGGGTGTGGCAGCGTCAATCAGGAAGACCGGATCGGCCAACGCCTGTACCTGCGTGCCAGCCGCATTGACCAGGCGCAGGCTCATTGTTCCGTTCAGGCGAATGGCTTGGTTCGCATCCGGGGTGGATAACGTCAGGATATATTGCCCGCCAACTTCCAACGGGATCGATTGCGTAAAGGCGGCTTTGTAATCCGACTCATTGGTAAAATCACCCGTCAGAGAGGCTGTTGCAGCCAACCCGGAAGGATCATCGGCCTTCACAACGGTGATATTCAACGTCCGCGTCGCCGGTGCCGTGGAATCACCGGCAGAAACCATGTTGCTGACAGCCTTTAGCGCAATCTCGCCCAGCAGTCCATTCTGCTCGGCGGTGAATTTCAACACAACGGGAGTTTCACCGGTGACATTGATGCCCCATCGGTAAGCCACCGGCTGGTTCAAGAGACCCGCCGCTGTTTCCATCGATAGGTTGATCGGCCCCGGCACGTTGGCATAAATCCATTCGCTCGCTGCCACGCGCGTCACCGGGCGGGTGTAAATGCGCGAAAACGCAAACGCCCAAGCGAACGTGGCTGCCAGGACAGTGCCAGCCAGCACCCCGGCGATTATTCGGGTCGCCCGCCCGCGCCGTTCCTTGCCCTCCTGGTCCAGCAATGCGCCGCCGTGTTCCCATAACGTCGCCAATCCCCAGGCGGCGATCACCGCCAGCGACGGATAAATGGGCAACTGATAGCGCATGGTCGGGTTTCCCTGCAATGACTGCCAGAGGAAGTAGCCGCCCGTCCACCCCCACAACAACAGCAAGCGCTTCCGATCACCCTTTAGAATTTGCCAAAACATCGCAAGGAAACTGACCCAAGCAGTAATTCCAAGCGGAATGCCCAACCCCCACAGCACCATGTTTTGCAGCGAGAATGTATTTGACCGCCGCGCCCATTGCAGCGCCGGCGGATAATCGACATCGCCGCTGGTCTGGTCTGCCAGTTCCTTCAGGTTTTGCACCCACTTTTCGTTGGGGATCAATCCGAAGAAACCCGGCCCTGTGAAAGCATACGGCTGGAAGATGCGGAACACAAGCAGGGCCATCAGCCCGCCCAGCACCAGGTCGCGCAGCCCCCACAGCTCCTGATCGCGACGCTGTCCGGCCGGCAGGCCCAGGTAGCGCAGTAGCATCGCCGCGGGCAGCAGCAGTGCCATTGGCCCGGTGTTCACTTTGCAGGCCATCGCCAGCCCGATGGCCAGCCCAAACCAGAGCGAATAACTGAGCGTATTGGGCTGGGCAACGCGCCGCCGGTTTTCAGGATCGACCGGCTGAACCGGCTCGGTCAGCAGGCAAATGGCAAAGTACACCGCCAGGGTGGCAAAAGCCACGGCGAATGAATCCGAAACGTAAAAATGCGCCTGCTGGATTTGCATCACCGCAGCCGCCGAGAATGCCGCCCCCAAAACGCCAATTTTCCGGTTGAACAGCCGCCGCCCAATGAGATAAACGAGAAATACGGTCAGCAAATCCAGGGACGCTGAAAGAATGCGGCCGATCAGGTTGATGTCTTCCCAGGAAGGGTTTTCCATCACCGAATTCGCCAGATAGCGCGTCATGAAAACCGGCAGGGTGCCGTAGACGTAAAAACCGTGCCCGCGGTTGTGCGGATTCAGGCTGGAGATTTCGGTGTTGAAATATTCAGAGAGGCTGTTGACCGGCGAGATATCCGCCGTGACCCACACAAAAAAGCGTTCATCCGGATGAAGGAACTGCCCTTCACCCCAGTTGATGCCCGTGAAGCGAAAATAGGCGCCGATCAGCAGGACAAGGATGAGCAGCACATCCCACAGCCGGGATTCTTGCGAGCGCGCGGTGGGCTCTGGCTCAAACTGGGGTTGTTGCGGAGTGCTTTCCAACATGCAGGTAATGCTCCTGACCGGTAGATACCGGCATCAAGGGATGGAATAGATGAGAAAATCCTTGCCATCGCGGCCAGAGTCATACAGAAACTCGCGTGCCTGAGGGTAGAGCTGGCGAAGTTTTTCAAGCGCAGCCTGATCCTCAGGGTTGACAATAAACAGCTTGGGTGTGTCGATCTCTAATGTCGTCTCAAGTTGATCGGCCCAAAGGGCATAATCCTTCAGCGGATAACCGGCGTTAATCCCCACCAGGCGGGTATCCACCCAGTAAGGGTATGGGATGACATATGCATGATCCGGGTCACCAGTTGATTCTGCAAAACCGCGAATCACTCCGCCGATCTGCGAGGTGTTCCACGCGCCGGCCATGAATTGCTCGTCATACTTGTGGAAAACCAGGTCGTAATTCAGGTTGGCTGAATTGCCAAGCAGCGCGGCGGCCAGCCCCACGATTGCAATGCGGCCGCCCGGCGAGGTCACGCGCGCCCAAAGCGAAGCCAGCAGGCTTTCCAGCCCGATTGCCGCGATGATGAAGATCGGTATGTACGCCGCGCCGCTGCGGTTAAGCGAAGGATTTTCCTCCGGGAACGCCAGCGAGAGAATGGACGGCAACATCAGCAGCGGAATGGAAACCAGCAGAAACAGGTCCACCCAGTCGCGTTTTCGGATGTAGCGCACAATCACCAACACCAGACCGATAAAATACAAGGCCGCAGTGATGACATCCAACGCAGGCCGGCCTGTGACGGAATGCACCCAGATATTGTTGTTATCCCAGAATGGCATGATCAGCGACTTGCCCAGGTTTTCCAGGAAGATCAAACCAACCGGGCCTGGATATGCCCGTTCCGTTGTCGCCAGGCGGCTAAAGGCGCGGAATCCGAAGATATCGGGGTTTTGCGACCAGTAACGCAACAAAGGAAGAAAAACAACCACCGAAACCAGCACCAGAACCACCAACGCCCACAGCACTCCAATGCGCTTACCCTGTGATTGGCGGTGCAACAGGTAAATACCGACGGCCACCAACACCACCAACGGCAGCAGGCGGCTGGGACTGTAGCCGTGAAGTGCCAACCCCAGCGCGATGCCAGCTTTTAGGAAATCGTTGCGATCCGACCGCCGCAGGCCGCGAATGAGATAAAAAAGCATCGGCGCGGCAAACAGTGGGTAGAGCGGGAAACGCAGCCCCACGCGTGAGATGACGTTGGGCCAATAAGCCACCCCCGCGAGAAAAAGCGCGAACAACCCCACCCAGCGCGAACCGATTTCCTTTCCCAGCCGGTAGATATACGGCAATGTGAATAAACCTGCCAGCGCCGTGCCCAGTTTCAGGCTCATGAAGGTCAGCCCGGTACCAAACAGGTTCGCGACAGCCGCGGTCAGGTAAAACTGAAAATCCTCGCGCCCGGTATTGCGGTCGAAAAAAACTTTGTACTGACCATTCATCAGGTCCGAAACGTCCAGCAGCTTTTCGGCGTGGTCGCTGAACATTTCGCCGGGCACTTGATCGAGCCGGTAGAAGCGGAAGAAGACCATGAGGATCAAAACCGCCAGGACCAGAACATGCCAGGGTTTGATGGACAGCTTCCATTCAGGATGGCGAATCCAGGCCCAGAAGCGCTGCCAGAGAGATGGACTGGTTTCACCCGGCTGCCACACAGCAACGGTTATCGCCACAAAGGTTAGTATCCACCCTAAAAGGTTAATGAAATTGTAAGTTCCGCCAGTGAAAAGAAGAAAGGTGACCAGAACGAGCACCAGGCCAATGTAAAGCGGCACGCGAAGAATATCAAAGGAATACACTTTTTCAGTTGCCTGAGGGAGTTCGGGCAATTTCCAGGTGCGTTTCCATAAGAAAAACAACAACAGGGCAAGCGCAACCACGTAAAGGACCAGCGCGGCTTTCCAGTTTCGCCGCACCGGCTCAATCATCACCTGGGCGATCATCGCAAACCCAATCACCCCCAACAGGCTGAGCGCGCCAATCCGGTCCATCCATCGAGCTGCCGGCAGCACCCGTGTCCCGGTTTCAACCTTGTCTTCAATATGCACTGATGGAATAGGTGCAGTCTCATCCTCGGGCAGCGGGGGGATTTCAGGTGCGGGGCCTTTCCAGGGGGTCAATCTGGCCTTGAGATAATCGAGAACGCTGGGTTCGGTCTTTTCTGGGTCCATCAAGCATCCACCTTGCGGGCAATATAAAAAGTATACGACCCTTTGGGCTGGTTGTCAGCTTCATCGTAGGCTGGTTGGCAGATAGCCTTGGCCAGCATCAGGTTCCACGGCTGGCGCGCCAGGATCCATCGCCGCGTGAATACGTGGATGATTAACGAGGGCAAGCCAAAGTAGTGCCCCCACTCCAGCACGTGCAACGATTTTGGCGAAAAGTAGTGCCACCAGCGCTCAATATGAAAGCCCGCCCGCGCCAGCCGTTCTTCCCACACCTGGGGGCTGTCGCAATGATGGTGCCGGCTGATGCGGTTGAAAAAAGCGCGGTAGGCATTTCCCAGGAATTTCAGGCCGACACGGTCAAAGAAGGTGGAAACCGACAGGTTGCCCAAAAAGTTGTGGTTTGGCACGCAAAAGACAAACAAACCACCCGGCTGCAACACGCGCGCAACTTCCCGAATCACGGGGTCAAGGTCTGGGATGTGTTCCAGCACCGAATTGCTCATCACGCTGGCGAAACTGCCGTCCGGCACGGGAATCTCATCCCCGGCCCCCTGCACCACCGCGCGGTAACCGCCGCGGCCAATAGCCTGATGCACCGGCCCGGTCCACGGATCAATGCCAAATTCAATCGGGGCATCAAAAGTGACGGTCACAAAATGGCCATCGCCGCAGCCCAGGTCGAGCACCGGCCGCGGTAGTTCGATATCCTGATAAAAGCGCGATTCGACTGCACGCAGCACGCCGCGGAAGTAAGGCAAATCGCGCAGTTGTAACCACAGGAAGTCTTTCTTTTGGGTGGATGATGGCAAGGAACGACCTCCGGGGTGCGGGTTAGTGTTGCAGTTCGCGCTGCATTTCATCAAATAGTTTTTCGTACTCCGTCGCGATGGTGCCCGGATCGTAGCGGCGGGCAATTTCAGCGGCGTCCGCTTGATACTTTTCACGATGATCCAGCACTTCCAAAACCGCCTCCGCCAGACCCCGGCTATCGCCAATCGGCGCGATTTGTCCCATGCCGTGAATTTTGACCGGCTGGCGCACGCCCGGCAGGTTCGAGGCCACGCTGGGCACGCCGTTAAGCATGGCTTCGATCTGCACCAGGCCAAACGCTTCGGTTGAATTCAGGGAGGGCAGCACCAGCACGTCCAGATTGGGGTAATAAGCTGCCATTTGCTCCGGCGAGAGTGAACCGACAAAGCGCCAGTTGCCCGAAGCGACGTACTTCTCGATG
>JAPKMQ010000090.1 GCA_026645875.1 Longilinea sp.
GTAGAAGGCCTGCTGCCGCGCAACATCCGCGCCGCCAACCAGACCGCCGATTTGCGCGCTGCCGGCCAGCAGCGCGGCTGTTTTCCCGCCAACCATGGCCCAATAGTCCGCCAGCGGGATGGCACGGCTGATTTCATACGAAATATCCAGGAATTGGCCCTGGGTTAATTCAAAGCACACATCCTGCAAAAGGCTCACGGCAGATAAAACCTGATCCGCGGGCAATGTGGACGAGAGCCGCGCCAACGTTTGAAACGCCAGCGTGAACATGGCATCTCCTGTATTGACCGCCTGAGCTTCGCCCCATTTCGCCCATACCGTGGGCCGACCGTGGCGCGTTTTACTTCGATCCTCAATGTCGTCATGAATCAATGAAAAATTGTGGATCAATTCCACCGCGGCAGCCGCCTGCAACGCATCCCGCCAGTCACCGCCGGCCGCCGCGCTGCACAACAGCAGAAGCTGAGGCCGAATGCGTTTACCTTGCGCGCGCGGCCCGCTACCCTCGCCTTCCCAACCAAGGTGATAGGCCATCATTTCTCGCAACCCGCCAAAACGCGGTGCGCTCAAGGATTCAAAAACAGATGTGCGCAGGGCTTTCTCAATGGCAGGCAGAAACTGGTCAGAGTACTCCTGTAAGGTCATGGGCATCACTCGGTTTGGTGGATGAGTTTCTGATTCTGCAAGTCCGCCAGGTTCCGCGAACCGGTAATAAACAGGGTCACGCGCAACGTTTCCACCAGTTCATAGATGAAATCCTGAACTGCGCCTGGCGACTGTCGTGCCGCGCGCAGAAAGGGGCCAGCCATGCCACCCAACCGGGCGCCCAGAGCCAGACTCTTAGCAATATCCATCCCGTCCTGCAAGCCGCCAGACGCGATCACCGGCATTTCCGGCGCGACTTGCCGGACGATCTGAATCGCCTCCACGGTTGGCACGCCCCAGTCTCGGAAGGCTTCGGCCACGCGCGCCCGGCGAGGATCCTTCATGCGGAATTTTTCCACCTGTGACCAGGAAGTTCCACCAGCCCCGGCTACATCGATCGCCGACACGCCAGAATCGCGGAGGAGGCGCACATCCGCCTCGGAAAATCCCCAGCCCACTTCCTTGGCAATCACTGCTACCCCAATTTGCCGGCAGATCTGCTCGATCTTTTTCGCCAACCCGGCAAAGCGTGTATCGCCCTCGGGTTGCAGCGCTTCCTGGAGTGCGTTGAGATGCAAAATAAGCGCGTCGGCCTGGACCATTTCAACCGCCTGCTTGCATTGGTCCAGGGTGTAGCCGTGGTTCAATTGCACCGCGCCGATATTGGCGAACAGTAAAATGTCCGGCGCGTAGTCCCGGACGCGAAAGGTGTGCGCTGCCTCGGGATGCTCAATCCCGGCACGCTGGGAGCCAACCCCCATGGCAATCCCATACTCCTGCGCTGCGGCGGCCAGAATCCGGTTGATCTCCTCCGCCTCAGGCGTCCCTCCGGTCATCGATGAGATCAGGATCGGCGCTTTCAACGTCCGCCCCATCAGGGTCGATGAAAGGTCAACCTCATCCAGGTCCAATTCAGGCAGCGCGCGGTGCACAAAGCGCAGCCGCTCGAAACCGGATTGAATACCAGAACGCACATCCTCTTCAAGATTGATCCGAATGTGATCTGCTTTGCGATTGGGTAATAACGAATTATCTGGCATAATTCCAACGCAGGACTATCTGACGGATAATTGAGTATACCAGAGAACGCCATTCTCTATTTCGCCTTGGAGTGAAGGTATCGCACAATGGTCACATGGATTTTCGTCCGGCATGGTGAAAGCCAGGCAAATCTGCTGCATGAATTTTCAAACCGCGGTTGGAAACACGGTCTGACCGATGTTGGTATTCAGCAGGCGCATCTGCTACTCGACCAACTTAAGCCGTATCCGTTGGCTGCAATTTACACCAGTCCCCTGCTTCGGGCCTGCCAGACCGCCGAAGTCGTCGGCCAAGCCCTGGGATTGGTTCCCCAGGTCGCGGATGCATTAATCGAGTTTGACACTGGCATCCTGGAGGGCAAATCCGATAAGCACAGCTGGGAGCTATATGCGGACATCACCGCGGATTGGTTGGAGCGAAAGAATTACTCACGCCGCTTTGAGGGCGGCGACAGCTACACCGCCATATTGGAGCGGTTTTTGCCATTTTTCAAAGGCCTCCAACAACGGCATGCCCACTCAAACCAAGCCGTACTGATGGTTGGCCATGGCGGCACATTCCGTTGCGTGCTTCCCGCCATTCTCGGAAATATCGATTTTGATTTTGTCAGTCAGCACGCGCTCAGCCACACGGGTATTGTGGTTGCAATAGAAATCGATGATAAACTGCTCTGCCAGGTTTGGGACAGCCAGATTATAATTCAGGCATGAGCCACCCTTCCATCCATCCCGCCAACGTTCTTGTCATGATCCCGGCCTACAACGAAGAAGCCGGGGTTGCCGACGTCATCTCCGGGTCAAAAGTCTTTTTGCCTGTCATTGTCGTGGACGACGGAAGCACCGATCGGACCGCGGAAATCGCCGAAAAAGCGGGCGCCGTGGTGATTCGCCAGGTACCCAATCAGGGCAAAGGCGCAGCCATGCGAGCCGGCTTTCGCTATGCGCTTGAACACGGCTATGAAGCCGTCATCACCCTGGATGCCGACCGGCAACACAATCCTGCTGAAATTCCGCTGTTTCTGGAACGGTACCAGCAAACAAACGCCGACTTGATTATCGGTGAACGCGATTTCAGCAAGATGCCCATTGTCCGACGTTGCTCGAACACCATCGGAAGAGCCATGTTTTCCTGGGCGCTGGGTCAAAAAGACCGCGACAACCAGTCCGGCTACCGTTTGCTTTCCCGCCGGTTGCTTGAGAAGATCATCACCAGCACCGAGCGCGGCTTTGAATACGAAGTCGAAATGATGGCCGTCTGCGTGAAATTGGGTTACCTCCTGGAATGGGTGACCATCCAGACGATTTACGGGGATGAAAAAAGCCACATCAAACCGCTCAAACACATCGTCAACTGGTTCCGCATCATCGCGAAAACCCGGCGGATGATGAAATCCTGATCCGGCGCATCCAAACCGCCAGGAGAAGTGTTACTAACTTTGATGGAAGTAATTCATCTTGACAGATGGAAAAGACTCAATACAATTCATTACAAGCCACTTAGGTGGTGAGGATTTTTTCAGGAGGACTGTGATGAGCGATACTTATGAGAGCGTAAAGGCCGTTATCGTAGATGTTCTGAAGGTCGACGAAAACGAAATAAAACCGGACACCCGGTTTATCGAGGATCTCAAAGCCGATTCGATGGATCAATTCTTCTTGATCGACGGCCTGAGCGAAAAGTTCGGGCTTACCATCTCAGACGATGACGCCCGCTCGATTCGCTCGGTACAAGACGCTGTTTCTTACGTCGAGTCGCACAAGAACTAAGTTTTCTACGCTGAAACTAAACGGCGCGGTCACCCGCGCCGTTTTTCGGTTTAGGCTGCCAGTAGATTTGGGATTTCTTCGGGGTGCTTGGCAATTCGAACGCCAGCCGCTTCGAGCGCGGCGATTTTTTCAACTGCGCCGCCCGAGCCGCCCTCAATGATCGCGCCGGCATGCCCCATCCGCTTTCCCGGCGGGGCTGACTGCCCCGCGATGAAAGCCGCCACAGGTTTGGTCATGCGCGTGGCGATGAATTCCGCCGCAGTTTCCTCGTCTGAGCCGCCAATCTCACCAATCATGACCACCTTCTCGGTATGCGGATCGGCTTCAAACAATTCCAGCACATCCACGAAACTGGTGCCGTTGATCGGGTCGCCGCCGATTCCGACGCAGGTCGATGAGCCCATACCAGACTGTCGCAACGCCGCCAGCACTTCATAAGTCAATGTCCCAGAGCGCGAAACGACGCCGACATTACCCGGAATGGCGATGCTGCCCGGAATGATGCCCACCTTTGCCTCCCCGGGGGTTAATAACCCTGGGCAATTAGGACCGATCAGGCGCACAGAACGTTGGTCTAGAAAGCGCCGGACGCGCATCATATCCGCGACGGGTACGCCTTCGGTGATGCATATGATCAGCTCAATCCCCGCATCTGCGGCTTCCAAAATGGCATCCGCGGCACCGCGCGCCGGCACAAAAATGACGCTGGTGTTGGGTCCGGTCACTTCCACGGCCACCTTGACTGAATCAAACACCGGAACCTTTCCATCCAACACCCATTCGCCGCCTTTACCCGGTGTCACGCCGGCCACAACGTTGGTCCCATATTGAACCATCTGCTGGGTATGGAACATGCCCTCGTGACCGGTGATACCCTGCACCAATAAACGCGTGTTCTTGTTGACCAGGATGCTCATCTCAACCTCCCTTGGAAATGGCGATGGCTTTTCGAGCAGCATCCACCAGTGTTTCTGCAGTCACCAGGTTGGAATTGGCCAGTAAACGGCGGCCTTCTTCGGCATTGGTTCCGACCAGTCGGACGATCATGGGCACCCTGGGCTTCACCTCCTGGATAGCCGTGAGAATTCCCCGGGCCACCTCATCGCCGCGCGTGATTCCGCCAAAGATGTTAATCAGCACCGCTTTTACGTTGCGGTCAGCCAGAATGATGCGCAGCGCCGCGGCCACTTTTTCAGAGCTGGCACCGCCGCCAATATCCAGGAAATTTGCCGGCGTACCGCCTAATAGTTTGATGATGTCCATGGTTGCCATCGCCAGTCCGGCCCCATTCACCATGCAACCGATTTCGCCGTCCAGTTTTATAAAGGACAACCCGTATTTGCGCGCTTCAACTTCAGAAGGCGCTTCTTCATCTTGATCGCGTGTTTCGGTCAAATCCAGGTGCCGGTAAAGCGCGTTATCGTCGATGACCATTTTCCCATCAAGTGCCAACAGGCGGTTATCGGCGGTAATGACCAGGGGGTTGATCTCAGCCAGAGTGCCGTCATTTTCCTGGTAAGCCTTCCACAATCCCTGGGCAATGTTGACAAACACCTTCCAATGCTCTTTGGGAAGGTCCATGCTCACCGCCAGATCGCGGGCCTGAAAATCTCGCAACCCGAGCAAGGGATCAATGGCTACCTTTAAGATTTTTTCCGGCGTCTTGCGGGCCACTTCCTCGATTTCCATGCCGCCCTCCGAAGAAGCCATCATCACCGGGCAGCGTTGCGCGCGGTCGTTGGTAATTCCAAGGTAGATCTCTTTCACAATCGTAACGGCTTCATCGATCAACACCTTCCGCACCTTGAGGCCTTTAATCTCCATGCCCAGGATATGGGTAGCCAGTTCTTCAGCTTCCTGAGGTGTCTTTGCCAGCCGGATGCCGCCAGCCTTGCCGCGGCCCCCGACCAGCACCTGCGATTTGACGATCACCCGTCCGCCGAGTTCTTCGGCGATCTGTTTGGCCTCGGTGGCAATCCCGGCAACGCGCCCTCTGGGGATCGGCACGCCGTATCGTGCAAAAATCGACTTGGATTGGTACTCGTGAAGTTTCATCCCGGATCCTTGATTCGATTGGATGGAAAATTATCAGGCGTCACGCCAAAAAAATTATATCATGCGCCTGTTTTCACAATAGCCCATAAGCGCATCAAAGCCCTCCAATTGGAGGGCTTTGAGTAGCTGTTTCCTGCTTGATCAGCCTTTGAGGAATTCCTCGAGTGCTTCTTTGCTGATCCGGTAGGCGCTGCCGATTTTCTTGGCCTTCAGATCACCGGCCGTGATCGCCGCGAGCACATCCTCCTCGGCAACTTTCAAGACAGCCGCCGCCTCCGAGGGGGTCATGACAGCCGGCATAGCCGCTGCGCCTGCCCCGGCCACCGCCGGCGCGACATTGTTCTGTTGTTGTGCGCCGGTCATACCGGCCAGCGTTTGAGAAATTACATTGCCCACGCCAACGCCCGCGCCAATGCCGGCAGTCAGGCCAGCACCGCCGCTAGGATTCTGGGCAGCATCGCGCAGCGCATCGGCTGCCTGCAACTGGGTATAGGTCTGCATATCCAACATGCCCATCTGGCGCAATTCCTCCGCAGATTTATCGGAAGGCTTGAGGTTGCCGACAAAGAAAGTCTTGAGGGTCAGGCCAACGGCGAGGAAATCATCCTGCGCTTTAGCGCGCACCCCGGCGCTCAATTCATCCGTCAAGGCGATGAGTTCAGCCACTGAGCTCTTCCCGGCTGTTTCCGCCAGCAAGTCCTGCAGGCGCGAAAGCAGAATGGTGCGCAGACGGTTTTCTATGTCCGCGATCCGGTATACACCCTGAGCGCCGACCACCTGGGTGACAAATTGCTGGGCATCGTGCACCTGGAAACTGTACGTGCCGAAACCCTGCAGCAGAGCCACGCCCAACCCCATGCCGGGATTGCGCACCAGGATGGGCTGCGGCGTGCCCCAGCGACGGTCCACAAATTCTCTCATGGAGACATAATAAACTTCGGCCGTGAAAGGCGTCCGGTCATTAAACGCCTTGCCGATCAGGTCGATCAGGAACGGGATGTTCGCGGTGGAGATGGTGTGCCGCCCGGGTCCCAGGACGTCCAGCGCGTGGCCATCCCGGAAGAAAACAGCCCGCTGCGATTCGCGCACGATCACCTGCGATCCAAGGCGTAAATCGGCAACACCAACCTCAGGGAAACGGTGTACCAATTCATCCGCCATCTCGCTGGCGTATTCAACAACATCAAAAATACGTGCCATGTCAATTCTCCCTTAGTATCATCCGTGAAGACCCATCTGCAGGTCTATTGCTGATCGCTCTGAGTCGACATTTCCTTGATGACGTCGGCCCGTTTTTCAAAGGCATCCACGCAATCCTGGGCAACCTTGGTGAGGTTGCGGATGGCCGTTTTCAAGCCGTCCGTTCCGAGAGCCGCCTCAACATTATCAATCGCCGAGGCAACATCCTCTGCCAGGGTCATCAAATTCAGGTCATACTGGTAAATGGCCGCCAGTTCTTCTTCCTTTACCTTGATGGCATCAAAGAAACCAGCATAACCATAGGAGGCAGTCCGGATGCGATCAATGAACTGGCGAAGTTTCACGCCAGCACCTTCAAGATCATCCACAAAAAGCAGCCCACCCTCGCTGATCAGGTCGCGCTGCACAGCCGAAATGCGCTGCCACTGCTCTTCATATCGAGTGGCAATCGTTTCGCGCAGCAATTTGTCCGCAGCGCGCCGATTTTTCCGGGTTGAATATCCCTTGAACCCGGGGATTTTAGCCAGCAATTTTTCCAATCCCTGCTGGCTCGAAAGGACACGATCAAATAAATCGCTCATCTTGCCTCCCATTGCAGAATCCAATGACCTTTTTGGTGATTTCACCCTGATGTACAACTAGATAGTTGTATTATAGCCATAATCAACCTTCACAACAACACAAAACCGCCTCAAACGGAACAATACAATATACGTGTCCGAAGTTAAAAAGTTGTTGAATATCAAAATGGATTGGTCGACCTTACAAATCGGAAAGTTCCTTGTAAGGTTACTGTAATTTCATAACCTTGAAAATTTCTCAATTCCACCTATAATTTGAGAAGATCATTAATAAGATCGAATCTGAGCAGAAGGGAGGTGAACACACATGTTATTTGCTCCGAAGGAAAAAGGCCAAGGTTTAGTTGAATACGCGCTGATTCTTGTTTTAGTAGCCGTTGTCGTGATTGTTATTCTCGCCCTGCTTGGTCCGGCGATCGGCAACATCTTCAGCAACATCGTGCGGGCTATCTAAGCCCCAAACTCATGTCGACCAAAGAGGGCCCTGTTTACAGGGCTCTTTTTGGTTTCTTTGGAATAAGCTGGCATCATTATTGCACAAAAGCCATTTGAATTTACAAAAACGATAACTTAAGCCCTTTATGCAATTCGTTCGCATCGTTTTTGCCTTATAATACGTTAGATTGTCAGTTTCCCTTTTCCCAGATAGGAGGCACGCATGGCCGCTAGTGGACGAAAGACCGGTCGGATTTTTATCCTTCTGGCAATCCTCCTCATTGTCATCACCGCAGGCGCTTACCTGTGGTTCAGAATGCAGCAGCAAAAGGCGGCAACGCCGCCGGCTGAATCTGTTCCACCCGCCGTTTCTTATGAAACCGTCGCGATTGTCATTTCATCACAATCCATTTCGAGGGGGAGTGTCATTACGAGCGACAAGGTCACCACGATTGATTATCCAAAAGATAAAATCGTCGAAGGAACGACCTTCTTTAATAACGTCGAGGACGTGGTAGGAAAACGCGCCAAGTATGACCTGGATCCGCAGGTGCCTTTAACTGCCAGCCTCATTCTCGACACCGCGGGATCCATTCCATCCTTCCAAATTCCGCCCGGCATGGCCGCAATTCCAATCCCGGTAACGAAATTATCAACCGTTTCATTCGCCACCCAACCGGGTGACCATGTCATGGTCGTTGCCTGCCTGAATATTGTGGATATCGACCAGCAATTTCAAACGCTACTGCCAAACTATACCGCTGCAATCACGGCCCCCGGATTTGTCGAAGGGATGCCGCAACAACTTTCACTGGGCATTGCAGCAGGCGGCGCCGCTTCACAGCAGGGTCGCGTTGAGCTGGATGCCAATTTGAACGAAGCGGTATACGTGGTTCCCTCAGAAGCCCAACGCCCCCGCATCGTCTGTCAGACGGTTGTCCAGGATGCTATCGTTCTCCGTTTGGGCGATTTCCCCCTGGCAGAAGAAGTCGTGGCTACCCCGGCCCCTGAAAATGCACAACAGGAAAATGCCGAGCCCACTCCAGCCCCCGCCACTCCGGATAACCTGACTCTGGTGGTTTCTCCGCAGGATGTTGTTTTGTTGAATTACTTAATTGAAGCAAACATCAAGATGACAGTCGCACTGCGAAGCGCCGGCGATACCCAGACGATCTCCACGGATGCGGTCACGATCCAGTTTGTTCTTGATCAAAAGAATATCCCGCTGCCCGTCAAGCTTCCGTATGGCATTCTTCCTTCAGCGGATGTTCTGGCGCCTGCGGCCGAAGGTACGCCACAGTAAAGCAGCCCTACCGGCGATCAAATCCTGCTACCAATTGGAGGAGAGGATCTCCACCTGATATCGATGATCGGGAGAGTGTATGCCAGCTTTGGAAAAGATTCGCGTTCTTATCGTTGACGATATCGCTGAAACACGTGACAATCTGAAACGCCTGCTCCAATTCGACACTTCGATTGAAGTGATCGCGGAAGCCCGGACAGGTCGGGAAGCCATCGACCTTGCGAATCAACAGAAGCCGGATGTCATCCTGATGGACATCAATATGCCCGACATGGATGGCATCACGGCCACCGAAGCCATTCGAAAGAAAGTCCCGTTCACCCAGGTGGTGATCCTCTCTGTCCAGAGCGATCCAAATTACATGCGCCGCGCCATGTTGGTCGGCGCGCGTGATTTTCTCACCAAGCCGCCGATGATCGATGAGCTCACATCGGCGATCCGCCGTGCGGGCGCGATGGCCCATGATGAACGACAAAAATCCGCATCAGGGTTCACCACCATCCCAGGGCCTAACGGCACGCCGGTTACCACGCCGATGATTGGAAAAAAGGGCAAGATCATTGTCATTTATAGCCCAAAAGGCGGCACCGGCCGTACCACCATTGCAACCAACCTGGCGATCGCATTTCAGTCTACGGATAAAACGTGCCTGGTAGATGGCAGTCTGCAGTTTGGCGATGTGGCAGTCTTCTTGAATGAACAGGGGAAAAACACAATTCTGGACCTTGCCCCCCGCGTGGATGAGCTTGACCCGGATATCGTTCAGGAAGTGATGGTTTCACATGCCTCATCTGGCCTGCATATCCTCGCTGCCCCACCCCGCCCCGAATATA
This sequence comes from Longilinea sp., assembly GCA_026645875.1. Taxonomy (GTDB): domain Bacteria; phylum Chloroflexota; class Anaerolineae; order Anaerolineales; family Anaerolineaceae; genus Longilinea. Next base: position 9,860 of record JAPKMQ010000090.1, read on the forward strand.
GCGAAGAGGTAGATGGCGAACAGTTTTCCAAACTGCTCCAATATTTACGTCAGATCTACGCATACATCGTGGTGGATACAACCAGTTATCTGACCGAAACGGTTCAATCTGCGCTTGACATCGCCGACCTGATCATCCTGTTAACCACGCAGGATATTCCAGCCATCAAGAGCATCAATCTATTCCTGGGCATCTCCGATGCGACCGGAATCAACCGGAAACGGATCTTGTTTGTGATGAACCGGTATGACAAGAGAATCGCCATCACGCCAGAAAAAGTTGGCGAAAGCCTGCGCCAGGAAATTTCTCTGGCAATCCCGCTCGAAGAACGTATCGTGCCAGTCTCAGTCAACAAGGGCGTTCCATTTATCATTGACCAAAAAACATCCCCGATTGCCCGCTCCATTTTCTCTCTTGCGGACCTATGCCGTCAGAGAATCGAACAGTTGGCTGCATCTGAAATTGATTCGCCATCCAAAAAGAAATAATCCTGGGAGTAAATAGCCCATGTCGATCTTAAAACGGCTTCAAAATGATAACGGCCAAACGCCATCAAAACCTGGCGGCTCAGACAGCGGCGGGCAATCTGCACCCGCACGCAGGATATCTTCGTCTGGCCTTCAAAATACTCAGGATACCTATCAGGATCTAAAGAATCGCGTCCAAGGAAAACTCCTGTCCACGCTAGACCCGTCCATGGATATCTCCAAAGCCGCGGATGTGAGAAGGACGATCCAGGAACTTTTTGAGCAGATCCTCAACGAAGAAAACATAGTCCTTTCCCGTCCTGAACGCGCCCGCATGTTCGAGCAAATTGCCGCCGAAATCCTGGGGTTTGGACCTTTGCAGCCCCTGCTGGACGACGAGTCAGTCACGGAAATCATGGTGAACGGCGCAAAGAACATCTACGTCGAACGCAAGGGCAAATTATTCCGCGTACCGCTCACCTTTGAAAGCACCGAACATGTCATGCGCATCATTGAGCGCATTGTCGCTCCGCTCGGTCGCCGCATTGACGAATCCAGCCCATATGTGGATGCCCGTCTGCCAGATGGTTCTCGTGTTAACGCAGTCATCCCTCCGATTTCTCTGGTAGGCCCGGTGCTGACCATCCGTAAGTTTGCTAAGATTCCGATCACGGTTGATCAACTGGTCTCATTTGGTAGCCT
>JAPKMQ010000091.1 GCA_026645875.1 Longilinea sp.
TGCTGGGCGCGATGCACCCCGACGGCTACTGGGAACGCCCGGGCCCCGGCTATGGGCCCAAATACCGCTCCAGCGTCTGGTCGCTGATCACGCTGGCGCAACTGGGCGCGACCATCGACATGGATAAACGCATCGCTGCCGCCTGTGCTTACCACCTGGAGCAGGCCTTTCTTGCCGGCGGGCAGGTCAGCTACAATGGTGCGCCTTCCGGCACCTTCGACTGCCTGCAGGGCAACATGATCGCGTCGCTGATGGCCATGGGCGTGCGCGACGCGCGCCTGGCCCAGGCCTACGAATGGATGGCGCGCACCGTCACCGGTGAAGGCATGGCACCCAACACCGACAAGCACGCCCTGCTGCGGTATTATGCCTACAAATGCGGCCCGCTGTTCGCCTGCGGCGCCAACTACGGACAGCCCTGCGGTTGGGGCGCTGGCAAGGTGATGCTGGCTTTCAGCCAACTGCCCGCCGCTGAGCGCACGCCGCTGGTCGAGCGCGCCATGCAAGCCGGAACCGACTTTCTTTTCTCAATTGATCTGCTCACGGCGGCCTATCCGGTGGGGGACGGCAAAAAGCCCTCCGGTAACTGGTGGAAGTTCGGTTTTCCGGTCTTCTACATCACCGACCTGCTGCAAATTGCCGAGGCGCTGGTGGGGCTGGGCTACGGAAACGATGCGCGCCTGGCCGGGCTGCTGGACTTCATCCGCGGCAAGCAGGACGCGGATGGCCGCTGGCCATTGGAATATCACTACAATGGCAAAACCTGGCTGGAATTTGGCCGCAAGGGCCAGCCCAACCCATGGGTGACGCTGCGCGCGCTGCGGGTGCTGAAGAGCGTGAAGCGTTAATTGGGTATTGGGTATTCGGTATTGGGTATTCGGTATTTGGTATTCGCCAACACATACTGAGTGCTTGTTTTTCCGAATCAACGAATACCAAATCAACGAATACCGGTTCACCTGATCACAGTTCACCCACTCACGATCTTCCCCGCCACATACGCCGCGTCCGCGCCGACGCCCATCAAAAGCCCCGATTTAGCCGCGTACAGCCAGGGCATGCCCAGAAAAAACAGCCCAGGATACTGCGTCACGCAGCGCTGCGTCAGCGGGAAACCGTAGGAATCGGTCACTGGAAGTTTCACCAGGCTGTAATCGAAGGCGAAACCGCCCGTCCACAGCACCGCGGTGATGCCAGCCGATTTCAAGTCGAGCGATTCGATCACCGGCGCGGAAAAGGCGTCAGTTAATTGCGGCAACTGCTCAGGCGGGTCACTGTAGCCGTATTGCAGAATGGCCGCATCAATCTTTTTGGCAAACTCGCGCTCGAACGTATCGGCCTTGGCCACGCATTCATGCATGTCCGGCGCCAGCAGCAGTTTGCCGTCCTGCACACCGCGCGCGTGCCCCAGCAGCGTGATGCCGTCGCGGTAAAACTGGTGCAGGTTGATGGTGTGGCCGCCGTTCTTGCCGGTGGCCTGCGGGTTGGGTCCAAAGCGCGCCGCCAGCGAGGGCAGCATGTCCTGCGTGCGGTCGAAAAAACCGATGATCATGGCCCATTCCACCACGTCGCGGCCGCGGTAACGCCGCGGAAAACGGCCGGCGCTGCCCGTGCACAGGTACACCTTTCGCCCGGCCTCGTTCAGCTCCTCGGCGATCTGGCAGCCCGACTGCCCCGAGCCGACCACCAGCACCGCGCCGGGCGGCAGTTGCTGCGGGTTGCGGTAGTCGCAGGCGGCCAACTGGAAAATCTCCACTGGCAAATCGCCCGCCCAGGCCGGCACTTTGGGCCGCTGGTGCAAGCCGCTGGCAATGACCACGTTGCGCGCGCGGTAATTGCGGTCGCTGGCGCTGACCAGATAACCCCCGTCCTGCGGCGCCACGCTGCTCACCTCCACGCCATAGCGCAGCGGCATGTTGTAGCGTAAGGCATACTCGCGGAAGCGGCGCTCGATCTCGCTGCGCGGCATGAAGCCGTGCGAGTCGTCGCCGTCGTATTCCGCGCCCGGCAGGCAAAAGGTCCAGTTGGGCGTCACCAGCGTGAACGAATCCCAGCGCTGCGCTGTCCAGGCGCTGCCCGGGCGGTCGCGCTTTTCGAGGATGACGTGCTCGCGCCGTTCCTGCGTCAAAAAATAGCTCAACGCCATGCCCGCCTGTCCGCCGCCTACGATCACCGTCTCGACCGATTCTGTCATTCCTGCCTCTTGTTCAATATAACAAATATTTGACAATATCTATCATATAACTAAATAATTAAAAATCAAGTCACAAACCCTTCAGACCAACCCCGTCAGGGCTGGCCTGAATGTGCAAGGCCATCCGAAATCATAAATAATTTAGAAACGCGCCCGGGTTATCCAGAAAATCGCGGGTGAGTTTGACGTGCTCCAGGTCGGCATAGGCCACCGGCTGCGGCGGGATGAGGTCAAAATTATAGATCAGCGCGTCCGGAAAGGCCATCAGGATGGGCGAGTGCGTGGCGATGATGAACTGCGCGTCCTGTCCCACCATCTGCTTGAGCGCGGCGATCAATGCCAGCTGGCGGATGGGCGAAAGCGGCGCTTCGGGCTCATCCAGCAGGTACAGGCCGCCCGGCACAAAGCGCGCCTGGAAAAGTACCAGAAAGCTCTCGCCATGTGAGCGCGCATCCAGGCCCTCGCCGTAGCGGCGCCGGATTTCGCCCAGTTCGCCGGCATACGGCATGCGGGCGAAGGCGGCGGCCTCTGGTGAGCGGTCTTTGTAATCGCGCTCCACCGCCCGCAGATCGTCCTCCAACTCCTGGCGGGTCTGCGCCATTTTGCGCGCGTAGCCGAAGAAATCCTCGGCCCGCAGGAAGAAGCCCTTATGGGTGCGCTTCTGCCAGACCAGGCGCATCCGGTCAGCCAGCCTCCGCACGGCCGCCAGCGAGGGATCCGTTTTAACGCTCTCGCTGCCCACGGTGATCGATCCCGCCGCGCAGGCCAGCGCCTCCAGCAGAGTCGATTTGCCTGAGCCGTTCTCGCCGACAAAGAAGGTCACCGGCGCGCTGAACTCGAGTGTTTCCAGCGACTGAATGACCGGCAATGTGAACGGAAAGCCCGGAGGATCACCTTCTTCCGGGCGGTACAGCGAGAACGAGCGCAGGTGAATCATCACCACACGCCCGGAAACAGCCGCCAGCGCACTTCTTGAGTGTATTCGGCATACCCCGGCAGATCGCGCCGCAGGATCCTCTCCTCCTCCAGCAGGCGCACCGCCAGGACGGGGACCATCAGCGCGGCAGGGATCAGCGCCCACCACGAGCCGAGCGCCAGCGCTGTGCCGAGGAAGAAGATCACCATCGACAGGTACATCGGATGGCGCACCAGCCCGTACGGGCCGCTGGTGATCACTTTTTGTTCCTGCATCACCTCCACCACGCGCGAGGCGAACTGGTTGACCTGGATCACCTGCATGTAAAAGGCATATCCCAGGATGACCGCCCCGACGCCAAACACCACCAGCGCCAACGGCATTTGCGACCATTGGAAGCGCCGGTCGAGTCCCGGAAGGACGTAGAGCAGGATCAGAAACAGCGTGGAAAACCCGATCACCCACTGCTGGCTCTTCTCGCGTTCGCGGGTGCGCATGCGCCGTTCCAGCCGTTGCGGGTCGCTGCGCATCAGCCAGTTGAACGAGGTGGATAGCAGCACCAGCAGGACGCCGGTGTATAACCAGGTCTGCCAGTAATCCGTCGTGCCGGCGCACAGGAAGAGCAGCCCGGCGATGAAGGCCAGCCCGACCACCAGGCGGCCCAGCGCCACCAGGAAGAGCTTGCGTTGATCGAGCGGCTGATTTGCGTTCATCATCCACCTCGGGAAGATTTGCCACAGAGGACTCAGGGGTAATTGGGTAAGGTCAGCCACGGAAGAAATGGAGCAGCGGGTTGGAAAAGGTGAATTCAGACCGAAGATGAAAACGGGTTACCGAATACCCAATACCGAATACCCAATACCGTCGTTTTTCGCTAAAACGCCTGCTCGGTCGGGCGCACCAGCACCTCGTTGACCGCCGTGCGCCAGTGGCGCGTGACAATAAAGGTGATGATGTCGGCGATGTCTACCGCCTGTAACGCCTCGATGCCCATGAAGGGTTTCATCGTCTTTTCACGGTTTTCCGGCGTCATGTGGGTGTCCAGCTCGGTCTTCACATAACCCGGCTCCACCACCGAGACGCGCACGTGTCGGCTGGTGACTTCCTGGCGCAGCGATTCGGTCAGCGCGCACACGCCAAATTTGGTGGCGTTGTAAACGCCCGCGCCTACGCGCGCGCGCCGGCCGGCCACCGAGCTGATGTTGACGATGTCGACCACGTTGCGCGGCGAATCTTCCACGGCCTTCAGCAGGTGCGGCAGCGCGGCGTGCGTGACGTACAGCAGCCCCTTCAGGTTGAGGTCAATCATACGCTCCCACTCGTCCGTGTCGGCGTTGAGCAGGTTGCCGTTGAGCATCACGCCGGCGTTGTTGACCAGCGTATCCAGCCGGCCGAATTCGCTCACGGTGCGCTCGACCACCGCGATGGCCTCGTCCTGGCGGGTGATATCGGCCGGCAGCACCAGCACGCGCCCGCCCGCCGCCTGGATTTCGGCCGCCAGCGCTTCCAGGCGCTCCTTGCGGCGCGCCACCAATGCCACCGCCGCGCCTTCGGCGGCCAATTGCCGGGCGGTTTCCTCGCCGATGCCGCTACTCGCGCCGGTGATCATTGCCACGCTGCCTTCCAATCGCTTTGCCATATCCCTGCCTCCGGATTTTTTATAGGTTGACTTTCATTATACAGCCGCCAGTTTGATTGAATTACCGATGATGTTCACAAATTCTCCATGATTTCTAAACCAAATCTGAACTCCGCGCGGCTATGCTTTGCGCAGGATCCAGATGGACCCAATCACTCAAATTGAATTTGAATAAACAAAGGAGTTACCATGTTTATGAAACGATGGATACCGATCCTTGTGATCGCCGCGCTGGCGGTGGGCGGCATTGCCGCCTTCGGCACGATTGAAAAGGTGAGCGCGCAGACCGCCGCGGATGAAGCGGCCGCCCTGCCCGCCGGCGGGTTTGAACGCGGGGGGCGCGGCGGCATGGCTTACACCGACGAAGAGTTGGCAACCGCGCTGGGCATCAGCGTCGACGAACTGACCGCGGCGCGCGCGGAAGCCAAAACCGCCGCGCTGGCACAGGCCGTCAAGGACGGGCTGATCACGCAGGCACAGGCCGACGCGATCACCGCCAACGGCAACGCCTTCCCGTTTGGCGGGCGTTGGGACGGCTGGTTGGCCGGTCAGGGTCTGGATTTTGACACCTATCTGGCGGATGCGCTCGGCATCAGCACGGATGAGCTGGCCGCGGCGCGCGCTGAAGCATTGGACGCGCACCTGGCCGCGCTGGTCGCAGACGGCAGCATCACCCAGGACCAGGCTGACCTGATGAAGGCGCGCCAGGCGCTGGCTGCCAGCGACACCTTCAAAGCCGACCTGCAGAGCGCGTATGAATCCGCGCTGGCCAAGGCCGTGGCCGACGGCACCATCACCCAGGCGCAGGCCGACCTGCTGCTGGCCGAGCGCGCCGACAACGCCGGCTTTGGCCTGCGGGGCGGCTTTGGCGGCATGGGCGGAGGCAAACGCGGGCGGTAAATCCCGCGAACACAAACTACAAACATCCCTGTGAACCACAACGCCCGGAAGGTTGATCCTTCCGGGCACGATTTTTTTAAGAACCTGCGGTTATCTCTTTTGTTTCAGGCGCAGTGCTTCATTCAAATGGATGAAATTGTGGCGAGTGGGCGGCATGAGCAGCAAACCGGCCAGCGTCAAACCGCTCCAGTAATCGATCACCGCGTTGCCATCGGGTAGCACGGCGCCTTCAGCGCGCAGCCGCTCAATGCGCAGCGGATCGACCCGTTTCTTCAAATCCGCGGCGGTGATGCGGGTGATATTTTCCCGCGTGCGGCGGCCCACTACACCGCGGTACGCCAGCAAGGCAGTCAGGTCAATCTCCTTGCTCAGTTCGCTGACGGCCTGCGAACTCATGCCATTGCCGGTGTCTGCCGCGCGGATGTTCAGGCGCGCCTGCCAGCCTTCATTCAGCACCTGCGATTGCCCAACCAGCAGCAGATTCATGGTCACATCCTCGATGCGCGCCAGGTGCCAGGTCAGCCATGCGATGGAATGGTCGCTGCCGGATGGTACGCGCCGGGCGATGTCTGGGTTCAGGCCCTGCCAGATCTCGTCGGCAAACGACCAGTCCGCGCTCCCACTCGTTTGCGCGGCGTGAACGGCGGCATGCTGCCGCAAAAATAGATCAACGGCAAGCTCAAAATCTGCCGGGCGGTTCAGTGCCTGGCGCAGTTGCTGCTGTTGTGCGTTCCACTGCTGCCGATTTTGATTCATTTATTTCTTTTCATTTTCGCAATTATCCAACCCGCAGGCAGCGCATGGAGAGCGAGCCGCCCCACAGTTTTTCGTTAAAGAAGCTCAGCGTGTCATCCGGCTGCTTGAGGCCGAGAATATACAGCAGCGGCAGGTAATGTTCGGCCGAGTTGATCGCCAGCGCGGCCGAACGGCCCAGGGTTTCATAGTGGATGAGTGGTTCATGGTTATCCGACAGCATCCACTCTTTGGCCTGCGTGTCGAATTCGACCGCCCAGTCGAAGGCGGTATCCTCCCACACCACCAGGCGCAGGTTGTGCACGATGTTGCCGCTGCCGATGATCAGCACGCCTTCGTCGCGCAGCGCGTTGAGTTGGCGGCCGAGCTGGTAGTGGTAGGGGGCGTCTTGCGACCGGTCGAGGCTGAGCTGGACCACGGGAATGTCGGCCTGCGGGTACATGCGGCACAGCACCGACCAGGTGCCGTGATCGAGCCCCCAGTTGGTGGCGGGCTGCACGCTGGCAGCCGGGGCCAGCTGCGCGATGCGCGCCGCCAATTCGGGTTGGCCCGGCGCGGGATACTGCATCTCGTACAGCGCGCGCGGAAAGCCGCCGAAATCGTGGATGGTGCGCGGCGTTTCCTCGGCGGTGACGAAGCTGCCGCGCGTTTCCCAGTGCGCCGAAATGCACAGGATGGTTGCGGGACGCGGCAGGTCGCGGGCGGCGGCGGCCCAGCCGCGGTTGTATTCGTTGTCTTCGATGGCGTTCATCGGGCTGCCGTGGCCGATAAATAGCGCGGGCATGCGATTCGTTTCCATGGGTTCCTCCAGTAATAAATATTATAGCGTGTCCACCAGGGGTAAAACCCGGCGCATTATTCGAGGCCGGGCATGCGCACGAAGGCGTTCAGCGGCACTTTGACCAGGTCGCGCGTGTTCTTGAAGCCCAACGAGGCGTAGAAGCGCAACTGCTTTTCATCGGAGTCGGTCAGCAGCACAACACTGCGCACGTGCGCGAAGCGCTCCAGCAGGTGCGCCAGCAAGGCGCGCCCCACGCCACCGCGCTGGATCTCGGGCCGCACGAGGATATCCTGGATGTAGACGATCGAAATGTCATCGGAGAGGGCGCGCGCCAACCCCATGAGCTGCCCATCGCGCCAGGCTGCCACCACATAAGTCGAATTGCGCAGCGCGGTTTGCAGCCCAGCCGGGTCGCGGGTGTAGGCCGCCCAGCCGACCGAGTCGTACAGCGCGAGGAGCGCGTCCAGCGGCAGGTCGGGGTTGATGCGCAGTTCGAAGGACGGCAGGGTCATGGGAACCTCTCAAGGCACAAGGGAGTAAAGAGAAACACAGATGAACACACATCAAAGAAGATCATCACAGATAAGATTATGAAAAAAAATTCTTAGCCTTATCTGTGCCTATCTGTGCATATTTTTGCATATCTGTGTTCATCCGTGTCTTCTTTTGATCTTCCCACCTCAATTTGAGGATGGCTGGCAAGGCAAAGTGCCTACGCGCGAGAATACACGGCCTGCACGGCCAGCATTTCCTCACCATCGGGGGTGATGTTGACCATGCGCATCTGCAACTGCCCGGCCAGGCGCAAATCGAGTTCGATGCGCCAGCCCCAGTCGGGGCCGGTGGGGGCGGGGTAGTTGCCGCGCACGATGATCAGTCCGCCGGTCTGCGGACCGCGCTCGGTCGGGAGACCGGCGCGATCGGAGCCCACCACTTCGCCATTCCACAGGTAAAAACCGTCCGGGGTGTGCCACGAATCGCCCCACACGGCCTGCACGCCGCCGCGCAGCTCGCGCAGCACGATGAACCCGTCCTCGGGGTCGCCCTCGGTGCTCCAGGTGTAGCGCAGCTCGGCGAATTTGCCCTGCCCGCTGAAACTCAGGGTGGCCGTGCCCGCCGATTCCTCGGGGTCTGTGCCCGGCATCATCCACAGGCGGTTGCTGCCGGTCCACGCGCCGGCGAAGGGGATCAATAGCTCAATCAGGCTCATACAGGGCCTCCATTGGAATGAAAAAATGCACCGGCAGATACCGGTGCATTGAGTATACAGGATTTGGGGGCTAATTCGTCACGATCCCGCCTCCAGGGTGACCTCAAGGGTCTTTTCCATGCCGCCGCGCAGCACGGTCAGCTTCACCTTCTGCCCGACCTGGGTGTTGTTGAACAGGTACGAAGACAGGTCTTCGAAGGTGATCACGGGCTGGTCGTCGATGGCGGTGATCACGTCGCCGGCGGTAACAAGGCTGGTCTGGCCGTTACGCGAGCGCTGCTGTGTGCTGGCCTGCACGCCGGCCTTATCAGCCGGGCCGCCCGCGGTCACGGTGATCACCAGCACGCCCCGCTGGCTTTCGTCCAGGTCCACCTGGCTGGCCACAGAGGGCGTCAGGGTGGTGCCGGAGATGCCCAGGCGCGGGTGTGCGTAGGAGCCGTCCGTGATCAGCACGGGCACCACGCGCTGGACGATGTGCGCCGGGATGACAAAGCCGATGCCGGAGTTGGACCCGCTGGTCGATTGGATGGCCGCGGTCACGCCGACCACATGCCCATCCACGTCCACCAACACGCCGCCCGAGTTGCCCGGGTTGATGGCCGCGTCGGTCTGGATGATATCGGGGATGGAATAGCTGCCGGTGCTGCTGGAGTTGGGAATTGAACTGCCTTCATCCACGGTCAGCGAGCGCGACAGCGCGCTGATGATGCCCTGCGTCATGGTGCCCGAGAGGCCGTAAGGGTTGCCGATGGCGATCACCAGGTCGCCGACCTGCACAGCCTGAGAATCGGCCATGGTCACCGGGCGCAACTCGGCGGCGGCCGGGTCGACCTGGATCACGGCCAGGTCGCTCTCGGGATCGGCGCCCACCAGTTTGGCATCCGCGACAGTTCCGTCGGCGAAGGTGACGGTGATGCTGCTGGCGTTTTCCACCACGTGGTTGTTGGTAACGATATGCCCTTCGGCATCCCAGACGAAGCCTGAGCCTTCGCCGCCGGTCACGCCGAACTGGCCTGCGTCCTGGGTCACCTGGATGTTAACCACCGATGGATTGACGTTCTGGTAGATCTGCTGGAAGGTGGTCTGCACCGCGTTGAGCATGTCGGTGTCCACCGCGATGGTGGGACTGTAATCGACCTGCTGCGCATTGGCGGCCGTGTCGGCGGCTTGTTGGGGCGAGGTCGCGGCGGCAGGCAACGCGGCCGTCTGCGCCGGGGCGCAGGCTGCCAGCAGAAGAACCAATAAGAGACTGCTGATGAGAATTTTTTGTTTCATAATCTGACTCCTTTCTTGCTTCTTCGGGCTGAAAAATGACTCTGCAGCCCGTGAATGAACGCGGTAAAACTGGATTTGCGGGCGCTCACGGAGGCCGGCGCGATGGGTGGTGCCAAATCAGGACGCGGCAGGGCCAGCTCCGGCCGGGTGCGGCGCAGGATGCTGCGGATGCGCGCCGCAAGTTCGCGCGGGCGGACCGGCCGCGGGATGATGTCCTCAACCCCCGCGGCGAACAGTGCCAGGACGTACCCTTCATCGGTATTGGAACTGACCGCGACGACGGGTGCCAGGTTCGCGCAGGCCCAACGGCGGCACAGCACGGCATCACGCTCGGACTGGCCGGAAAGGAAGGCCAGGATGGCCGCCGGCATGCGCCGGGAAGACGTTGGATCGCCCCGGAATTCGTCCCGCGAGATCAGCCGCAGCCCGAACTGTGCCAGATCAGCGCGCAGGCGTTCGGCGCCCCACAGATCCTCGCCGGGCAGCACCAGCATGATGTCGATGGGTTGGAAGGCTGTATCGGTCATTTGCGTCAACCTTTCTCGTCGGGCTCCGCGCACGCCCTCACATGCAAGACAGGATAGCAGCCGGATGTTCAAAATTGGTTTAGAGCAAATAAATATCTTATTAAAACAGGGGGAGGTTTTCTCTGAATAAACGCGGAACCGTGCTACCATTTGAGGAACGCTGCCGCGCTTGGGATTGACGGCGGCGTACGTCAAATTGAGGCAGAATGATGGACTATATTTTTCATGAGCACGGCGATAGCGGTTACCTCGAGTGCCTTCCGGGCGGCGGGCGGGTGGAAAGCGAACGCGACGCGCTCGACCTGGTGGCGGCCTGCGGCGAGCACGGCACGGCCAACCTGCTGCTGCCCGCGGACTGCTTAAGCGACGAGTTTTTCCGGCTGGGCAGCGGATTGGCAGGCGCCGTGTTGCTCAAGTTCGGTCTCTACCGCATCCGCTGCGCGGTGGTGCTGCCCCTCGAGCTGGCCAGCCGCGGCCGCTTCGGTGAACTGGTGCTGGAAGCCAACCGGCGCGACCCCGCGCTGCACTTCTTCCAGGAGAAAGAGCCAGCGGCGGCCTGGCTGCTGGAAGGGTAAATTTACGGCTCAGCCTCTAAGAAGCTGAGCCGGGTAAATTCATGGTGTACGAAGGAAAAAAGATAATCGCTCAGACCCAGGAAATACTACACGCGTGGTATATCCAGGAGAGTCAACAATTGATTGATTTGATT
>JAPKMQ010000092.1 GCA_026645875.1 Longilinea sp.
TGTAAATTCAAATTAATTGCAGTGCGGTTTGCGCGTTCCAGCGGAACGTGTTAAACTTATCGATTGCCATGAAACATCTGCTTTTGACATTCGTTCTTGCCGGCTGGTTCGCACTCGTTCAGCAAACCACCCCGGCGCCGACGCTTGACCGCCCGCTGCCCGGCGAGGCCGTCCAGGGCGTGGTTTTGATTCAAGGCTCCAGCGCAGTAGAGGGTTTTGCTTCCGCGCAGGTTGAGTTTCGCTATGAAGGCGGCTCAGCCGAAACCTGGTTTCTCATCCAGGATCAAACACCGGCAATTGAGAGCGGCACTCTGGCCAGTTGGGACACGACGACCATCACCGATGGAATTTACCGAATCCGTTTGCGCGTGCTAAGACAAGACGGCAATATCGTTGTGGTGGAGGTCGCAGGCGTGCGCGTGCGCAATTACACCGCTGTGGAGACCAATACGCCGGCGATGATGCCCGAAACCACTCACCAGCCCACAGCGACGCAAACGGCTACGCCGGTGGTCATTCGCAGCACGCCCACGCCCATGCCGCCGAATTCGATATCGGTTACGGGGACTGAATTGCGTGGCAGTGCGCTGGCCGGCCTGGGAGTTGTGGCAGCGCTGTTTCTGTTGCTTATCATTTACCGGGCGGTCCGCCGCAGAACCCGGAGAGGTTGAATTTGGATAATCATCCCGAAACCACCGCACAGAATCCGCCAATTTTGCCGGAAGCGCCTTTCATCCTGGTAGGTTTGGGCAACCCCGGCCGCGAATACCGCGGCAACCGGCACAACGTGGGTTTCATGACCATCGACCGCCTGAGTGAGGCCTTTGCGATCAAGATCAGCAAGGTACAGGCCAAGGCTTTGGTTGGTTCTGGCCAATGGGAGGGCCGCAAGATCATCCTGGTGAAACCTCAGACCTACATGAATCTCTCGGGGGATGCGGTTGGTTCCCTGCTTCGCTATTACAAAGTTCCGCTGGCGCAATTGATGGTTGCGCATGACGACCTGGATTTACCCGTGGGCGTCATCCGGCTGCGCCCGGGCGGTGGATCGGCTGGCCAGAAGGGCGTCGCCTCAACCATTAACAAGGTTGGCACGCAGAATTTTCCCCGCTTGCGTATTGGTATTGGCCGGCCGCCCGGCCAGATGGCCGCTGCGGATTATGTGCTGCAGAATTTTTCCAAAGCCGACCAGGAAATTATCGATCCGACCATTGTCCGTGCTGTCGAAGCAATCAAGGTTTTCATCCGTGACGGTCTAGACGCGGCGATGAATCAATTCAACACTTCGGTCTAGCGAAAGGCTGCCGGTTTGCTTGAGTCCATTCGCACGCTTCCTGCCTACCAGGCACTCTTGAACGATCTCAAAAGCGGCGCGAACCTGCCCGGTCTGGGATTGATGCGGGCAGCTCGTTTGCCGTTGGCTGCCAGCCTTTACCAGGACCTGCGCGAACCGGTCGTCATGATCACCGACCGTCCCCAGCACGCGCTCACATTACTGGACGAGTTGGGGTTTTGGCTGAAGGACGCGCCGCGCCTGTATTTCTCGGAGCCAACGCCGATGTTCTACGAGCAGGCCGCCTGGGGAAACAGCACCCGGCGGGACCGCCTGCAAGCGTTGACCGCGCTGGCTGTCTACCATTTGCCAGGTGCAGCCAAACCAGACCTGCCGCCGGTCATCGTCACCACGGTACGGGCATTGATGACGCGCACCCTGCCGCGGCGAGATTTTATCAAGGCCAGCCGGACGATCAAAGTCAACCAGTCCTTGCCCCCGGATCAACTGGTGCGCTCCTGGGTGGATATCGGCTATCAGGCCGTGGATGTTGTCCTTGAGCCGGGCGAGTTTTCCAGGCGGGGCGGCATCCTGGATATCTGGCCGCCTGCCGAATCTTTGCCGGTGCGCCTGGAATTTTTCGGGGATGAGATTGATCTGCTCCGGCGTTTTGATCCTGCCAGCCAGCGAACTGTGGCCAAACTGGATCAGGTGTTGGTGACACCCGCGCGCGAATTGCTGCCAGGGCGAGCCGAGAGTATCCTGCCGGCCGGCCAGGAAGTGGACGAGTTTTTTATTCCGGTTGTGCATCCGGCGGTTTCCAGCCTGCTGGATTACCTGCCCCGCAACGCCATGACACTGGTCGATGACCTGGATCTGCTCCAGTCGCTGGCAGTGGATATCGAGGAGCAAGCGGTGCGCATGCGCAACGAGAGCATCGCCGAAGCCACCCTGCCGGAAGGCTATCCGATTCCCTACCTGAGCTGGTCCGAGTTGATGGACAGTCTGACCGGGCATACCTGGTTGCAATTGGGCTTCGGCGGCGACCTTACAGACGGCGAGCTGGCGGCGGCCTTCAAACCGGGGCCGCGCTTTGGCGGCCGGCTGCGCCCGATGGTGGATTACCTGGAGGAACTGTGCCGCAAGGGAGATGCGAGCTGGGTGATCTCTCGGCAGGTATCGCGCTTGCGTGAGTTGTGGAATGAACGCCAGGCGGAGGTCTGCCAAGATCGGATGCCGGTATTCATCGAAGGCACCTTGAGCGAAGGCTGGTCGCTAGCGCTTGCATCGGGCGGCCAAGCGCATCTTTTAACTGACGCTGAGATCTTTGGCCTGGAACGTCCGCAGCCGCGCACCCGCGCCCGCCTGCAGGCTGAGGCGCCTGAAAATGTGTACGCCGATTTAAAACCCGGCGATTGGGTGGTGCACATCGATTACGGTATCGGGCGTTTTTCTGGCCTGGTTCGGCGCACGCTGGAAGGCGTGGAGCGCGAGTTTTTATGCGTGGAATATGACGGCGGCGATCAGTTGTATGTGCCTGTTTTTCAGGCCGACCGGCTCAGCCGGTACGTTGGGCCAAACGCTGAACCGCCATCGCCCACCCGCCTGGGTTCGGCCGAATGGGGCAACGCCAAGCAAAAGGTGCGCGAAGAAGTCATCAAGGTCGCACAGGAACTGTTGGAGTTGTACGCCACGCGCCAGGTGGCCCGGGGATTTGCGTTCAGCGCTGATTCGCCCTGGCAGAATGAACTTGAGGCCAGCTTCCCGTACGTTGAAACCGAGGATCAGGCCAAAGCCATCCAGGCGGTAAAGTTGGACATGGAAAATCCGCGCCCGATGGACCGCCTGCTGTGCGGGGACGTGGGATACGGTAAGACCGAGGTGGCCTTGCGTGCAGCGTTCAAGGCGGTGATGGACGGCAAGCAGGTTGCCATCCTGGTGCCGACCACCGTTCTGGCACAGCAGCACTTTGAAACCTTTCGACAGCGGCTGATGGCCTACCCGGTGCACGTGGAAATGCTCTCCCGTTTCCGCTCCCCGCGGGAGCAGGATGAGATTTTGCTCAAACTGGCCGCGGGCGAGCTGGATATCATCATTGGCACCCACCGTTTGATCCAAGCGGACGTGGCCTTCAAAGACCTGGGTCTGGTTATCATCGACGAGGAGCAGCGTTTTGGTGTGGCGAACAAGGAGCATTTCAAAAAGCTGCGCACCGAGGTGGATGTGCTGACCCTCACTGCCACGCCGATCCCGCGCACGCTGTATCTGGCGTTGACCGGCGCGCGCGATATCTCGCAAATCAACACGCCGCCGGCGGAACGTCTGCCGATCATCACTCACATCGGGCCGTATTCTCCACGCCTGGTGCGACAGGCAGTATTGCGCGAACTGGAACGCGGCGGGCAGATCTTCTTCGTTCACAACCGCGTTCAGACCATCCGGTCCATGGAGCGTCACCTCAACCAACTTGTGCCCGAAGCACGCATTGGGGTGGCCCACGGTCAGATGCCGGAACATTCGCTGGCTCAGGTGATGGTGCAGTTCACCAGGGCTGACATCGACGTGTTGCTATGCACCTCCATCATCGAGTCCGGCCTGGATATTCCTAATGCCAACACCCTGATTGTAGACCGCGGCGATACCTTTGGACTGGCTCAGTTATATCAACTGCGTGGACGCGTGGGCCGAGGTGCGCAGCGCGCCTATGCCTATTTCTTCCGGCATCGCCACAAAGCACCCACGCCAGAAGGCCAGGAACGCCTTGAGGTCATTGCTGAAAACACCCAGCTCGGCGCGGGGTATTCCATCGCAATGCGCGACCTGGAAATGCGCGGTGCCGGCGAATTGCTGGGCATCCGCCAATCGGGTTACATCGCCAGCGTAGGGTTTCAACTGTATACCCGGCTGCTTGCCCAGGCGGTGCGCCAGTTGCGCCAGCTGGAAAAGATCCCGGCACCGCCTGACCAGGAGGCTCTGTTGGCTTCGGCGGCCATTCGCATGGCCGTCAGCGTCGATCTTCCCATAGCTGTGGGAATACCGGCGGTTTATGTCCCCGACCAGAACCTGCGGTTGAGCCTGTACCGTCGCCTGGCGGATTTGCAGAATGAGTCGGATGTGCAGATCATGGCAGATGAATTTTCTGACCGGTTTGGGACCCTTCCCGAAGAAGTAGATAATCTACTCTATCAGATGCGCATCAAGTTGCTGGCTGAAAAAGCCGGGCTGGCATCAGTGACCCTGGAAAATGATCAATTGGTCTTACGCTTTCCGCCGCTTCCAGAAGGACAGCCGCCGCGCAATCTACCCAATTTGGGCAGCCAGGTGCGCGCGGGGAAGAATGCCTATTGGATGCCCGTCAACGGCAATGTGTTAAACTGGAAGGACCATTTGCTGGAGACCCTCAACAGGCTGGTGAAGAATGGCTACGATTCTGATCGTTGAAGATGAGCCCGAGTTGGTGAAAATCCTGCGCTCCTACCTGGAAGCCGCAGGTTACACCGTCGTCACTGCCTCGCGCGGCGACCAGGGGCTATCCTTATGGGAAAGACAGCGCCCTGACCTGGTGTTGTTGGATCTCAACCTGCCGGGCATGGATGGCCTGGATGTGGCGCGTGCCATCCGGCGCAAAGACGAAACGCCCATTATTATGGTGACTGCCCGGGTGGAGGAAGCCGACCGGCTGATAGGCCTGGAGTTGGGTGCCGATGACTACCTGACCAAACCCTACTCTCCCCGCGAGGTGGTGGCGCGTGTGCGTGCCGTCCTGCGGCGGGCGGGGGCAACCCGGGCGGCTACCGCGGTGCTGCGCCTGGCAGATTTGACGATCGATCTGGACGCGCATTTGGTGGAACGGGACGGCACCCGGATTGAACTGACGCCGACCGAATTCAACCTGCTGGCGGCAATGGCAGACCAGCCCGGCCGGGTGTTCAACCGGCTGCAGTTGCTGGAAGCCGTTCAGGGCACCGCCTACGAGGGTTACGAACGCACCATCGATGCGCACATTAAAAACTTGCGAGCCAAACTGGAAGTCGATCCCAAGGAACCCCGGTACATTGAAACGGTGTTTGGAGTTGGCTACCGGATGCGAAAGGATTAGCCATGCGCGTGCGATTAATTCTGGCTTTTGGCCTGGTGGCGTTGATCCCCATCCTTGCGATCACGATATTTGCCCGGCTGGGCGTGGCGCGCCAGGTGGAATCCTACATGACCAGCGGAGGCATGGTTGGTCTCGACGGGCTGGTGAGCTCGCTGCGCGATTATTACACCGCGAACCAGACGTGGGAGGGCGCGAATAGCCTGCTGCAAACCACACACGGCAATCCGGGCCGGGGTATGGGCGGGATGATGGCGCAACGCTTGCGCCTGATCGACGCGGATCGCAGGGTGGTTTACGATACCGCCAATGTTCAATCAGCGGGCACCTTGATCGACGTGCGCGAGCTGGCTGACGCCGCTCAAATCCGCAATTCCAGGGGCCGCACCATTGGTTACCTGTGGGCGGAAGGCGGTATGGGGGGCAATTCCGGCTCTGGGCAGCGCCTGGTTGAGCGGCTGAATAACATCTCGCTGCTCAGCGGCGCGGTTGCGCTGGCGATCGCAGTGATTCTCGCGCTGCTGCTGGGAAGCTGGATCGCCAACCCCTTGCAAAAGCTCGAAAAAGCGGCCAACCAAATGGCAAGAGGTGATCTATCGCAGAGGGTGGCAGTCTCGGGCAGCGACGAGCTGGCAGCGCTGGGCCAGAGTTTTAACCAAATGGCGCAATCTTTGCAGGAATCCGAAGCGCGCCGGCAGGCCATGACCGCTGACATCGCGCACGAATTACGCACGCCGCTGGCTGTCCAACGCGCGCAAATGGAAGCCATGCAGGATGGGATTTATCCCCTGGATGCAGCGGGGGTGCAGGTTGCATTGGACCAGAATACGCTGCTTTCCCGGTTGGTGGAGGATTTGCGCATCCTGGCGCTGGCGGACGCGAAAGAATTGCGACTTGAAAATACGACTGTGGATTTGCGCCGGTTGGCGGCCAACGTTCTGTCACGCTTTGAGCCGGCGGGTTTGGAGCGGTCAATTCGCTTCTCATTGGAGGTAGCTGAGATCCCGATGGTGCGCGGCGATCCATTGCGCATCGAACAAATCCTCACCAACCTGCTCGCCAATGCGTTGCGATTCGCTCCGCAGGGCGGACTGATTCACATTGCGATCATCCATCAGGGCGCCAGCGTGGCGCTCAGCGTGCATGACAGCGGGCCGGGCATCCCCGAATCGGTGCTGCCGCATCTGTTTGAACGCTTTTACCGCGCAGATCGCAGCCGCAGCCGGGATGTGGGCGGCAGCGGGCTGGGTCTGGCTATCGCGCGCCAACTGGCCATCTTGATGGGTGGTAGTTTATCCGCGGCCAATCATCCGCTCGGTGGGGCGGTGTTCACGTTGGTGCTTCCCGTGCAGGCATAATGTGATAAAATAGAACAATTGATCTCTTTCACGGCGATGCTTGATCTGATACGAGAGGAAGCTCATGGAATTCAAGTTGCATGCTCCCTATGAGCCGACCGGCGATCAGCCGGAGGCAATTCGCCAGTTGGTGGATGGCGTTCAATCCGGATTCAAGCACCAGGTGCTCCTGGGAGCGACTGGAACTGGTAAAACCTTCACGATTGCCAATGTAATCGCGCAGACCAAATTGCCTGCGCTGGTGATGGCGCATAACAAGACCCTGGCCGCGCAACTGTACGCAGAATTCAAAGAGTTCTTTCCAGAAAACGCGGTGGAGTATTTTGTTTCGTATTACGATTATTACCAGCCCGAAGCTTACGTTCCGCAGCGCGACCTGTACATCGAAAAAGAAACCCAAATCAACGAGGAGATCGACCGGTTGCGCCTGGCTGCGACCAAGGCGCTCATGTCGCGCCGGGATGTGATCATCGTTGCATCGGTATCGTGCATCTATGGGTTGGGCGATCCCTCGGCCTACGGAAATGTGATCATCTCGCTGGAGGTGGGCGGCCTGTACCGGCGCAACGCGCTATTGCGCCAACTGGTCGAAAGCCAGTACCAGCGCAATGACGTGGATTTGAAGCCGGGCACGTTCCGGGTTCGCGGCGATACGCTGGAAGTTTTCCCGGCGTATGAGGATCGGCAGGCCTACCGCATCACGTTCTTCGGAGATGAAATTGAGCGTATGCTCGCGGTCAACCCGGTGACCGGCGAAATTTTGGATACGCCATCCAAAATTGATATTTATCCGGCCAAGCATTATATTGCCCAGGAAGACCGGCTGAAACAAGCCATCAACGACATCGAAGCAGAGCTGGAACAGCAACTGGCTCATTTCAAGGCCAACGATAAATACCTTGAAGCCCAGCGCATCGAACAGCGCACGCGCTACGACCTGGAAATGCTGCGCGAGGTCGGCTATTGTTCCGGCATCGAAAACTACTCACGCCACCTGGATCAACGCCCGTCCGGATCGGCGCCGTGGACGTTGATTGACTACCTGCCCAGCGAGTACCTGCTGGTGCTGGATGAATCGCACATGACCGTGCCGCAGATTCGCGGCATGTATAACGGGGATCGAAACCGCAAAACAACGTTGGTCGAATACGGCTTCCGGCTGCCGTCCGCTGTGGATAACCGACCGCTCAAGTTCGAAGAATTCGAACAGCACATGGGCTACACGATCTATACCTCGGCGACGCCGGGACCCTATGAGCTGCAACGCAGGCAGCAGTTGGTTGAACAGATCATCCGGCCGACGGGTTTGCTTGATCCGCAGGTTGAAGTGAGACCCACACAGGGGCAGGTGGACGACCTGGTGAAGGAAATTCGCCAGCGCACTGAACGGAGCGAACGGGTCCTGGTCACCACCCTGACAAAGCGCATGTCGGAGGATTTGACCGATTACCTGATGGAATTGGGCATCAAGGTTCACTATCTGCATTCCGAGGTGGAGACGCTGGAGCGGATTGGCATCCTTCGGGACCTCCGCCTTGGTGTTTTCGATGTCCTGGTGGGCATCAACCTGTTGCGCGAAGGCCTTGACTTGCCCGAGGTGTCGCTGATTGGCATATTGGACGCGGACAAGGAAGGTTTCCTGCGTTCGGGGACGGCCTTGATTCAGACGATTGGCCGGGCCGCGCGAAATGTTAACGGTCGGGTGATCATGTATGCCGACCGGATGACCGATTCGATGCAGATGGCGCTGCAGGAAACAGAACGACGGCGCGCCAAGCAGAAAAAATACAATGACGATCACGGTATCGAGCCGGTGACAATCGTCAAGGCCATCCACGATCTGACCGAACGGTTGGGTGCTGCTCAGGTGGCTGAAGCGCGTGGCGAGTATTCGACCAGGGAAGGTCGTCCGGCCGGGATCCCGCGCAAGGAGATCCAGCGCATGATCTCCGAGATGGAAAAGGAAATGAAACAGGCCGCCAAGGACCTTGAGTTCGAGCGCGCGGCGGTCCTGCGCGACCAGATCTACGGCCTGCGCAACCTGATGGCTGAGGACGAGAATTTATCGCCCTGGCAACACGCGAAGCTGCTGGCAGGCGAGGAAGAATAAGCCAGAATAGAATTATTCGCTCGGCGCGATGTTGAAGCGCGTGTACGCGCCACTGGCTGGGTTCCAGTCGAGCTGGATATCTGAGACGAAGGCTGAGGACGGTCCGCGGCGCAGCTTTTGCAGAAGCTGTTCCACGGCATCCCGGGAGCCCTCGGCGAGCACTTCCACCCGGCCATCCCATTTATTCCGCACCCAGCCGGTTAACGCTAACGTGTCCGCGGCGTTCTTGACGAAGAATCGGTAGCCAACACCCTGGACCTGACCATCCACCAGCGCGTGCAGTTGCACGGTTTCATCACCGCTCACACCGGCTTCTCCTCGGCCCTGGGACGGGCGAACGCCAGAACGAGCGGCACAAGCAGGACCAGGAGAGCGACAAAAAGGTATGGGGATAAACTCTTCATGGCTTTTGCCACCGGGCTGACGGACAGGCTGTCGACGCGCCAGTCGTTTTCAAGCTCCGATAGCGAAATGCCCAAGCCGGTTTGAACGCCTTCCTTGCAGCCCAGTCCAAGCTGATACTGTCGCAGTAGGTTGACCAGAGCGGTGCTGCCGTAGGTCTGATAAATGTAGCGGACAAAGGAAGTGGACTGCGCATAGGCAAGGAACGCGCTGCCCGCATCCCGTGGAAAGGCGCTGCACAGGTTTTCCATTGCGATCAGGCTGTCTTTTTGTTGCGCAGTTTCCAGCACGCGGGCGTAATCAGCATTCGGATACAGTTCGGCGATTGAGGCAATCCCTTCACGCAACCAGACAGGCACGTTGCCGTACTGGGATCCGACCAGTTCATATTCAAGGATGTGCATGATTTCATGGGGTAGCTGTCGTTCCAGTTCCAAGGAACGCTCAGGACCTTCGGCGATGGATAACAGGATCACCTTCAGGTCGGGGCTGGCATGCCCGGCCGCCCAGGTCTCGGCGATTCCGGGCAAAGCACTCTGCAAATCCTCTGCGTTCGCATAAATAAAAATCTTGAGCGGGAGTGGGGGAGCGATTGGCAGAACTTTCTGCGCGGAATCCAGCGCGGTGGTTGCGATGTTTTGCACCTGCTGGCCGAAAGTCCGATCCTCACCTTGCCATTGGATCTCAAAATACTCGTTGGTGAGCTTCTGCCAGGTAAAGCGGTTGTCGACATAGTCGAACCAGTAGGATGGTGTGGTGATCTCTCCGCCGTCTGTGACCAGGCGGAACCAGTAATAGGTGCGGCCAAACGGCCGCAACGGGTGCGCAACCAGGTCATAGTCGAAGAGGATTTCTCCGCTTGTCGTCCAGGAAACCGGCTCAATGCGCGTGGTTTGACCCTCCGGCTGGATCATCAGGTCCACAGCTTCGACGCCGGTGGGAGGATTGATGCGTGCCTGAAAGGTGACATTCTTGCCGTATGTGTAAAACGCGACCACATCGCGAACTTCAAATTGAACGCTGGATGCCTGAAAGTTAATCCCGAACAGATTGAATATTAGTATGAATATCAAAGCCCCGGCTTGCACATGACCCCCCGAAAAGCGAGCAGATTAACTTTCATCCTCGGATTCTTCGTCTACTTCCTGACCGAGTTCCGGTTCCCAGCTTTCCACCTCTTCATCATCCGCGTCCCCGGTGATCTCGTGAAAGTCCGCGTGCCGGGCAGGCGAAAAATCCATCAACTCGAAGTTGTCCAGCCCTTCCTGGAATTCCAGGTTGTCAATCGCGCTCTGGATGATCTCGGCTTCATCCTCGTCCTCGGCTTTTTTCAGCAGTTTCGCCAGCGCAGCGCCTACTTGATCGCCGCCGATCTGCGACAGGGACCAGGCTGCAGTAGTGCGAAGGTCGGGATCATCGATGCCAGCCTTGATCATCTGCAGGAGCGGCTTACGGGCTTTTTCAATCTCGAGCGAACCTGCGGCTCGCACCGCTTCGATCTGTACGTCCCGTTCGTGATGATCCAGCATTTCTAGAACGGAGGTTGCCCAGCCTTCGTCGCTGGAGCGTCCCATGGCAAACAGGGCGCTTGCCATCCATTCGGGTTCGCCG
>JAPKMQ010000093.1 GCA_026645875.1 Longilinea sp.
AAAGCCCGCGCGGCGAGCTGGGAGTCTATCTCGAAAGCGACGGCAGCCCCAAGCCCTACCGTGTGCATATGAACACGCCGTCCTTCGCCAACTTACAGGCAATGCCCGTGCTCACCAAGGGCCACTTTGTGGCCGACGTGGTGGGCATCATCGGCAGCATTGACATTGTTCTGGGAGATGCAGACCGGTGAACCAACTCCTTCAAAAATACCCGCAAGAAATCCAGACAATCCTGGCCAAATATCCGGCCGACCGCAAGCGTTCGGCGGTCATGCCGCTGCTGCACCTGGCGCAGCAGGAACCCGGTTACATCACCAAGCAGGCTCTGCAGGAGATCGGCGAGATCCTGGAGATGCCGATCACCGATATCGACTCGATCGTCGGTTTTTACACGCTGTATCACGAACAGCCCGGCGGCCGCTACCACGTGCAAGTCTGCACCGATCTGCCCTGCGCGTTGCGCGGCGCGGATGAGTTCCTGAAGCAATTATGCGAGAATATTGGCATCAAGGTGGGTGAAACCACCCCGGACGGCATGGTGACCATTGAAGAGGTCAAATGTCTGGCGGGTTGCCACCATGCGCCGATGTTCCAGGTGCAAGGCGACGGCGATATCAGTTACCACGAGGATCAGACGGTCGAATCGGCGGTCGAGCTGATCGCAAAACTGCGCGATCGCAAGGAGGCGGCATGAGCACTTACCGCATTTTGCGCCACCGCGACATTCCCAACATCGCCAGCCTGGATGTTTACCGGGCCGAGGGTGGTTTTGAGGCCTTCCACAAAGCCGTTGCTGGCATGCAACCCTCTGATGTGCTAAACGAGGTCAAGGCCAGCGGGCTGCGCGGCCGCGGCGGCGCGGGTTTTCCGGCCGGCCTGAAGTGGAGCTTCATTCCAAACAATCTCTGGCCGCATTACGTGGTGGCCAACGCGGATGAATCGGAACCGGGCACCTTTAAGGACCGCGAGATCATGGAAAGCAATCCCTTCCAATTCCTCGAAGGGCTGATGCTTGCCTCTTACGCGGTGCAGGCACACGATGCTTACATTTACCTGCGCGGCGAGTTCTGGCAGATCGCCAAATCGCTCGACGGCAAGATTGCCGAGCTGGAAGCAGCCGGTTTGCTGGGCGATAAGATCTATGGAACGGAATATTCACTGCGCCTGCACACCCACCTGGGCGCTGGCGCTTACATCTGCGGCGAGGAAACCGCGCTGCTGGAGTCGATCGAAGGCAACCGCGGCCAGCCGCGCCTGCGCCCGCCCTTCCCGGCCGTGTACGGCCTGTTTGGCAAGCCGACCGTGATCAACAACGTGGAAACGCTGGCAAATGTGCCCGGCATCATCGCCAACGGTACGGCCTGGTTCCGCGAGCAAGGCACCGAGAAAAGCCCGGGCGTCAAGGTGTTCTCGCTTTCCGGCTGCGTCAACAAACCGGGCAACTACGAGCTGCCGCTGGGCACCACCTTCCGCGAGCTGATCTTTAATTACGGCGGCGGGCTGCCCGAAGGGCGCAGCATCAAGGCCATCATGCCGGCGGGCGCGTCTTCAAGCCTGATCACGGCGGACGACCGCGCGCTGGATACGCCGATGGATTATGAGTCGGTTGCCGCGCTCGGATCGGCACTCGGTTCGGCTTCGGTGATCGTGCTGGACGACAGCGTGAATGTCGCCTGGATGGTCAGCAAGACCGTTGAATTCTTCAAACACGAATCATGCGGCAAGTGCACCCCCTGCCGCGAGGGCACCTACTGGATGAGCCACATCGCCGACCGCATCGTCAAGGGCGATAGCCGCAAGGAGGACATCGACCTGCTGAACTACGTGGCGCGCCAGATGCAGGGCAAGTGCCTGTGCGCGCTGGGCGAATTCTCCACCATGGCAGTGGTCACCGGAATTGAACAATTCCGTGAAGACTTCGAAAAGCTGCAGAGGAGTTAGAGGTATGGCAAAGAAGCTGGTCACTCTGCGAATTGACGAACACACCCTCCAGGTTCCCGAGGGCATGCTGGTGGTGGATGCAGCCCGCAAGGTCAATGTCGACATCCCGGTGTTCTGTTATCACCCCAAGATGGACCCGGTGGGCATGTGCCGCATGTGCCTGGTGGATGTGGGCCGACCGGTGATCGACCGCGCCACCGGCGAGGTGGTAAAGGAAGCTGACGGCTCGCCGAAGATCGCTTTTGGCCCCAAGCTGGATACGGCCTGCACCACACCGGTTTCGGAAGGCATGGTGGTGATCACCAACTCTGATAAGGTCCGGGCGGCACGCAAAGAGGTGGTGGAATTCATCCTCACCTCGCACCCGTTGGACTGCCCGGTGTGCGACAAGGGCGGTGAATGCCCGCTGCAAAACCTGACCATGGCTTACGGCCCTGGAACCAGTCGTTTCATCTTTGATGAGAAGATGCACCTGGCCAAGCATGTGCCACTGGGCGAGCTGGTCTGGCTGGACCGTGAGCGCTGCATCCAGTGCGGGCGCTGTGTGCGCTTCCAGCATGAGGTTGTGGACGACCCGGTGATCGATTTCTTCCACCGCGGGCGCAGCCTGGAGATTATCACGGACTCAGAGCCGGGTTTTGACTCGGTCTTCTCTGGCAACACCACCGATATTTGCCCGGTGGGCGCATTGACCACCGCCGATTTCCGCTTTGGCGCGCGGCCGTGGGAAATGGTCTCCGCGGCGTCGCTGTGTTCGCATTGCCCGGTTGGCTGCAACATCACCTACAACGTGCGCCGCGAGGCCAAGACCGGCGGCAACATGGTGATCAAGCGCGCCATGCCGCGACAAAACGAGGGCGTCAACGAAATTTGGATGTGCGACAAGGGCCGCCTGGGCTACCACTTTACCGAAAGCAAGCAGCGCCTGAGCGAACCGCTGGTGCGCAAAGGCGGCGAACTGGTTCCGGCAGGCTGGGACGAGGCGCTGGATCTGGTTGCGCAGAAGCTGCGAGAAGCAGGCAGCAGCCTGACCGTGCTGGCCGGCGGACGCCTTTCCAATGAGGACCTGTTCAACCTGCGCAGGCTGGCCGATGCGGCCGGCGGGCAGGCGGTTTTGGATACCCATATGGGCGGCGGCGACCTGGCTGCGTTGGCCGTCGAGCGCGGCGCGGCGCTGATCGTGGTCAACCCAAACGAAACGCGCCTGGACAAGTTTGCCACCCACACGCTGCGCTACAACCCCGGTGAGTTGCTGCTGACCTTCGGCGGCTTCCTTGAAAGCGCGGCTGGCAAGGTCTTTGCCGAAGCCGAAAACGCGTTGGTCTTCTACGGCAGCAACGGCCTGGGCCTGCAACAATCGACCTACCTGGCTTACGCGGCGGCCGAATTGCTGGTCAAGACCGGCCACTACGGCAAGGCCAACAACGGCCTGATTCCCGTGTGGCCGAAGGCCAACAGCCAGGGTGCCTGGGACATGGGCTTCCGCCCGGCCAGCAATCTGGGCGATCAACTGCGCCAATCGAAGGCAGTATACATCGCCGCTTCGGACCCGGCGGGGGACGACCCCGCGCTGGCGGCGGCGCTCGACGAAGCCAAATTTGTCATCGTCCAGGACCTGTTCCTGAGCGAAACGGCCAAACATGCTGACGTGGTGCTTCCAGCCGCGGCCTATACCGAACGGGAAGGCAGCTTCACCAGCGGCGATCGCCGCGTGCAGCGCTACTACCCGGCGGCCACGCCGCGCGGACTGGCCCGCCCCGATTTCATCATCACGGCGCAATTGGCCGGGCGGCTGGGCGTGGAACTGCCCGCCGCGGCCGCGCTGGTGCTGGATCAGATCGCGGCGCAGGTGCCTGCCTATGCCGGGCTGAGCTACCAGAAGCTGGCCGAAGTGCACGAGCAGTGGCCGATCATCGGACGCAGCGATGTATATTACGGCGGTACGGGGTATGAAAACAAGCACGGCCTGGGTGTGCAACTGCCTTGCGCTGCGGAGCGTGGTGAAAAGATAGATCTGCCCGCCGCTGCCAACCCGGTGCTGCCATCCGTGCCGGCCGGGTCGCTGCTGGTGATCCCGGTGGCGCGGCTGTACGACCAGGGCGCAACGCTGCGGCCCACGGCTTTGCTGGATGGCCGCATTGCCCGTGCCGAACTGGCGTTGAACCCCGAGACCGCGGAGAAATTTGGCCTGCAGGCCGGCGGTGAAGCGCTGATTGCGGCCGGGGGCTGGCGCGTGCAGGTGGCTGTGCGCGTGGATTCGCACCTGCCGGTTGGCCTGGGCCTGGTGCCGCGCAGCACTGGTGTGCCGGTCTTTGGACCCACGGCCGTGACGATTGAACCCGTGCAAGTTGAAATCAAGGCCTGAAGCGAGGGAAGCGCATGGATGCTGGCATGATTTGGGAATGGATCATCAAGTCGATCTTCCTCATTTTGTTTATGACCGGCGGGTTTGCCTACGTGACCCTGCTGGAACGGCGCGTCCTGGCGCGCATGCAGGTGCGCATTGGCCCCAACCGCGTGGGTAAATTTGGCCTGTTGCAGCCCATCGCAGACGCGGTCAAGCTCATTTTCAAGGAAGAGCTGATCCCGGCGGGCGCCGACAAGCTGATGTTCATCGTGGCGCCAGTCATCACGGTGATCCCGGCGTTGATCATAACCGGCGTGATCCCGTGGGGCACATCGATCAACCTGTTTGGGCGCGAAATCGCGCTCTCGATTGCCAACGTCAATGTCGGCGTGCTATACATCATGGCGGTCACGTCCATCTCGGTGTACGGCATCACGCTGGCGGGCTGGTCGTCGAACAACAAATACGCCATGTTCGGCGGGTTGCGCTCCACCGCGCAGATGATCAGCTATGAACTGGCGCTGGGTCTCTCGCTGGTTGGGCCAATCCTGCTGGCGGGCTCGATGAACGTGATGGACATCGTCCAGGCGCAAAAGACGCTGCCGTTCGCGTTGCTGCAACCGGCGGGCTTTATCGTCTACTTCATGGCCACGCTGGCCGAGATCAACCGCGCGCCGTTTGACATGCCGGAAGCCGAGCAGGAATTGACCGCCGGCTACCACACCGAGTATTCCAGTATGAAATTCGCGCTGTTCTTCATGGCCGAATACATCAAGATGATTGCGGTGGCCATGATTGGCTCGACCATGTTCCTGGGCGGCTTCCAGGGGCCCTTCGTGGACCAGTTGCCCTGGCTGGGGCCGGTGTACCTGTTTGGCAAGGTGATTGTCTGGCTGTTTGTGGATATCTGGATCCGGGCTACGCTGCCGCGCATCCGCTATGACAAATTGATGGCGCTGGGATGGAAGGTCATGTACCCGATCGCGTTGCTCAATGTGTTCATCACCGGCATCCTGGTGGTGCTGACCACCAAACGCTGATTTTAGCGGTGAAGGGAAGGAGATTGCGATGTTTCAGGGATTATGGACGACCCTTAAATCAATGTTCGAAAAACCGCCAACGATCCAGTACCCGGAGGAGAAGCGGCCGGTGCGTACGCGTTTTCGCGGACGGCATGTGCTCAAACGCTATGACAACGGCCTGGAGAAGTGCATCGGTTGCGCGCTGTGCGCCTCGGCCTGCCCGGCCGATGCCATTTTCGTTGAGGCCTCCGAGAATACGGATGAACAACGCTTTTCCCCCGGCGAGCGCTACGCCAGCACGTATGAAATCAACATGCTGCGCTGCATCTTCTGCGGCTTTTGCGAGGACGCCTGCCCGACCGAAGCGATCGTCCTGGGCGACAACTACGAATTGACCTTCACCGAACGCACCGGCTCGATTTACACCAAGCAAATGCTGCTGGAGGCAGTTCCCGAAGGCGTGAAGACCACCCCGCAGGTGACACCGCCCGGCGTGTTCACCCGCTCGGTTCCTGAAATGAAAGATCCTACGGATTAGGGAGGGAAGTCCATGCCGCCTCTGGGTGTGATCATCCTGTACGCAATCATCGGGCTGGTGTCGGTTGGCTCGGCGGTGGGGTTGCTGGTCAGCCGCAACGCGATCTACTCGGCCCTCTTCCTGGTGTTGAATTTTCTGACCGTGGCGCTGCTTTACCTGGTTTTGGGCGCCCCGTTCATCGCGCTGGCGCAGATCACGGTGTATGCCGGTGCGATCATGGTGCTGTTCCTGTTCGTGATCATGATGCTGGGCGCCGAAAAGCTGACAGAATCATCGCTGCGCGTGCGCGGGCTGCGCGTGCTGGCGGTGGTGCTGGGGCTGGTGTTCGCCGCCGAAGTGGCGCTGTTCCTGGTGGTGCGCGGTGGGATTCCAGCCGCGCCGGCTGAACCGGCGCTGACCTTTGGTGACCCGGCCGCGGTGGGTCTGATGCTGTTCCAGCAGTACACGCTGCCTTTCGAAATCACCTCGGTGATTTTGCTGGCTGCCATGGTGGGTGCCATCGTGCTGACCCGCGGCGATTTGAAAGACCGCCTAGCCCGGCGCGCCGCGCTCGAGAAGAAAGCCTGACCGATATTCCGGCAAGGTGGAGGTGAATGATGCCAATGATTTTTTATTTGATCCTTTCCGGGATTCTTTTCACCCTGGGCCTGTTGGGGGTGATTCTGCGCCGCAATGCCATCATTTTATTCATGTCACTCGAATTGATGTTCAACGCGGCCAACATCCTGTTCGTGGCCTTTGCCGCGTACTACCAGGTGCTCAGCGGGCAGTTGTTCGTGTTCTTCGTGATGGTGGTGGCGGCGGCTGAGGTGGCGGTGGGCCTGGCCCTGATCGTGACCATCTTCCGCTCGCGCAACAGCATCAACGTGGACGAACTCAGCAGCCTGAAGGGCTGATCTCAGGTCCCTCAAGGAGAAGGATATGCAATTGGAAACTGCACTGATGGACCCGATTTTTGCCCTGGTTCCGTGGGTGGTGTTCCTGCCGGCCATCGGGCTGGTGCTGAACCTGCTGGTGGGCAAGCGGCTGGGCGAGAAGGGCATTGGCGCGCTGGCCAGCCTGGCTTCGGGCGGTGCGTTCGTGGTGGCCGTCCTGCTGGCGCTGGGCCTGACCCGCAGCCCCGAAGGCGCGACCGTTCCACTGGTGGATTGGATCCGCGTCGGCGACCTGAGCGTGCGCTGGGCTTTCCGCGTGGACACGCTCTCGGTGTTGATGATGTTGGTCGTTTCGGGCGTGGGCACACTGATCCACATCTATTCGATCGGTTACATGCACAGCGATGTGCGCCACAACGGCGACCCGCTGCGCTTCCGCCGCTTCTTTGTCTACCTCAACCTGTTCATCGCCATGATGATGATCCTGGTGAGCGCCGACAACTTCCTGATGTTGTTCGTCGGGTGGGAAGGCGTGGGGTTGTGCTCTTATTTGTTGATTGGTTTCTGGTTTGAGAAGGGCAAGGATGGCATCGGAAACGCGCAAGCAGCCAAGAAGGCCTTCGTGGTCAACCGCATCGGCGACTTTGGCCTGCTGCTGGCGCTGTTTTTCCTGTTCTGGAATTTCAAGAGCTTTGACTTCGCCGTCATCTTCGCCCAGGCGCCACAGGTGGCCGCCGCTGCTCCGTGGGTGGTGCTGGCGATCACGCTGTTCATGCTGCTGGGCGTGACCGGCAAGTCGGCCCAGATCCCGCTGTACGTGTGGCTTCCCGACGCCATGGCAGGCCCGACGCCGGTCTCGGCGCTGATCCATGCCGCCACGATGGTGACGGCCGGCGTGTACCTGGTGGCGCGTTCGCAAGCGCTGTTCGTGCTGGTGCCGGCGGCGCAAAGCGCGGTCACCTGGGTGGGCGCGGCCACCGCGATCTTCGCGGCGACCATTGCCGTTGGGCAGTATGACATCAAGAAGGTGCTGGCCTATTCAACGATCAGCCAGTTGGGCTTTATGGTGGCGGCAGTCGGCATGGGCGCCACCGTGGCGGGTATGTTCCACCTGACCACGCACGCCTTCTTCAAGGCGCTGCTGTTCCTCTCGGCCGGCTCGGTCATTTTGGGCATGGAGCACGGCGCGGAACATGCGCACGACAGCCACCACCTCGACCCTCAGGACATGCGCAACATGGGCGGGCTGCGCAAGCGCATGCCGGTGACCTTCTGGGTGTACCTGATCGGCTCGCTGGCGCTGGCGGGAATTGCCCCGCTGGCCGGCTTTTTCTCGAAGGACGAAATCCTGGCCTATGCCAGCCAGCAGCAGCCGGGCGTATTCATTGTGTTGCTCATCGCTGCCTTCTTCACCGCCTTCTACATGGGGCGGCAGGTGCTGATGGTCTTCTTCGATAAGCCGCGCAGTGAAGCAGCCGGCCATGCCGGTGAAAGCCCGGCCGTGGTGACCGTGCCGCTGATCGTGCTGGCGCTGCTCTCCATCGGCGGCGGCGCGCTCAACCTGCCCGGCAGCCTGTGGCTGGAACACTGGCTGGAGCACAGCCTGGCCGAAGTGCACGCGGGCGAATTCCTGTTGCCGGTGGCGGCGGGTTCGCTGGCGGTGGCGCTGGCGGGTATTCTGATCGCCTGGCTGGTCTACGGGCGCAAGCCGCTGGCCGACGCCAAAACCCCCGACCTGCTGGCCCACCCGTTGGGACCGATCTACCGCGGCATGGAGAGCAAGTGGAAGGTGGACGAGCTGTACCACGCGGTGATCGTGAGGCCCTACCAGGCGCTGTCCGGTTTCCTGGCCGGGCCGGTGGATCAGGGCGTGATCGATGGGTTGGTGAACGGCATTGCCAGCCTGTTCTCCATGCTGGCGCAGTTGGTTCGCAAGCTGCAAACCGGCTACGTGCGCACCTATGCGCTGGCTGTGCTGGTGGGCGTGGTGGCCGTGCTGGCTTACCTGGCCACGGCCGGGCTGCGTTGAACCTGACAGTGGACATTCTGTACGTCGAGGACGGGTTATGAACTTAGGCAATCCTCTCATCCTGGTGACTTTTCTCCCGCTGGTCGGGTTCTTGATCATTCTTTTCCTGAAGCCGGAGCAGAAGAACGCCATCCGCGCGGTGGCCCTGGCGACCTCGCTGGTAGTTTTCGGCGCGGCGCTGTGGCTGCTGGCACAATTCCAGCCGCAAACCGCCGGGCTGCAACTGGTGGTGAAACAGGCCTGGCTGACGGTGGGCGGCATGCCGGTGCAATTCTTCATGGGCGTCGACGGCATCAGCATCCTGATGGTGCTGCTGACTGCGCTGCTGACCCCCATCGCCATCCTGTCCACCTGGTCTGCGGTGCAGGAGCGCGTCAAGGGCTTCATGTTGTTCTTCCTGCTGCTGGAAGTGGGCATGATGGGCGTCTTCCTGGCGCAGGATTTGGTGCTGTTTTACATCTTCTGGGAATTCACCCTGGTGCCAATGTACTTCCTGATTGGCGTGTGGGGCGGCGAGCGGCGCATTTACGCCGCGGTCAAGTTCTTCCTGTTCACCATGGCTGGCTCGATCCTGATGCTGCTGGCGATTATCTTCCTGGCGGGCCAGGCGCACACCTTCGCCATGGACGAACTGATCAACAGCCGCGAGCTGTTTGCCGGCGCGCAGATGCTGCTGTTCCTGGCGTTTGGCATTGCCTTTGCCATCAAAGTGCCGATGTTCCCGCTGCACACCTGGCTGCCCGACGCGCACGTCGAAGCGCCCACGGCCGGCTCGGTCATCCTGGCGGGCGTGCTGCTCAAGATGGGCACCTACGGCTTCCTGCGCTTCAACCTGCCGCTCTTCCCTGAGGCTACGCGCCAACTGGCGCCGTGGATTGGCGGGTTGGCGGTGGTGGGCATCCTCTACGGCGCGATGGTTTCGTACCTGCAGAAGGATGTCAAGAAGCTGGTGGCCTATTCCTCGGTCAGCCACCTGGGCTTTGTGATGCTGGGTATCGCGGCGCTCAACCCGCAGGGCATCAGCGGCACGATTTTGCAAATGGTCAACCACGGCCTGAGCACCGGCGCGCTGTTCCTCTTCGTGGGTATGCTCTACGAGCGCCGCCACACGCGCGAGATGGAAGCCTTTGGCGGCATCTGGAAGGTGATGCCGGTGCTCAGCGCGCTGGCGCTGATCATTACGCTGTCGTCGATGGGCCTGCCCGGACTGAACGGCTTTGTGGGCGAATTCACCATCCTGACCGGCGCGTTCGGTTCTGCGGCGCTCGGCAGCCCGTGGTTTGCCGGGCTGGCCACGCTGGGCGTGATTCTGGCGGCGGTGTACCTGCTGCACATGTTCGAAAAAGTCTTCCTGGGGCCGGTCAAACATGCCGAAAACCAGGGCCTGAAAGACCTCAACCTGCGCGAGATTGCCATCCTGGTGCCGCTGCTGGTGTTGATCGTCTGGATCGGTCTGTACCCGCAGCCGTTCTTCAACCTGATCAACCCGGCCGTCGAAAACCTGGTGGCCCTGGTGGCGCTGCCCTAAGGGAGGATCCGAATGAATTTGAACTTGAATGACCTTTACGCAATTCTCCCGGTGCTGGTGGTGGCAGGTTGGGCAGTGGTTTTGCTGATCATCGATCTGTTTCTCCCGGAAAACCGCAAAGGCGTGATTGCGCTGCTGGCCGTGCTGGGGCTGGGCGCCGCGCTGGGCTTGAGCCTGGCGATGCGCGGGCGCAGCGAAACGGCCTTCAATGGCATGGCCGTGCTGGACGGGTTTGCGGTATTCCTGGATGTGATCATTCTCTCGGCGGGCATCGCCGGGATCGCGCTGGCCTACGACTACCTCAAGCGCATGAAGATCGAGCGCTCCGAATATTACGTGCTGTTGCTCTTCTCGGTCAGCGGCATGCTGTTGATGGCGCAGGCCTATGACATGATC
>JAPKMQ010000094.1 GCA_026645875.1 Longilinea sp.
GGTTGATGCACACCGTGGACCTGAGCGCTTATAGCACCGCGACCAACCTGCGGTTGGGCTTCCTGGCCACCAGCGCTTACGGCAACGATATCCACCTCGACAGCATCACCCTGGGCTCGGGCTGCGCGGCCGTTCCCGGCTCGCGGCTCTCGGGTTACGTGTTCGACGACAACACCGACCTCCCGGTGCTGGGCGCGCTGGTCGATACCGGCGTCGCGCAGGCGGTTTCAGCGGCCACTCCTCTGGATTCCGCACTGGGCGACGGCTTCTACACCACCTTCGCCCCGCAGGGTGCTTCCGTACCGGTGGCAGTTTCCAAAGCGCCGTACGCGACCCTGAATGCTTCACTGACGATCCCGTCGAACGCCTCGATGACGCAGAACTTCTACCTGCTGGCGGGCGAACTGGGCGTCAACCCGACCGAGGTGACGCAAACCCTGGTCATGGGCACTACGGGCTCGCAGACGGTGACTCTGACCAACACCGGCGCTGCCAATGCCAGCTTCCTGCTGACCGAGATCAACGCGCCGGTCACGAACGTTCCACAAAGCGACGATCTGGCTTACAACCGCCGGCATGTGGGTCCCAAACGGTTTAACGACTACACCATCCCGATCCCCAACTACATGCTCGAGCCGAAGCAGGCGTTGATCGACTGGCCGAACGCGGGCACGCTGCTGAACAGCTACCCGACCGGCCTGACAATGCCGTGGGGCGTGGGCTTTAACACCATTGCCGAAGATCTGTGGGCTGGCAATATCGGGGCGGGCGGCGGCGACGACCTGGATTACCGCTTCCTGACCGACGGCACCAACACCGGCGAGACGATCGATACCTCGCCGTGGATTGGTTCCTGGGCTGCTGACATGACCTACAACCCGACCACCGGCACGCTGTGGCAGGTGAACGTCGGCGGCGACAACTGCATTTACGAACTCGACCCGGTCACGCGCGTGGCCACTGGCAACACCATCTGCCCGGCCTTTGGCACCTCTGAACGCGGCCTGGCCTTTGACCCCATCACCAACACCTACTTCAGCGGCTCGTGGAACGACAGCATCATCAACCGCTTCGCTCCCGACGGCACCATCCTGGAAGCGGTGGACGTGAATCTGGGCATCGCTGGCCTGGCGTATAACCCCTCCACCGGCCACCTGTTCGTCAGCGAAAGCGGCGGTGACGTTTCCATCCATGTGTTGGACGTCAATGCCAACTACGCTGAGATTGGCTCCTTCGATGTCGCTG
Organism: Longilinea sp.; assembly: GCA_026645875.1. Lineage (GTDB taxonomy): Bacteria > Chloroflexota > Anaerolineae > Anaerolineales > Anaerolineaceae > Longilinea. The sequence goes on from JAPKMQ010000094.1 coordinate 1,246, forward strand.
CCCTCAGCGGCGGCGAAGCCGGCCTGGAGATCGACTGCGACGGCAACCTGTGGGCGGCCAACCAGAGCACCGGGAATCTGATCGAGTTCACCTCGGATGAAACCGGCGTGTGCGACTGGATGGATATTCCCTGGCTGACGGAAACGCCTGTTTCAGGTACGATCGTACCGGCCGCAAACCAGGTGGTGACGCTCGGTTTTGACGCCACCAGCCTGATGCCCGGCACCTACGAAGCCCAACTGATGGTTTCGCACAACACGCCCTACGCGTTGTCCCCGATCCCGGTCACGCTGACCGTCACCCTGGCGCCCGGATCCGGCCAACTGTCCGGCACGGTCACTGCGCTGGAGCGCTGCGACGTGAACCCGGCGCCGCTGGCAGGCGCGCTGGTCGAAATCCTTTCCGGTACCACCGTGGTTTACACCACCACCACCGGCGCGGACGGCCACTACCTCTGGGCAGCTCTGGCTGGCGGGCCGTACACGGTGCGCGTCAGCTCGGCTGGCTACGTGATGGAAGAAGCTTCCTTCACGCTGGTCGCCGACCAGGTGGTTACGCGGGACTTTGAACTGCGCAGCGACCTGCCCTGCATCGTCAGTGACAAAACCTCGTTAGTGGCCTATCTGCCGGCGGATGAAACCAAAGATGTCACCCTGACGCTCGAGAATCTCGGCGCGGCGGACGGCAACTTTGAGCTCATCGAAATCCCGGCGGTCGGCATGGGCAGTCACATCCTGCCGGACGAAGTGCTGGTGACCGAAGGCTTCGAAGGCGACTTCCCGCCGACCGACTGGACGCAGATCTCCAACAGCGCGGTTACCTGGGCACTCGGTGACTACTCACCGCATACCGGTTCCTACTACGCCCATGTCGAGTACGACTACAATCAGGATGAGTGGCTGCTGACGCCTGAGATGTTCCTCTCCGAAGGCACGCTCTCCTTCTGGTCGTTCGGCAGCCTCTACTGGTGCAAGACCACCTACGACAACTGCGACCTGAACGTGTGGATCGTGGTGGGCGAGGTTGGCGGCGCGGACGACATCCTGGTGGGCAAGGGCGACGACGCCTGGACGACCACCTGGGCCTGGGCGCAAAGCACCTTCAACCTGACCCCGCTCCTGCCGGGCGGACCGGTGCGCATCGGCTTCCAGTACCTGGGTGACGACGGCGCCGAAATTGGCCTGGATGACATCCTGCTGGACGGCACAGAAAGCCTGGACGTGCCGTGGCTGAGCGAAGCTCCGACCACGGGCACGGTCCCCGGCGACGGTCAACTGCCCATCACGGTCACCTTCGACTCGACCGGTCTGGCCAATGGCATCTACACCGCCATCCTGCGCGTCAAGCTGGCGCCGTATGGCAACATCAACATCCCCGTGACGCTGGTCGTCGGGGCTCCCAAGCTCTATTTGCCGCTCGTCGGAAAATAGACCCGACCTGAAAGCACGGGCAACACAGTAACACGGCAGCGGCGGGTTTCACCCGCCGCTGCTCTTTGTGATGCAATCCGGGGCCTGGCGAGCAGGCAACGGCTGCCCTTCAACCTGTGATTTGCCGGGAGGATAAGAATCAAGGATTGAAAACTTCGTTTTTGATTACTTTATTCATTGGTCTGGACGCGTGACTCTAGTAAAATCCATAGTGCTTTGCACTTAATTTTTTTTTATTCTTTTCTGAGTTCTCTTCTTTTCTCTGTGAACTCGGTGGCATTTTGATCTTTCTCAAGGAATTCTGGATGACCTACCCCAACTACCAAGCGCTCGTCGAAGTCACCCGCGGCCCGATCGTTGAATCGATCCACTGCGGCGCGATTGCCGTGGTGGATATTCACGGGCGCGTGCTGGCCAGCGCCGGTGACCCTGAAATTGTCACCTACCCGCGTTCCACTGCCAAGCCAGTCCAGGTGTTGCCCTTCGTCGAACTGGGCGGGCTGGGGCGCTTCGGCCTGACCGAGCGCGAACTGGCCGTGATGTGCGCCTCGCACTCCGGCACCGACGACCACTTCGCCGTTGTTTCGGGCATTCAGGCCAAAATCGGCGTCAGCGAAAGCGACCTGCTGTGCGGCGTGCACAACCCGATGGACAAGCCCACCGCCATCGCCATGTCCAAACGCGGCGAAGCCCCCACGCCCAACCGGCACAACTGCTCGGGCAAGCATACCGGCATGCTGGCGCAGGCCGCGCTGCGCGGGCTGCCGAAGGAAGAATACATCGACCCGCGCCACCCGGTGCAGCAGCTCATTATCAAAACCTTCAGTGAAATGACCGATATGCCCGTCGAACAGATCGGCATCGGCATCGACGGCTGCTCGGCGCCGGTTTTCGCGCTGCCGCTGCGCAACATGGCGCTGGCCTTCGCGCGCCTGGCCGACCCTGCCGGGCTGGCCCCCGCCCGCGCCGCCGCCTGCCGTCAGATCACGCAGGCCATGATGGCGCACCCCGATATGGTGGCCGGTCCCGGGCGCTTCGACACGCTGGCCATGCGCGCGCTTAGCGGGCGGATGTTCGCCAAGGGCGGCGCCGAGGGCTACCAGGGCATGGGCCTGATGCCGGGCGCGCTCGGCCCGGGCAGCCCCGCGCTGGGCATCGCCTTCAAAATCGCCGACGGCGATCAGTCGGACCGCGCCCGCAACGTGGTTTCCATCGAGATCCTGCGCCAATTCGGGCTGCTCTCGCCAGAGCAGATCGCCGCGGAACTGGCCGACCTGGCTGCGCGGCCCAACACCAACTGGCGCAAATTTGTGGTCGGTGAAATCCGTCCGGCCTTTGAGCTGAAGTTGGAGCGCAGCTGGTGATCGATCAGCAGCCCGTCCCGCCCGCCGAAACGCTGCGGCGCGCCGCCGAGGTGCACCGCCGCCTGCTGGCCTTTTACGGCGTGCCCGAGTGGCGCTCGCCACTGCCCGCGCTGGACGAGCTGGTTTCCACCATCCTCTCGCAGAACACCAACGACCGCAACCGCGACCTGGCCTACAACCACCTGCGCGCCGTGCTGCCCACCTGGGAGCAGGTGCGCGACGCCGACCCGCGCCAGGTGATCGAAGCCGTGCGTATTGCCGGGCTGGCCAACCAGAAAGGCCCGCGCATCCAGGCCGTGCTGCGCCAGATCACGGAAGAGCGCGGCGAATTGGATTTGAGCTTTTTGGCCGACCTGCCCACCGAAGAGGCAATGGCCTGGCTGACGCGCTTCAACGGCGTGGGGCCCAAAACCGCCTCCATCGTGCTGGTCTTCTCGCTGGGCAAACCAGCCTTCCCGGTGGATACGCACATCTACCGGGTCAGCGGGCGCATTGGGCTGCGCCCGGAGAAGATGAGCGTCGAGGACGCGCACCCCTACCTGGCGGCGCAGTTCCCGCCGGAGGAATACGGTCCCGCGCACCTGAACCTCATCCGGCTGGGTCGCGAGATCTGCCACGCGCGCAAGCCCGATTGCCCCAATTGCCCGCTTACGGATGTGTGTGATTATTACGAGAAGAACGTGAAGGGTAGGGAGTAAAGCGTTCATCGCGGCAGGAAAACAGCCGCAGATCATTTCGGTAGAGGTGGGCAAACTCGCCTCTACGTTTGATTAATTATTTAAGAACTTTGCAAGAACAAACTTGACGAGTATCCGCGGCATTTATCGAAATCATCGCTGCCATGAGACCAATTTTGCCAGTTTACCCTGCCTTCAACTCGTGAAATTCCCCCTCCACCCCGGCCGCTGAGAGCGCTTGCTCGAGCGGCTGCCGGTCGGCCAGGTCAAAGCGCAGGGCAATCCCGCAGTCGCTGGAAAGCTCGCGCGGCGTGGGGATTAGCTTGACCTTCAAACCGGCCTTTTGGGCGGTTTTTTCGGCGCGCAGCGCGGCAGTGGTGGTGTGAAACAGCACAACGCCCGGGTTCATGTTTGCGCAATCCTCGCCACCGCGCGCAGCACGGTCTCGATTTCTTCGGGCGCGGTCGTCGGGCCCAGCGCGAGGCGCACCGTTCCCTGCGGGAAGGTGCCCAGGCTGCGGTGGGCTGCCGGCGCGCAGTGCAGCCCCACCCGGCATTGGATGTCGAATTCCTCGTCCAGCCGGTAGCCGATTTCTGAGACGCGTTTGCCCGCCAGGGTAAACGAGATCACGCCGGTGGCCTTGCGCGGGTCGGTGGGGCCGAAAAGTTGCAATTCGGGGATGGCGTCCAACCCCTCACGCAGGCGGGCGGCCAGCGCCAGTTCGTGCTCGCGCACCGTGCCGCCGCGCTCCAGCAGCCATTTCAGCCCGGCACCCAGCCCGGCGATGCCCACACCGTTGGGCGTGCCGCTCTCGTAGCGGTCGGGCAGGTCGTCCGGCTGGATTTCATACTCAGAGCGGCTGCCCGTGCCGCCCCGCACCAAAGGTTGCAGTTGCGCGGGGTCAAAGGTATCCGCCAGCACCAGCCCGCCGGTGCCCGGCGGGCCCAGCAGCCCCTTGTGCCCGGTGAAGGCCAGCAGATCCGCTCCCAGGGCGGGCAGCTCGGTTGGTATCACCCCGGCGCTCTGCGCGGCGTCCACCAGCACCAGCGCGCCGGCCTGGTGCGCCAGCGCGGCGATTTCGGCGACCGGGGCAATGCTGCCGCACACATTGCTGGCGTGGTTGAGGATCACCAGCTTTGCGCCGGGCGGCAGCGCTTCGGCAAAGGCTGCCGGAGAAAGCATTCCAGCGCCGTCCGCCGGGGCAACCACCACCTGCACGCCGCGTGCCTCCATCCCGCGCAGCGGGCGCATCACCGCGTTGTGCTCCATCCCGCCGGTCACCACGCGGTCGCCTGCGTGCAGCAGCCCCTGGATGGCGATGTTCAGAGCATGGGTGGCGTTGAGCGTGAAGATGACCCGCAGGGGATCGTTGATGCCGAAGAACCCGGCCAGCGCTTCACGGGTATCGTAGACCACCCGCCCGGCCGCGATCGACAGGCGGTGCCCGGAGCGGCCGGGGTTGCCCCCGGCGCGCTCCAAATAATCCTGCATCGCGGCCAGCACCTCGGGCGGTTTCGGCCAGGAAGTGGCGGCGTGGTCCAGGTAAATCATTTTGTCAGCTTGATCCGGTAGGTCTGCTCGTCGTCCTGGGTGACTTCGGCGCTCCAGCCGGCCAGCTTGCCGGTGCGCTCGATGTTGTTGCGCGAGGTGGCCGAATCGGTCAGAACGATCAGCGTGCCTTTGACCAGTTTGATCAGGGCTTCACGCGTCAGCATGGCGGGTTCCGGGCACGATAGGCCGCGGACATCGAGGGTTTTCTTTTCGGACATGGCAGACTCCTTATGCAGAGCGCGTTTCGCGCATGGTCAGGCCGATGATGCTCAACAAAACCAGCCCAATGACGACAGCCGCCGGGCCGTAGGCGCCGGGGCCGGCCGGAGAGCTGGCCAGGCTGAAGGTGTGCGCAACGCCCGCGCCGGCAAGCATGCCAAAAACAAATATCGCCGCGTCCGCATCGCCCTCGCCGCTCAAAAAGACCTGCCGCCCGGGGCATCCGCCAGCCAGGGTGAAAGCCAGCCCGGCCAGCACCATGCCGCCAAAGTTCCATAGCAGGTTGGTGTGCGCCACGGGCTGCCCTTCAAAACCGGGCTTGAACTGGCCGAGCGCCAGGTTGGTGAGGAAAGCCGCCACCAGCAGCGCGATCACGCCGTTGAGCAGGTGCATATCGCGCAGCAGCACCACATCGCGCAGCGCGCCGACCGTGCAGAAGCGGCTGCGCTGCGCCAGGAAGCCGATCAACAAACCGGCGGCCAGCGAAATTAATAGCGGTGCGTGCAGGCTGCCTGGACCGGACTGTGAGAAGAAAATTGGCCCGACCGGGTTGCCGTCAGCGTCGCGCCCGAAGAGCGGCGCGATCAGCAGCAGCGCCAGCAGGACGACGACGAAAACCGGCATCACCCAGGCCGCCACCGGCGAGGTCGGCCGGCTGCGCCCCAGGCTGAAACCGCGCTTGAGGAAAACAATGCCCAACCCGATCCCGGCGAACAGCCCCAGGATGCCAGGGATGGCGTTCCAATCGCCGCCGCTGAGGCGCAGGTAGGCGCGCCACGGGCAGCCCAGGAAGACCAGCGCGCCAATCATGGCAAACATGCCCAACAGGAAGCGGATCAGAGGTGAGGATCCCCCGCGGGGTTTAAATTCGCGGAAGAGCAGCGCCGCGACCAGCGCGCCGAGCACAAAGCCGATGATCTCCGGGCGGATGTATTGCACCGTGGCGGCGCGGTGGATACCGAGCGCGCCAGCGATATCGCGGTTGAAACAGGCCACGCAGATGCCCATGTTGCCGGGGTTGCCAAATTTAACCAGCAAAGGCGCCAAAACGCCGACAACGATGCCCGTCAGAATGGGACCCCAGCGGGATGTGAGGAATTTGGAAATAGCGTGCATGGGAACAGGTTCCTTTCGTGGGTCTACGAAATGCGGCCCCGCGCGCAAAGCGGAGCCGCATGTGGAACCTGCTGACGGTCTGTCAGGCGAGGAATGACATGGACAACCTGCCGCGCGGCAGAGGCGGGCGCGTCACGCGCACCCTGGCGCTACCGGCTCAGCGACGGCAGAAGCGGTCAGTCATTGCCTCACCTCCTTTCATAATCACTATTATATGAAACGGTTTGACAAATCAAAGTGACAAAGGTAACCGAATAGATTGATCGAATTGACCAGCCCGGCAGGGGAGCGGGTGATCAGGCATAGCGCTCAATACCCCAGCAGCCTTTTCCCGTTATCGGCGTGTTCGTTCGCGGTAAACAGCAACTCGCGCAGCAGATCGCTGGCGGTGAAGAAGTCAAAGCGGCTGGGTTCGATGCCCAGGTAGGCCGATATCCGCTCCAGGTCGACCTGGTCTTGATAGGCGTAATCGGACGCGGCCGCGGTTTTCACATCCCATACGTCCGCCGCCAGCGCCCAGCCCTCCAGCGCCTGGAAATATTCAAGATTGGCCTGGGTATGTTTGAGCGGCCAGGGGCTGGCAGCGTCGTACTGCGCCTTGACCGCGTCGAGCTGGTTGCGAAATTCGATCGGACCGGCATCCTGGCCGGCGATGGCGATCAAGTTTTCAGCGGCGATCACCAGGGCGGGGGCCTTGCTCATGAACAGCCGCTCGGCCTGTCCGTCGCGCCAGTCCAGATAGACAAAGCGGCCGATGATGACGACGAAGAGGAAGATGACTGTGACCAGCGCGTATTCGAGCAGGCTGCTCCGGCGGGTTTCGGCGGGCGGGGTGTCATCCATGCGGTGATCCTTTGGGGAAGGGGGGATTCGGGATGATCTAATCATAGCCCAAAATTCCGGGCGCGTGGGCTGGCGAATGGTTAAAGAATTGCGGAGGGTTGCGGGCAGGCCGCGCGGATGAGGTCGGGAGATCCTTCCAGGACAGGCTGGCGCGGTCAATGATTCCCGGTATGGGCGAGGCGAGAGAAGTTGCCCCAATTTTCACCAGGCGTCCAACGCCTCGCCCTGTGGCCGCCGCGGTACGGGGCGAGGTATCCGGCACGGCGACCGTCACTCACGGCATCGATCCTTTGCCGTCACCTCGCCCTTACCGAAGATCCTCGCTTGAGGGTGTGGCGCGGGTGGTGAGTTTCGGGGCGGCTCAAGCGATTCGCAAACTGATGACCCTGACGCCCCTTCACCCAGCCTACTACCATTCTCACTTTTCTTAACTTTTCCGCTCTGCCCTGCCGCGGATGGTACAATACCCGGCGATGGACTACCTCAACAAACTCAACCCACAGCAGCGCCAGGCGGTGACCGCCCCGCCCGGGCAGACGCTGGTGCTGGCCGGGCCCGGCTCCGGCAAGACGCGCGTGCTCACCCAGCGCATCGCCTATTTGATCGAGGCGATGGGCGTGCGCCCTTACGCCATCCTGGCGGTCACCTTCACCAACAAGGCCGCCCGCGCCATGACCGAGCGGGTGGACGCGCTGCTGGGCGGCGCAAGATCGCGCGGCGTGTGGCTGGGCACCTTCCACAGCATCTGCGCGCGCATCCTGCGCACCGAGGCCGGCAGCGGGCTGCTGCCCTTTCAGAACAACTTCGTCATCTTCGATGCCGACGACCAGCAGAATCTGGTCAAGCGCGCGCTGCGCGAGATGAACGTGGACGACAAGATCCACAAACCGGCCGCCATTCACGCGCGCATCTCCGAGGCCAAGAACAACCTGGTCAGCCCCGACGACCTGCCGGTGCGCTCCTACCGCGACGAGGTGGTGGTCAAGACCTTCAAGCGTTACAACGAGCTGCTGCAGCAAAACAACGCCGTCGATTTCGACGACCTGCTGCTGTGGACGGTCAAGCTGTTCGAGGAGCATCCCGACGTGACCGCCAAATACGCGCGGCGCTTCGAGTATGTGCTGGTGGACGAATTCCAGGACACCAACCAGGTGCAGTACGCGCTGCTCAAGCTGCTGTGCTCGTACCACCACAACATTTTCGTGGTCGGTGACGAGGACCAGTCGATTTACCGCTGGCGCGGCGCCGACTATCGCAACGTGCTGCGCTTCGAGCAGGACTTTCCGGCCAGTCGGAAGATTCTGCTGGAGCAGAACTACCGCTCCACGCAGACCGTGCTGGACGCGGCGCGCAGCGTGATCGACCAGAACGGCAACCGCACGCCCAAGAGCCTGTTCACCGACCACGGCCGCGGCGAGAAGATCGAGCTGCACGAGGCGGTGGACGACCACGCCGAGGCGGCGTACGTGGTGAAAACCATCCAGGCGCAATTGCGCCGGGGCAAGCCGGGCGGCGATTTCGCGGTGATGTACCGCACCAACGCGCAATCCCGCCTGCTGGAAGAGGCCTTCCTGCACGCCGGGCTGCCCTACCGGCTGGTGGGCGCGCAGCGCTTCTACGGGCGGCGCGAGGTCAAGGACATGATCGCCTACCTGCGCCTGGTGCACAACCCCGACGACGAGGTCAGCCTGGCGCGCGCCATCAACACCCCGCCGCGCAAGATCGGCGATAAATCGGTCGAGACGCTGCAAGCCGCGGCGCAAAAGACCGGGCGCAGCATGGGCAGCCTGCTGCTTGAGCTGGCGCAAAAGGCGGACGAATCGCCGGCCTGGCGCGAGTTGGGCCGCGGCGCCGCGCCGCTTTACGATTTTGCCGTGCTGTTCGAGGGCTGGCTCAAGGTCAAGGGCGAACTGGCGTTGCCCGCGCTGTTCGACAAGATCGCCGGCGACATCGGCTACCGCGCCTACATCGACGACGACAGCGAAGAGGGCCGCGACCGCTGGGGCAACGTGGAAGAACTGCGCCGCCTGGCGTACGAGTACCAGGAGCGCGGCCTGGTCGAGTTCCTCGAGAACCTGGCGCTGGTTTCGGACCAGGATACGCTGCCCGAACAGGTCAATTCGCCCACGCTGCTCACGCTGCACGCCGCCAAGGGGCTGGAGTTCGCGCAGGTGTTCATCACCGGGCTGGACGATGGCATTTTGCCGCA
>JAPKMQ010000095.1 GCA_026645875.1 Longilinea sp.
AGAACCAGAAGATTCCCTACATGCTGGTGGTGGGCGACAAGGAAGCCCAGGACGGCGCGGTGGCGCTGCGCCTGCGCAGCGGTGAAAACCCCGGCGCCATTCCGCTGGCCGATTTCCTGGCGCGCGCCAGCAAAGAGATCGAAGAAGGCGTGTAAAACCGCCCGTCGTGGGGAGTTTTGCGGCAAAAGGCAAAACTCCCCATTTTTAATTGCCCACGCATGGTCAGGGCAGATTAAATTATGGTAAAATCAGTCCACGTATAAGCCCAGAATCCTGGGCTGAAAGCCGTATTCAGTAGAGGAGAGAAGTCACTATCAGTACTCAAAACTTTCGCGTCAATGAACAGATCCGCGTCCCTGAAGTCCGCCTGATTGGACCGAAGGGTGAAAATGTGGGCGTCATATCCATCCAACAGGCATTGCAAATGGCGCGTGAGGCCGAGCTGGACCTGGTGGAAGTTTCCGGAACAGCTGTACCGCCGGTTTGCCGCGTGATGGATTTCGGCAAATTCCTGTATGAGCGCACCAAGAAGGAACGCGAAGCGCGCAAGGCCCAGACCAAAATCGAGGTCAAAGAGATTCGCCTGCGCCCCAAGACCAACGAGCACCACCGCGGCTTTAAAACCCGCGACGCCCGCCGCTGGTTGATGGATGGAAATAAAGTTCGCGTCACCGTCCGCTTCCGCGGCCGTGAGATCAGCTACCCGGACCTGGCGCTCGAAGATCTGAAGGAAATTGCTGAAGAGCTGTCCGATATCGCCGCCGTGGAGCAGGTGCCTGCCCTGGAAGGCAAGACCATGAGCATGGTGCTGGCCCCATCGCGCGCTCCCAAGAAGAAAGCGGAAGGGGAAGCCAAACCCGAAGCGCCCAAACCTGCCGAGGAATAGTCCGCCGGAGCAGTTGAAGAGAACAAAATTTGTGGTATAATACGCGGTCGCGTGTCATGTCACCGCGGATTTTTATCGAGAGGAGTTACGCTGTGCCCCGTAAGCAGAAAGACGGAAAAACCAAACTGAAGACCCATAAGGCAACCTCCAAACGGTTTCGCCTGAGCGGGTCCGGCGTGCTGCTGCGCACCAAGGGCGGCAAGAGCCATCTGCGCCGCCGCACTTCCAAGCGCACCAAAGCGCTGTTCACCGAGATGGTCGTCGTCCAAGGCGAATCGATCATCAAGCGCGTCCGCCGTCTGGCCCCCAACATGGCCAAGTAGGCTGAATCGCTATCGTATTCATCCATTTTTTGTGCGGCCGTTGGGTGTATTCAACAAGTACCAGACGTACTGACGCCCAGGGGTTTGCAAAGGAGTAAACTATGGCACGTGTAAAGGGTGGCCCGTCAGGCCATCTGCGCCACAAGAAAGTATTGAAGTTTGCCAAGGGTCAACGCGGAACCCGCCATTTCCAGTTCCGCCGGGCCAATCAGGCCATGTTGAAGAGCCTTTGGTATGCAACTCGCGACCGCCGCACGCGCAAGCGTGACTTGCGCCGGTTGTGGATCGCCCGCATCAACGCGGCTGCCCGTGCGAACGGCATGGCCTACAGCCGCCTGATCAATGGACTGCGCAAGGCAAACATCCTGCTCAACCGCAAGATGCTGGCCGACCTGGCAGTGCGCGATCCGCAGGCATTTGCGGCAGTCGTCGAAACAGCAAAAGCAGCCTAGACGATTGCAGCGAACCTTCTCGACCGGACGGTATTTTACCGTCCGGTTTTTATTTTCCTTTCAGGCAGCAATCGGTTAGAATTCTCTCAAAGAACCGATGCGATATTCAAAGGAGGCAGCGATGAGTCTATTGATTGTCGATCACGCCTACCCTTCCGGCCAACACCTGCACATCGTCCAGGGCGACCTGACCCGTGAAACCACCGACGCCATTGTCAATGCCGCCAACGAGCGCCTGCAGCACGGCGGGGGCATCGCCGGCGCGATTTTACGCAACGGCGGCTATAAGATCCAGGAGGAATGCGACCTGTGGATTGCCAACCACGGCCCGGTGGAGCACGCCCACCCGGCGGTGACTTCCGGCGGCGCGCTGCCGGCGCGGCTGATCTTTCATGCGGTGGGGCCAATCTGGGGCCACGGCGACGAGGATGCCAAGCTGGAAGCTGCCTACCTCGGCTGTTATGAAAAGGCCGAGGAATTGTGTCTGGAAAGCCTGGCAGTTCCGGCGCTCTCGACGGGCGTATACAGCTTCCCCAAACCGCGCGCGGCTCGTCTATTTTTCGATGTTACCGCTCGATACTTTCAGGCGCACCCGGGCGCTTGCCTTCGCCTCGTCCGCCTGGTGATCATCGACGAAGCCACGCTCAACGAATTCCTCGCCGTGTGGCGCGAATTGCATCCGTCCACCGGGTAACCCATCGCCATGATCACCTCCAACCAAAATCCAAAAGTGCGGCGGGTGCGCGAATTGCTGGCCAAACGCAGCGAGCGGGAAGCTTCTGGCGCGTTTGTCGTTGAGGGTGTGCGCCTGGTGGAAGAGGCATTTTCCTCCGGCTGGCCAGTTGAGCTGGTGCTTTACAGCGGCGACCTCTCGGTTCGCGGGCGGCAGGCGCTGGCCGGGCTGGGACCCACCGGCGCAGAAGTTGAGGAAATCGCCGCGTACCTGATGGATGGGCTGACCGACACGGAAACCTCGCAGGGCATCCTGGCTGTGATTCGCCGCACAGAGCTACCCCTGCCCCCGGACGCCGATTTCTTCGTCATTGCCGACGCCATCCGCGACCCCGGCAACCTGGGGACGCTCATTCGCACCTGCGCTGCCGCCGGCGCCAATGGACTCTTCCTCACCCCCGGCAGCGTCGATCCCTTCGCGCCCAAAGTGTTGCGCGCCGGCATGGGCGCCCAGTTCCGTCTGCCCATTCACAAAGTCGGCTGGGATGAGCTCGCGTCAAAGCTCCACAACCGGCCCCAACCGGTCCGCATCCTGCTCTCTGATGTCGCGGATGGCGTGCCGGTCTGGCAAAGCAGCCTGCGCGGGCCGCTGGCGCTGGTCATTGGCAGTGAGGCAGAAGGCGTCAGCCCCGAAGCCCGCCTGGCCGCCGATGGCCGCATCCACATTCCCATGCCAGGGCAATCCGAATCGCTGAATGCCGCCGTCGCAGCCGGGATTCTGATTTTTGAAGTGGTTCGCCAGAGGAACACATGAAGATTCGCTCCATCACCTGCTTCTATCACCCCGGCCTGAGTGGCGCCGGCGCAACGCTTGACCGCCTGGCACGCCTGACGGCTGCCACCTCGCAGCGGTTCCAGGCAGCCGGATACGAGGTGCAATCGGTCCGGCTGGCCACTGTTCCCTTCCCCGTCATGGTGCCCACCTGCTGCGACGAAAGCGCGGTGATACTGGCCCAAAAACTGGAATTGCGCGCGGCCGAGCGCGGCTTCACCTATCTTTCGCTCGGCCCCGCCCTGCCGGAATATCCGGCCAGTTACGCGTTGATCCCGCAAATGATCGCGGCCACCCGCAACGTCTTTTTTGGCGGCGTGATGGCCACCGCCACCGATGGCATTTCACTGCCGGCTGTGCGCGCCTGCGCCGAGGTCATCCATTCGGCGGCGCGGATTTCGCCGGACGGGTTTGCCAACCTGCGCTTTTCTGCGCTGGCCAATGTTCCTCCGGGCGGACCGTTCTTCCCGGCCGGACATGCCAGCGGAGATCACGCCGCGTTTGCCCTGGCGCTGGAATGCGCCGACCTGGCGGTAAACGCATTCAGTCGGGCGGCCACGCTTGAGACCGCCCGCCAAACACTTCTGGCGGAGCTCGAAGGTCACACAGCCGCGCTGACCGAAATCGCCGCCGGCCTGGCAGCCGAGTACGAAACGCTTTTTTCCGGGTTCGACGTCTCCCTGGCGCCTTATCCCGAGGATGCCATTTCACTGGGCAACGCGCTGGAAAAACTGGGCGTGCCCGCGTTGGGCCTGGCCGGGTCGCTGGGCGCGGCGGCTTTTGTAGCCGATGCGCTGGACCGTGGACGCTGGCCGCGCGCCGGGTTCAACGGCTTGATGCTGCCAGTATTGGAAGATTCGGTGCTGGCGCGCCGAACGCTGGACGGCACGCTGAGCATCAAGGATCTGCTCATATTCTCGGCGGTGTGCGGCACCGGCCTGGATACCGTGCCCCTGCCCGGCGACCTCACCAGCGGGCAAATCGCCGCGCTGCTGCTGGATGTGGCCGCGCTGGCCGTGCGCCTGGGCAAACCGCTCACCGCCCGGCTGATGCCGGTGCCGGGCAAACAGGCCGGCGACCTGACCGGCTTTGACTTTGCGTTTTTCGCCAACGGCCGGGTGATGCCGTTGGAAGCCAGCCCATTGACCGGCTTGCTGGCCGGGAATGAGACCTTCAATTTAAGGCCGCGCAGGCCAAACGGGGATTAAAAACCAACCGGCGGCCGTTAATCGGGCCGCCGGTTGGTTTTCATCGCAAAGCCTACTTGCGCACCTGCTTGAAATTGATGATGATCAGGTTTTGATCGCAGCCAGAGAATGTGTCAAAATAAATTTTGTCCGAAAGCGGCAGATCGGATTGATCCAACAACTGCACCCATAATCGACCGGTGGATGCAACCGGCTTTTCAGCCAGAGTAAATTCGTAACCCGCCTGGCCGTATTGCAGCGCCGTACCGGTCAGACTGAGCAGATCGATTTTATTGGCACCCAGGTAACCACCCACCTGCACGCGGATGCCCTTGACCGGGCTGTTCTGCAGGTCCACCGCGTTGCCAGCCAGGCCCATCCATTCGCAACCCCATTCCGGGCGGTAAATCACGCTGGAAATGGAAGCCGGGTCAGTTTGCAGCCCAAAGGCATACGCACCGGTAGGCGGTTGTTGGGTTTCCGTGGGCGACGGCGTGCCAACTTCGGCGGGCGTGGCCGAAACCACCGGCACATCCGCCGTCGGCGGAGCCGGCGTTGGTGTGGATGGAGCGACCGTCGCCGTCCAGGTAGCCGGAAAGGTCGGCCGGCTAGTCGGCAGAACGATCGCTTCGGGCATCGTGAACGGCGGGAATGGATTCATTGCGCTGTTGGGATTGGAAAAAATCGTGATAAAAATGACGCCTGCGCCGATGATGGCCGCAATCATGAGGAATGACAACAAATTCCACAGCAAGTCATTTTTGGGTTGCGAGTTTTTGTTTTCCATGGTCGTCCTTTGCAGGATCCGGTTCAGGGTACCAGGATCTCAATCTGGCTGGCAGCCCGTTGTTGTTGCAGCCAATCGGCCAAAGCGTTGCGCTGGAGCGTCAACAGGGCATCCGTCGACAACTGCCTGACCTCTCGCTCAACCACCAGCACAATGTGGAAGCCGATATCGCTCTGCACTACCGGGCTGTATTGGCCTGGCTGCAGCGCAAAGGCTGCCTCTTCCACGGCCGGCTGGGTCAAATAGCCGCGCGGGAACCAGCCCAGTTCACCACCCGTCGCGGGATCATACTGCTGTGCAAGCGTTGCAAAATCTGCACCAGATTGTAAATTGTTGTAGACCGAATCGGCAGTCGCTTTGCTTAAAACCAGGATCTGACGGGCATGCACCTGTTCGACGTTGTCGGGCACGGCAGCCAGCACCTGGTCGCGCTGCCAGGCCGCCGCCAGCGAGCGGATCAGCGCCAGGCGGTAGCTTTCTTCAGTGTAGCCGTTCTTTTGCAGCCATTCGGCCCAGGCAGCCTGGCCGCCGATCTTTTCCAGCGTCGCGGCCATGCTAGCCTGCGCCTCGTCGTCGCCAACCTGATGGCCATTGGCCGCGGCGGCTTGCGCGAGCAGGGCTTCGTCGATCAGCGCATCCAGAACGCGCTGACGGGCCTCGGCATCGCTGGCCGTCTTCCCAGTTTCAACCAGGGCAGCCTGAAAGCGACCTAATTCAGCCTGATAATCCGCCAGCAAAATCCCACCGCCGTTCACCCGCGCCACCAGGGGTTCGGGGGTTGGGCTGGGCGTCGGCGGCAACTGGGTATCGGTTGGCGCCAGGGCCGGCGTGAGCGTTGGCGCCGGCGAAGCCTGACCGTTACAGGCCGATAATAAAGCAATCACAAGAATGGAGAAAAAAAGTTTTCGAGTGAGCATTGTTAAAAATTATAACCCATTCCAACCCTGCTCCGCCGCCTTCGCGACTTCACAGCTTTGAAAGCAAACCGGCCGTGCAAATGCACGGCCGGTCGGATGTAAATCTCTGCGGTTTAGTATTCGGGCATCGGGGGCTGAGCCGGGGCCGATTCCTTGACCGGGACGTCCGTGATCAGGGCTTCGGTGGTCAGGATCATCGCCGCGATGGAGGCGGCATTTTCCAGAGCGCCGCGGGTCACCTTGGCGGGATCGATCACGCCGCCCTTGACCATGTCGATGTACTCGTCGCGGATGACATCGTAACCGATCTTGACGTTCTTGGTCTTCTTCTGTTCGGCGCGCACGTTTGCGATGATGACCGAACCTTCCTTGCCGGCGTTCTCGGTGATTTTGCGCATGGGAACTTCCAACGCGCGACGCACCATGTTGACGCCGATCTGTTCGTCTTCATTGTCCATCTTGACCTTGTCAAGCGCAGCCACGGCATTGATCAGCGCAACGCCGCCGCCCGGCACGATGCCTTCTTCCACAGCCGCGCGGGTCGCGGAAAGCGCATCTTCAACACGGTGCTTCTTTTCCTTCAGCTCGGTCTCGGTGGCCGCGCCAACGCGGATGATGGCCACACCGCCGGAGAGCTTGGCCAGGCGTTCCTGCAGTTTTTCGCGGTCGTAATCGCTGGTGGTCTTGTCGATTTCGATGCGGATCTGCTCGATGCGCCCGCGGATGTCGCCTTCAGCGCCCTTGCCGCCAACGATGGTGGTGTTGTCTTTATCAGCAACAACCTTCTCGGCACGGCCCAGGTCGGCGATGGTGGCGGTTTCCAGCTTGCGGCCGGTTTCTTCGGAGATCACAGCAGCGCCGGTCAGGGTGGCAATATCCTGCAGCATGGCCTTGCGGCGGTCGCCGAAACCAGGGGCCTTGATGGCCAGCACATTCAGCATACCGCGCAGCTTGTTCAGAACCAGCGTCGCCAGGGCTTCGCCGTCCACGTCTTCGGAGATGATCACCAGGTCGCGCTTGCCGATCTGCACCAGCTTCTCGAGGATCGGGACGATGTCGGCGGCGGCGGAGATCTTCTTATCGTAGATCAGGATGTACGGATCCGCGATGGAGGATTCCATGTGTTCGTTGTCGGTGATGAAATAGGGCGAGATGTAACCGCGGTCGAATTGCATACCTTCGACGTATTCGGTTTCGAATTCCAGGCCCTTGGATTCTTCAACGGTGATCACGCCGTCTTTGCCGACTTTTTCCATCACTTCGGCGATCAGGTTACCGATGGTGGCATCCTGGGCGGAGATGGTGGCAACCGCGGCGATGTTTTCCTTGGTTTCAACCTTGATCGACTGGCCTTTGATGTTCTCGGCAACGGCCTTGGCAGCCGCTTCAATGCCGCGCTTGAGCAGCATCGGGTTGGCCCCGGCGGAGAGGGTCTTCAGACCTTCGTTGACAATGGCGTGCGCCAGCACGGTCGAGGTGGTGGTGCCGTCACCGGCGATGTCATTGGTCTTGGTGGCGGCTTCTTTGAGAAGCTGCGCGCCCATGTTCTCAAACGGGTCGTCCAGTTCGATTTCCTTGGCAACCGTCACGCCGTCGTGGGTGATGGTGGGGGAACCAAACTTGCGGTCGAGCGCAACGTTGCGGCCCTTGGGGCCCAGCGTGGTGGCAACCGCGTTGGCAACGACATCAATACCGCTCTTCAGTTTGCGGCGAGCATCTTCACCGAAAACAAGTTGTTTAGCAGCCATACAATTTCTCTCCTTAAAAAATCAAACGGATTTCAATTTCGACGAATTACTCGATGATCGCCAGCAGATCGCTTTCGCGCAGGATCAGCAGCTTCTTGCCATCGATCTTGATTTCGGTGCCGCCGTACTTGGCGAACAGCACGGTATCGCCCACCTTGACGTCCATCGCGATGCGGTTGCCCTTATCATCACGATCGCCAGCGCCAACCGAAAGAACCTTGCCCTTCTGGGGCTTTTCCTTGGCGGTTTCGGGCAAAACGATACCGCCGGCAGTCACTTCTTCCTGCTCCAGCGGTTCAACAACAACACGAGCACCCAACGGTTTCAACGAGATAGTCATTCTTTCCCTCCAGAAAAATTTGAGGATTTTTATTGGCTGGTTGAAATTAGCACTCTCATGATCAGAGTGCTAAATCGTTAGTAGTTTACTTTTGTTCAAACCAAAAGTCAAGAGGATTATTTTTTCTCTTATAAAACTCTGATAATTTCACAACCCGCGTGATTAATAGCCATAACTGCGGCAAATCTCTTCGCTGGGCTGAATAATGGAAAGGATCAAAGCATCCCCGCTGTAAGCCGTGCGAACCTTGCCCAGGATTTCCATCGCCTTGGCGCAATAGCCGTTGCTTGGGCGGTGCATGCCCGCCAGCACCGAGCCGTAGGTATAGTAATACACCACCGTGTTGTCGTCCAACGGCAGGCCGGTGATGGTCACTTTGACGTCATTTTCAAAGTCGCACTGGCGCACTTCGCAACTGACTTCCGCGTCGCAGCCTTCCAGCGCGCATTGAAACGCCGGGATGGCGCCTTCGTAATTGCGCGCCTGGAAGTAGATCACGCCCAGTTGGCCGTACATATCCGGGTTGGTCGGGCCCAGTTGCAACGCCTTGCGCGCGTTGCGCGAGGAGACGAGACCCTCGCCCATCTGTGCATAGGTCTTGGCAATCTGGGTATACGGGACCGGGTCCTCGATCCCCAGCCGTTCGTTGATTTCCACCACCTTCGAAAAGGCTTCCAGCGCGGGGTCGAATTGCGCCGGCACGCTCGGGTTGGCCAGCGCGCGATAGTTGTAGCCGATCTGCAGCCAGAGCAGCGGCATGTTGGGCGTAATTTCCAGCGCCCTCTGATAAGCTTCGATGGCCGCGCGGTACTGGCGGGTGGATTCCAGCACGTAGCCATGCACCCGGTGCACATCCATCAAATTGGGATTGCGTTCCAATGCCTGCAAAATGTATTGCTCAGCCTGGTTCCACTTTTGCTGGTCGACCAAGATTTCTGCGTAAAATGCCAGCGCAAGCGTATTGCGCGGGTCGAGATTGATAGCGGTCACAGCCTCCTGCTCGGCCTGCACCAGGAGCGACGGCGCCTGATCGCCAGCCAGTTGCGGCAGCGCGTTCCAATCCAGCACAAAAGCCCGCACAGCGTGTGCTGTGCTGTCGTCCGGAGCCAACTCCACCGCCTTGTTGGCCGAATCCAGCGCTTCCTGCAACCGCTGGCGGCGGGTTTCGGTGGTGGTCAACAGGCTGGAGGAATAGGTCTGGATGCGCGCCAGTTCAGCGTAAAGCTGGGCATTATCCGGCTGCACGGCAATCGTGCGTTGGTAGGATTCAATCGCCTTGTTCAGATCGCCGATCTCAAAATAGGTTTCAGCTTCCAACTGGTAGGAATTCACCGTGCGCGTGGGCGTGGCGGTGGGCATGAAGGGCTTTTCAATCGCGCCGGATTGGACATCCCGCAGCAAGAACAGGGCAGCCACCAGCAGGGCCAGCACGATCAACACCCGGTAGGGGTCGGAGCGCTTTTTTTGTCGCAGAAAAATGTAACGCTTCTGATTCAACGTGCCCATGGTTATGGTTGCTGAGTCGCAGTTGTTTCCGGTTCGCTGTCGGCGGACGTGCCCTGGCAGATATTGATCATCTCCTGGGCGTTGTACATGGCGATGTCATCGTTGGGTACGGTTTGCTGCAACAACTGTGCGATTTCCACTGCTTCGTTGCACTCGCCGGCGCGCGCCAGGGCCAGGCCGTAGAAATAATACGCGTCCACGTTGTCGCCGCTCAGCGGCGAACCCGGCAACTCCACCCCGCCCTCGGTTACCCCGCCGCGCAATCCAAGCCGGAAGGTCTGGATCGCGTCGGGGTACATCAGGTTCTTGTAATACATGGTTCCAAGGTTGATGTAGAAGAAGGTGTTGGCCGGGTCGTTCTCAATGGACTGCTCGGCAAACTGGATGGCTTTGGCATAATCGCCCATGCGCAGGTACAGGCGCGACATGTACACATCCGGCCACGGATCAGACGGGTTGAGCGAGTTGGCCTTGTAATATTGTTCTTCTGCTTTGGCATCTTCGCCGGTGGCGACATAGTTTCGCCCCAGCATGATGTGCAACTCAGCGATGTTCGGGTTGATGGCGATGGCCGCTTCCAGCTCCGTGATGGCGTCGCCGTTTTCGCCGGTCAGCTCCAGGATGATGGCGCGCGCGCGGTGCGTTTCGAGCATGTTGGGCCCCAGGTCGCGCGCCTGGCGGGAGTAGTTGATTGCCTCCTCCATCGTGCCCAGGGTGCCTTTGCCTTCCTGTTGCATGCGCGCAAGGATTTCGGCCATGTAGGCATACGGCACCGCGTTGTTTGGATCAATCTGGATGGCGCGCTGCAGAGCAGATTGCGACGCCAGGTAATCGCCGGAGAGGCCCAGCGCCCAACCGCGGATGGCGTGTGCCATGGCGTTATTGGCGTTCACCAGCAGCGCATTTTCGGCGTGCATGATTGCGTTCTCATAATCGCCGTTGGTGGCTTCCAGGCGCGCCAGCGTCACGTTGATGCCCGCGTTGGTCGGGTCCACCTGAAC
>JAPKMQ010000096.1 GCA_026645875.1 Longilinea sp.
GGATGTTTAGACGCTCGGTCAGGGCGACGTAGCGTCCGTAATCCTTGCGGCGCAGGTAGGCCAACAGGCGGCGGCGCTGCCCAACCAGTCTCAAGAGCCCACGGCGCGATGATTCATCGTGGTTGTTCTTGCGCAGGTGGTCGGTGAGCTGGGTGATGCGCTTCGTCATAATGGCGATCTGCACTTCCGGCGAGCCGGTGTCACTTTCGTGACGGTGGTAATCGGTGATTACCTGTTCTTTGATTTCCTTGTTAAGGGACATGACGTCTGCTTTCTCCTTGATTTGATTTTTGAGCAGGTCTCCTCTCCCGCAGCATCACCGCAAGAAAGGTCCAGTCAGCGAAGGGGAATTATACCAGCATCTTCTCAAGATTGGAAGATGCTGGTATACCTCGAAAAGGTCTGACGGTCAATCCGTACTTTTCACCGGCGCCGTGAGCAATGCATCCTTCAGGCGGGTTTGGGTTTCAGCCGGGAACGCCGGCAGGCAGCGGCGGATCAGGCGGCGCAGGTTGGCATCATCGGTGGTAGCGGTCATCTGCCGTAGGAAATAGCCGGTTTCGACCGGTGAACGCCGCGCCAGGGCGTTCAGGGTTTTTTGCAGTTCGGCGGAAAGCGATTCCGCGTCCTGTTGCAGGGCCGGGGTGACCAGGTTGAAAATGGCCGGCAGGTTCTCAAAGGCGCGGTCCTGAATGAACGGCAGCAGGGCATTTAGCCCATTGCGGCGCAAATTGGGATCGCTGGAACCCGTCCAATCTCGCAAGACATCCAACCAGCGATTAGGTGCTTCGCGCCGGAGGCGCTGGCTGCCGCGTTCGAGCAGGAAGATGACCAGGCTGTAATCGCCACCATCGACGGCCCATCTCTCCAGGCGGGCGAGCACGGGTTGAATGGGGTCCAGAGCCGTCTGTCCGAGCAGAATGCAAGCGAACTGACGCGGCTCCAGATAGCTTTCGGCCCACAGGAGATCCGCGATTTCAAGACTGTTTTGTGGTTGCGAGGTTGCCAGTGGCGCCAGATTTAACTCCAGCGTTTTCATCACCAGCGCCGGCAGGTGGTAAGCTGGCAGAAGCGATGCTGGTTTGACGCTCTGTCCGGCGCGGTAGGTCAGGTCGCTGTACTGCTCGAACAAGCCGCGCAACCCATGCGTAAATTCCGCCGGCTGGCCAAACAGGCCAATCAGATTGTCAATCTGTTTCTTGAGGCGGGTGAGTTGAACGGCTGGCATGCGTTTGCAATCAGAGGCCCTGATTGATTCAGGGCCTCTCCATCTGGTTAATAAGCGCGGGCGAAATAGACGCGTTCCTTGGCCGGTTGGCCGCAGTAGATGCACCGTCCCTCGCCTTCTGGCTGATGGAAGGGGATGCAGCGCGTGGTGGCTTTGGTTTCTTCCTTGATTTTGGCCTCACATTCGCGGCTGCCGCACCACCAGGAGAAAGCCCAGCCCTCCTGAACCACTTCCTTCAAAGCGTCATAGTCTTTCGGATCGTGGATGTGGGCGTCGCGGAAGGCTTCGGCCTTGTCATACATGGAGGCGTGAATCTCGGTCAGCAGCTCAGCTACCTGGGCGGCAAGTTGGTCCATGCTGAGCGTGGACTTGCCATCCCGCCCGGGGATATCACGGCGCGCCGCGGTGACGACGCCCTTGTCGATGTCCTTGGGGCCGATTTCCAGGCGCAGCGGAACGCCGCGCAGTTCCCAATCGTTGAATTTAAAGCCGGGCGTGACCTCGGTGCGGTCGTCCACCTTGATGCGGAAGTGCGCTTGCAACTCTCCGGCCACCTGCTCGACCACTGGCATCACCTTCGACCGGTCGGCGTCGCTGCGCGCGATGGGCACGATCACCACCTGGATGGGGGCCAGTTTAGGCGGCAGCACCAGGCCCTGATCGTCGCCGTGAGTCATGATGATGGCGCCAACAAAACGGGTGGATAGTCCCCAGGAGGTCGTCCATGCGTATTGTAAAATGTTGCTTTGATCCAGGAATTTGATATCGAAGGCCTTGGCGAAATTCTGCCCCAGGAAGTGGGATGTGGCGGACTGCAAGGCTTTGGCATCGCCCATCATGGCTTCCATACTGATTGATTCGATCGCGCCGGCGAATTTTTCTGTCTCGCTTTTGCGGCCCGGGATGACCGGGATGGCGGCATCCTCGATGGCAAAATTGCAGTATTGATCCATCATCCGGCGGGTTTCCTCGCGAGCCTCGGCTTCGGTGGCGTGTGCGGTATGGCCTTCCTGCCAGTAAAATTCCAGCGTGCGCAGGAAGAGACGCGTGCGCATTTCCCAGCGCACCACGTTGGCCCACTGGTTGATCAGCACTGGCAGGTCGCGGTAAGATTTGATCCACTGTGAATACATATAGCCGATGATCGTCTCCGAAGTAGGGCGCACCACCAACGGCTCTTCCAATTTTTGTCCGCCGCCATGGGTCACCACGGCCAGCTCAGGCGAAAATCCTTCAACGTGTTCCTTTTCTTTTTCGAGGAACGACATGGGAATGAACATAGGGAAAGCCGCGTTGACGTGGCCGGTGGCTTTGAAGCGCCGGTCGAGCGATTGTTGGATGTTTTCCCAGAGCGACCACCCGTAGGGTCGGATGACCATGCAGCCGCGAACCGGGGAATAATCGGCCATTTCAGCCCGCAGGACGACCTGGTTATACCATTCGGAGAAATTTTCAGCCTGTGTTGTAAGTTTTTCGTCTGCCATTGCAAATCCTGATCATGGAGGATAAAAGAGGGTTTTCTTTGGAAACAGCGGACCCGTTCCGCGGAATCATCAAATTGGGAAGAGGTTTACTCCGGCCGGCTGGCCGGCGGCGCAACCAGATCGACAGCCTGCTCGATGGTGGCTGCGAACTGCACCCATTGCTGGTCGCGTGCGGCGACGTACTCGCCCTGGCCCTGAAAAAAGGACTGCACAACCTGCCGCCAGCCATCTCCAGCCAAAATTAAAGGGCGGGGAGTGATGGAACCGATCAGTATTCGGTTCCAGGTGACCATAATCTCGGCCAGCGTGCCCACTCCGCCCGGAAGCGCGATGGCTGCATCGCAACCCTCGATGAGCGCGTTCAGGCGTTGGACCAGGTCGGGGAAACGCTGCTCCTCTTTGACCCAGGCATTGGGCTTGCCGGGGCGGAAGCGCTCGATTTCATCGCAGGTGACCCCGATGACATGCGCGCCGGCCTCAGCGGCTCCGCGCGACACCGCTTCCATCACGCCGATGTAACCACCGGTGATGACGGTGCAGCCACGTTCGCCAAGCAGCCGTCCCAACTTGACGGCTTCATCATAATCTTTTTCACCCGGTCGGGTGTGTGTTCCGCCAAAAACCGATACGCGCATGCACGACCTTTTTTCCCCTGAGAATGGTTTATTTTACCTCATTTGAATCCCAAAATCTGCCGTAGTTTTGGTTTAGCTTTGCCAGCACGGCCTTTTCAAGATCGATGCCGGTGATTTGGGCCAACTGCAGCAGGTAAAGCGTCACGTCCGCCAATTCGCCGGCAAGCTCATCCACATCCCCAGTCTGATCCTTCCATTGGTAGTGTTCCAGTACTTCATTGGCTTCCAGACTCAGTGAAATGGCGATGTTGCGCGGAGTTTGCGGCCTTTTGCTGTCGGATTGATACCAACCCTTGGCGCTGACGAATTCGTGCATGGCTTGAGTTAATTCCTGCAGGGTCATGGCAATTTCCTTGTGGATAACCGGATGTCAGGATTGTGACGCGGACTGAATTTTACCCGGTTGTGACCATTTTTGATCGATGGTGATCCATACCAGCCAGGCGGCCGCTGCCAAAAGCAGCCAGCTTGAATCCGCCAGCCGGTCGAAACCGGTGAATGTTGCGACTAGTCCAACCCAGGATAAAACCAGCATCCCCACCCACGCGGCGAGTGCTTTTTTGCTTGAGCGTTCATCAACCGCCCAAAGGAAAACCGGGATCAAAAAGGTCATTTGCTCGTAGGAAAACCCGGTGGGATGAACGAAATAGGTCACAATCCCGCACCATCCGAGCAACCGAATCGAGAACGAATGCTCGCGCCAGGCTGACCGGATGAACAGGATGGAGAGGACAATAATGATGATCCAGGTGATCGATCGGGCTATCTGATCATAGGGCGGCGGAAGCGCGGCCAGCCAGGATTGAAGCGGCGAGGAATGCCCGGACAATACGGTTAGATATTGAACGGCCTGTGCCACCCACTCGTTAAGCCAGTATGGATGCCAGAGGAACCCCAACGACCACAGCACCGCACTGCCGGCCAGAAAACCGAGCATGAGCCGGGTGGATTTCTGCCGCAGAGCAATCAAGGCCGCCAATATCAGAAAAAACCAGGAAAACTGCGGCTTGATGGTCGTCACCGCGATGAGCGCGCCCATCCACACGGTATTTCCGCTTCTGCCTTTGTTTTGAGGCAGCGCTTGTGAAAAAAAGAAAAGCCAGAGGACAGCAATGATTAAATCAAGGTTGCCCAGGATGAGGGCGAAACAGACGGGGTAGAAAGCCCAGACGCTCGCGCCGACCCAGCGGCGTCGTGAAGAAAGTGCCAGGCTGGCTGTCAGGAGCAATACAAAATTCACCGCCATCCAGGCAGCCTGCGCCCAGTCAAAGGGGAGCAGCGAGAATGGCGCGACCAGCAGCAAGGCAAAAATCGGGTATGAAAATGCGAATTGGTCTTCTGTCGGGCTGCTCAATCGTCCCTGGATATCCATCTGGATTTCGCGGGCGACGGATGGATCATATGCGCTGCGGCCTTCGATGAACTCTGCGCGGGACGCTTTCCAGAAGGTGTAAAAATCCGCGCCCAACGGGTTTCCCTGCAAGGCGCTGTGGATGCCAGCCGCAAAAAGCACCGCCAGCGCGATCAGGATCAGGAGAATTAGGATTTTGGTTCGCAAACGCATGCCCAATTGCCTGTCAAACACTGGTGGTGCGAACCTTGCTGGCAGCGGGCATGGCACCGGCGGTGGGCCACACCAGCAACCAAAACATCCAGGTGAATCCAATTACCAGCCGCCATTCTTCCGTCAGCATTCCCGGCAGGCCAAAACGGCCGATGGCGAAAATCACCCATGACAGGACGAGGCTGCCCCAGAAGAAGAGTGTAACCCGCAGGCTGCGCGGATTGATTTGAATCTGTGCCCAGATCAGCAGCGGGATGAGGAAGGCAATCTGGGTGTAGGATACTGTGCGCGGGTTGATCAGGTAGGTCACCAAGCCGATCCAGGCCAGGAGCGTCAGGGGCGACAGCCGTCCATGCCACCATTCATACAGCGCCCAGGCTGTTACGCCCAGCAGGAGTGCGGCCAGGGCAATCGTCAGGGTGTGGGCATCCTCCGGCGAGCGCAACTGGTTGAGGTAGAGGGTCAGGTTGGGATAATATCCCACATAGCCCACGTATTTGCCAACCCGCTCCAGCCACAGCGCCGGCCAGTTGGGAACGAGGATGAACGAGATCCCCAGGAATCCTGCCAGGCTCGCGCCGAAACTGATCAAAAAAGGCCAATAGCGGTTCTTGAACGCAACCAACAGGAAAAAAGCCAGGTACAACCAGATGAATTGTGGTTTAATCGTCGTCCAGGCTACCAACGCGCCGATTAGGATTTGCGCGCCAACGGAACGCTTCGGCTCAATCACCAGGACGGCAATTGCGGCAAGGATGATCCAGGCGATGATGTTGACGAAATTCCCCAGGATAATGCCAAAGGTAAACGGATAAAAGAGCAAAGTTCCGACCACGGCCAGCAACGGCCGCTTGGGAAAAAGGATCAGCATGGAGCAGGTGGTGCCCATCAGGAAAAAGGCCATCCAGAAGGCCTGCGCCCAATCAAAGGGCAGGTGGGCGATGGGCGCCAGCAACAGCAGGCTGTAGGGCGGGTAAGAAAAGCCCAGTTGATCGTCGTTGGCGTTGGCCAGGCGGCCGAAAACTGCGAGCTGGCTTTCCACGGCCACATCCTCGCCGTAAGGGCTTTGATGCAGCAGAAACACATTCCGCGCCGCCAGATGAAAAGTGTGCAGGTCCATCCCGACCGTATTGCCAGCCGTTACCGCATGAATGCCAACTGCCAACCCCGTGACCAACACGACGAAAAACAATGCCCACAGGATGAATTGCCCTGCGCGGGAAAGGGCGACGCGTTGATTTTGAAGAATTGCGTCCATAAATGCTCAGGATTGTAATGAATCGGGAATGGATGCGAGCGCTGCCTGCGCGGATTTGCGTTGTTCGGGGTGCCAGCCCTCTTCGGTCGCCATGCGTCGCAGGTGGGCGATTAATTCTTTGCGTTCCTGATCATCCAGTTGCAAACAGGCTGCCTGAATCAGTTCAGGCTGCCTGGAGAGGATGGCATCCCAAAATATTTCCAACGGATCGCGATCGATTAACATGCTGCACCTGGAACTCCAGTTCATTGTACGGTCGCGAGGATAATTGGACAAGGCTGTTTTGGCAGGCTTGCATTTTTGATAAAAAAACGCCCCGGAGTGAGCCGGGGCGTTTTTGCCATGAACGGATTATTCTTTATCCTTCTGGGCGGCCAGTTCCTTCTGGCGTTCGGCAACGATTTCGTCCTGGACGTTCCGGGGAACGACATCGTAACGGGCCAGTTCCATGCTGAAAATGCCGCGGCCGCCGGTCAGGCTGCGCAGGGTGGTGGTGTAGCGCAGCATTTCGGAGAGCGGCACCTGCGCCGACACAATCGAACGGCCTTTTTCGGTTTCCATGCCCTGCACGCGGGCGCGGCGGGTGTTCAGGTCACCGAGGATGTCGCCCATATTGTCTTCCGGAACGATCACTTTGATATCCATGATCGGCTCGTAGAGCACAGGGTTCGAATCCATGTAGGCCAGTTTGAAGGCTTCGCGGCCGGCAATTTCGAAGGCGATAGGCTTGGAATCCACCGGGTGTTCCTTGCCGTCAAACACAGAAACATGCACACCGGAGACCGGGAAGCCCGCCAGGATGCCTTCCTTCATGACAGCCTGAATGCCCTTCTGGATCGAGTTGGAATAGCTCTGGGAGATGGCGCCGCCAAAAACGTCCCAGGTGAAATCAAAGTCCTGTTCGCTGGGTTCCACCCGCAGGTGAACCTCGCCGAACTGGCCTGAACCACCGGTCTGCTTCTTGTGGCGGTACATGGCCTGGCCTTTTTTGGTGATGGTTTCCTTGTAGGGAACCTTTGGCTCAAGCATGCTCAGACCGACCTGGAACTTGGTTTCGGCGCGGCGGATGGCCACGTCGATGTGCTGGTCGCCCATACCCTGCAGGATGGTCTGGTTGGTGGCAGGTTCCATGTGCCAGGAGAGGGTCATGTCTTCTTCGCACAGGCGGGTGAGCGCGGAGCTGATTTTGGTCGAGTCGGCCTGCGTCTTGGGATTGACCGCCACGCGGTAAAGCGCGGTGGGGTAGTTCGGTACGGGCAGCGTCAGCGCGTGTGCTTTGTCGCACACGGTGTTGCTGGTGGAGGTGTCGGTCAGTTTGGGAATGTAGCAAATATCGCCGGCATGCACGACCTTGATGGGCAAGCCTTCCTTGCCACGCGGAATGCTCAGGGTGCCGAGGCGTTCTTCAATGCCCTTGGTCTGGTTCCAGACGCGCGAGTCGGAGCTGAGCATGCCCGAATACAAGCGGAAGAATGTTTGCTTGCCGACAAACGGATCAGCGGTGGTTTTCCACACATACGCAGCCAGCGGACCAGAGTCGGCCGCGCGCAGCTCTTCAATCTCGCCCTTGGCGTTGGTGACCTTTGAGGAGGCGGTGTCAGCCGGCGAGGGCATCAGGGTGACAATCGCATCCAGCAGCGGCTGGACGCCGATCTCTGCCGAGCCGGAGGAAACAAACACCGGCACAAAATTGCACGATTGTACGACCTCTTTGAGGCCGGAGAGGATTTCTTCAGCGCTCAGTTCGCCGCTTTCCAGGTACTTCTCCAGCAGCGAGTCATCGCCTTCAGCGGCAGCTTCCACAAGCTTCATATGCGCTTCTTCGGCGGCATCCTTGAGGTCAGCCGGAATGTCCACGACCGTCTTGCCGTCGCCCTTGAGGGCTTTCATCGAAAGAAGGTCGATGACGCCCTGGAAGGCTGCCTTCTCGCCCCACGGAAGTTGCACGGGGATCAAGCGAATGTCGGCGAAGCTTTCCATGGCAGCAAGGGCCTTCTGGAAGTTGGCGTTTTCGCGCTCCATCTTGTTGATGGCGATAAAGCGGGGCAGCTTGAAGGTGTTGCAGTAATCCCAGGCCAGTTCGGTGCCCACTTCAGGCCCGGAGACCGAATCCACCAGGATGACCGCGCCATCAGCGACGCGCAACGCTGAAATCATTTCACCGACGAAGTCGGTGTACCCGGGTGTGTCAAGAAAGTTGATCTTGGTTCCCTTGTATTCAACAGGGATCACCGAGGTGTAAATGGAAATTCCGCGCCGCACCTCTTCTTCATCAAAGTCAGAAACGGTAGTACCGTCTTCAACCTTACCCATGCGGGTAGTGGCACCCGTGAAGTGCAGGAAGGCCTCTGTCAGCAGGGTCTTACCAGCACTCGAATGGGAGGCCAGCGCGATATTGCGGATGGACTCAGTTGTATATTCTTTCATGAAAGCGACCCTTCTTGTGGAATATAGCTTAATGTCCAATTCTAAAGGATGATTGGGTTCTTGTCAAAGATTGTTTTGACTTTTAACGGTTTCTACTCTAATATGAACATAATCAGGAGCAATGTCATGCCGCAAATTGCCAACCAATACTCCTTCGTGCTCACGGGCATCTTCCTGCTGGCGTTGATGGCTGGACTGTTGGCCTGGCGGCGAAAACGCCTGGGTGCGCGCGAGGCCGGGGTGTTGCTGCTGCTTGCGA
Source organism: Longilinea sp. (assembly GCA_026645875.1). Classification (GTDB taxonomy): domain Bacteria; phylum Chloroflexota; class Anaerolineae; order Anaerolineales; family Anaerolineaceae; genus Longilinea. The sequence continues at coordinate 8,856 of JAPKMQ010000096.1, forward strand.
TCCTGCTGGCTGGCGTCTGGTTTGCCCTGCGGCCAAAGAGTGCTCAATCGGTGACGGTTGAACAGATCCGCGCGCAATTCGGGCAGGGTAAGCCGGTCCTGCTGGAGTTCCAATCACCGTATTGACTGGCGTGCGCGAGCATGAAGCCCATCGTGGATGGGATCGAAGCACAATACAGCGAACAACTGGTTGTCCTGCGGGTGGATGTCACCACCCCGGCCGGGCGGGCGGTAGGGCGGGAATTTGGTTTCCAATACACACCCACCTTTATTTTCTACGATACCAACGGCCGGGAAAACTGGCGCAGCGTGGGCAGCCTGGATGAGACGCAAATATTCCGGTCGATGGAGCCTTGAGTGAAGGGCAATCTGGGCTGGTTGTGGTTCAACTTGATGTATATCCGGCGCCCGCCCTGGGATACGCGCGTGTCGCCGCCAGAATTGCACCGGTTCCTGGAAAATCACCCTGCCGGCAATGCGCTTGACCTGGGATGCGGCACGGGAACCAACCTGATCACGATGGCGTCCTATGGGTGGCAGGTGGCAGGAGTCGAATATGCCTGGCGCGCCGTTCTGATCGCCCGCGGCCGGTTGAACCGGGCCGGGGTCAACGGCAAGGTTTGGACCGGCGATGTCACGGTGATGCCTCAGGTGCGGGAGCGCTTTGACCTGGTGCTGGATATGGGCTGTTACCACAGCATTCCGTCGCACCGCAGGGTTGCATACCGAGCCAACCTGAACCGCTGGTTGGCGCCGGGAGGTACCTACCTGCTGTACGCGCATTGCCTGGCCGCGGGGACGTCCGTGGGTATCAGCGAAGCCGAGGTGGATGCGTTTTCTCCGCTATTCAGCCTGCGGGAACGCCAGGATGGTTTTGAAAATGAGCAACGAAGATCGGTGTGGTTGAGGTTTGAACGCGTGTGAGCAAATGGATTTTGATGATCTTATTGTTTGCGCTGGCGGCCTGCGTGCCGGCTGGCGGAACGCCGGATGGACTGGTCGAGCCCACGCAGGCGGTTGCATCGCCTTCACCTTCCGCGGAGTTACCTGTTGAAGCCACTGAAACGACTGCCCAGCCCTGCGGTTATCAGTGGACCTACCAATCCTTGCCAGAAGTGGACTCACAGTTTCGACAGGCATTGGATGCTGTGGGTATGGACGCGGTCAAGGTTCGCGCAGAGGCCTTTGGAGAGAATTGCGTGAATGCCGATGGAAGCGTGCAGCGCTTTGTGCCCATGCAGACGGATCTGTACCTGCAAGCCGGGCTGGCGGACCTGTCACCGGAGACGATCGGTAACCAGGTGGAGCAGATTATTGCCGTCCTGCAACAAATTCCGATCGAAACGTTGCCTGGACCGGGCAGCGCTTCAGCATATTTGAGCTTTGAATTTACTGCGGGCCAGCAATCCATTCGCTTTCGCGTGCAGCGACCGCAGGTGATGGCAGCATTGCAGGCGGGAAAACACGGTGCGAACCTCTACAATGCGTTGGCGCCTTAGCGAATTATTTTTTCCATGCGCCAGGCGGGTTCTTCCACGTGCTGCCAGTTGCCTTCATGGTCGATGTAGGACCAGCAGCCCGGCTCGTGTGCAACGGCTCGAAAACCATGCGCCTCATACAATTTTCGAGCGCGGGTGTTGGTTTTGGCCACGTTAAGCGTGATCTGGCGGTAATGGCGCTGCTTCAGATCGGCTTCCAGGATGGCCAGCATCCTTCCCCCCAGCCCGGCACTGCGAAACGGCGGCTTGATGCGGAAGGAGTAC
>JAPKMQ010000097.1 GCA_026645875.1 Longilinea sp.
GCCCTGGTTAGGGTTGGCTGTTGGCTGTTAGCTAACCGCCAATCGCTAATTGCTAATCACCGTTCTCCCACTCCAACGCCTCGCCGGGACCGAAGCCCAGCCGGGCGTAAAAATCCTGGCGGCCCTCCGCCGGCCACAAAATCAGGCGTTCGATGCCGTTCTCATGCGCCCAGGCCTGCATGCAGCGCAGCAAATGCGCGCCGATGCCCTGCCCGCGCCGCTCCGGCAGGGTGAACACATTAGTCACGTAGCTCATCTGCCCATGCAGCCGCCCCGGCCGCGGCACTTTGGGGATGCGGTACACGTAGGCGTTGCTGACGATCATGCCGTCCTCGTCCACCGCGACCCAGAACGTCCAGCGCCCCTCCGCCTGGCTCTCGCGCAGGAAATCCAGGCAGGCGGCGGTGAATTCGGCGCGCGCCGCCTCGGATGCGTCGAATTTTGGGTGCGCGGCGTCATGCTCGGCGCGGAACAGCCAGCGCAGTTCGGCCAATTGCGGAAACTCAGCGGGGGTGGCGGGGCGGTAGGTCAGCATGCCGTAATTCTACTCCAACCGCGTCAACCCGCCTGGCGGGAGAGTCATTTCATCATATCCGGGTAAATATTAATGACTATTAAGATAAACAATTCGATAAACGATGTATGATCTTCTATAACGTAACTGCTCGCCCGATTGAAACGGCAGTTGATTAAGCCGGGTGGTCTTTTTCGTATCGTCCCCTTCTCTGTTGGTCTTATTCGTTTTCGATGATAGCAAAACTTATCGGTAAGGAAAGGTGGGTAAATCGATGTATCCCTGGCTCGTTTATCTGCATGTGATCGCTGTCTTTGGCTTCCTCATGGCGCACGGCGTATCGATCGCGGTTGCATTGACGCTGCGCCGCGAACGCGAACCCAGGCGCATCAGCACGCTGCTGGCGTTATCGGGCAGCTCAATTGGTTTGATGGACGCTTCCATCCTCCTCCTGCTGATCACCGGCATCATCACCGGCTTCATCGGCCACTGGTGGGGGCGCGGCTGGATCTGGACCTCACTGGCGCTGCTGCTGGCCATCGCGATTTACATGAGCGTCTCGGTCGTCCGCTTTTACCACCAGGTGCGCAAAGCGATCGGCGAGCCATACATGATCAACTACAAGCCCCAGCCAGCCGTCCCGCCAGCCAGCAGCGCCGAACTTGACGCGCTGCTCAATACCACCTTCCCAGTGATCCTGTCCGTAGTGGGTTTGGGCGGTCTTGCAGTCATCACCTGGTTGATGCTGTTCAAGCCATTCTAAACAACCGCGGCTGGCTGCATGGCGCAAACACCGGGGATAAATAAAAACCCCGCCATTACCGGCGGGGTTTTGAAACGCAAAGGGTCTAGTAGCGGCTGTTTCCGCCGCGGTTGGATCCGTAATTGGACCGGGAACCGCCGCGATCTTCGCGCGCTTTGGCTGTATTCACAGTCAGCGGGCGGCCGCCAACTTCCTTGCCATTGAACATGCTGATGGCTTTGGTCGCATCCGCCTGGCTGCCCATGGTGATGAACGCAAATCCTTTGGAGGATCCGGTGTCGCGATCTTTGATCACATCCACCGAAATTACAGAACCGGCCTCCGCGAACATGGTGCGCAGTTGTTCGTCGGTGGTGTCATAAGTCATATTGCCAACATACAGTTTTACTTCCAAGATATCCCTACTTTCGTGTGTGCAGATCTGCGTTAACAAAAATGCCGCCATCTTTATAAAGAAGAGTGGCGACACACAGTTTACACAAATCTGATTATAAATCTCTTGTTCACTATACCACAGAAAGACGCTTTGCGCCGAAACCGCTGGGGTTCTTTTGCTTTCGGTGCGGCCGGCTGTGGTTCTACTCCAACCGCCGTGTCAAACCGAATTGATTTTCACAGGCGTGGCTTTATCCTTTCTTTACCATTTCTTCATAATTTCTATATATCTCCCGGCTATACTTTGGCGTAGAAACAAGATCCAGAAATGGATAAATTGGAAAGAGAGGTACTCGTATGATGCATGGATGGTATGGTGGTGGTGTGAGTTGGATTGGCATGATCTTCGGCGCGCTGTTCAGTCTGGCGCTGCTGGTGGGTTTGATTTTACTGATCGTCTGGGGCATCCGCCGGCTGGCGGGCGGCAATCATTCGCAGCCCATGCCGCCTGCGCAGAGCCAGCCCACGGCCAAAGAGGTCCTGCAGGCGCGCTACGCCCGCGGCGAGCTCACCCGCGAGCAGTATAAGGAGATTTTGGCCGACCTGGAGAAGTGAGCACATAACGCTCCTTCGCGTTCATTCGACACATCCCCGGGGCGCATTCCTTGCGCCCCGGCTTTGTTTGCCTGTTGGCCGCCCGTTTGATTGCGGTTTCATTTTGTTCCTAAAAAATGCACAGGATCGCTGGCAATTATGAAATATTTGCATTATACTCATTGAGTGAGTATATAAATGGCCAAAACTTCAAACGCTGCCAGCGAACTATCTCCAAAATACGCAGTCATGGGATTTTTATATTTACATCCCATGCACGGCTATGAATTGCACAAACAGCTTTCGGCAGACCTTTATGAAGTTTGGCACATTTCGCAAAGCCAGGCCTATAACATTTTAAAAAATTTAGAGAAAGAAAACCTCGTTTCCACCTCACATCAATCCCAGGAAAAGCGTCCCGACAGGGAATTGTTGACACTGACAGACGCCGGCAAAACCGCCTTTGAATCCTGGCTATACACTTCCACACCGGGCAGCGCACGCGCGATTCGCGTGGAATTTATCTCGCGCCTGTTTTTTGCATCCAAGATCAACACCAGCCTGTGCACCCGGCTGATTGAAGAGCAAACCAAAACCGTCCAGGCTCATTTGCGAAACCTTCGCGCCCGCCTGTCGCTCATCCCTCCCGCCCAGGTGTTCAATCGCATGGGACTGGATCTGCGCATTCGCCAACTGGAGGGAATACTGGATTGGATGGAAAAATCTGCGGAATATTTTCGCGGAGAGTAGGTTTTGATCACCGTGAAACAGTTCAAATTCATTTTTTGCATCCTGCTCATTTCTTTCCTTTCCGGCTGTCAGGCTGGCAACGGAATAAACCTCCAGTTAACCCCCACAAAATTTGACGAAACCATCACCGTCGCAGCGGCAGCCGATCTGCAATTCGCCTTTACAGATATTGCCAACCTTTATGAACAACAAACCGGCAGAAAAGTGATCCTGGTGTTTGGGTCAACCGGGCAATTGGTTCAGCAAATTGAGAATGGCGCTTCCTTTGATCTTGTGGCATCCGCCAACATTGAATACATCGACCGGTTGGTTAACCAGGGCCTTGCAATTTCAGACAGCGCGGATCTTTATGCAAGGGGGCGAATTGTCCTCGCCGTAAACAAAAAAGCGGGGGTTCAGGCGGTAACACTTGAAGATTTGCTGTCGGATGATATTCAGTATATTGCCATTGCAAACCCGGAACACGCGCCGTACGGCCTGGCAGCCAAACAAGCGCTTGAATCCCTGGGTTTATGGGAGAAATTACAACAGAAGTTGGTTTATGGCGAGAACGTGCGCCAGGCACTTCAATTTGTCCAAACAGGTGACGCAGAAGCTGCAATTATCTCCCTTTCTGTCGCCAATGTGCCTGAAATAACCTGGACGTTGATCGATGAATCCCTGCACAGGCCCCTGGATCAGGCTCTTGCAATTCTCACGACGTGCAAAAATCCGGCTTTGGCCGAGGATTTTATTGCGTTTATCAATGGAGCAGAAGGCCGCCCCATCATGCGGCAATACGGCTTTCTTTTACCAGACGAGATCTATCTGCTTACCAACCAACAACCTGCAGTCGATGAACCATGATCTATTCCCCATTGGCATTATCTCTCTGGGTATCCACGTTGGCGGGACTCATTGCGCTTGTTACCGGCATCGGGATTTCCTGGGTGCTGGTAAAAGGCAGATTCCGCTTTAAATGGATACTGGAGGGATTAACCCTCCTGGCATTGGTTCTTCCCCCCACGGTATTAGGATACTACCTGCTGCTTTTCTTCGGACGCCAGGGCATCGGGCCGTTACTGGAGAGTCTCGGTCTGCGGGTGGTCTTTGCCTGGCCGGGAGCTGTCATCGCGGCAACGGTAGCAGCGATCCCGCTGGTGGTTCAACTCGTGCGGACCAGTCTGGCGGAGGTGAGCCAGGAAATTGAAGATGCGGGCCGGGTGGACGGCTGCACGCGGTGGCAGCTTTTTTGGTACATCGATTTAGGCATTGCCTGGAGAGGGATCGTCGCGGGTGGATTATTGGGCTTTTTACGAGCCATGGGGGATTTTGGAGCAACATTGATGATCGCGGGGAATATTCCAGGACAAACACAAACCCTTTCCATGGCATTGTATGATGCTGTGCAATCAAACAACACGCAGCAGGCCAATGCATTGGTTTTACTTTTATCGGCCATTGCTTTTGGAGTGCTTTTTGTTGCTTTACAACTGTCGAAATCCTTATCAAAAGCACAATAGGAGCAACCATTGGGAAGGATTCAAAGGTTTGCATCCAATTCCAACAGGCTGGTTGCATTCTTAATTTCAATACCAATCGGAATCCTCGGCGGGTTGATCGGCTTGGGCGGCGCAGAATTTCGATTACCCGTATTAATTGGCGTTCTTAAGCGGCAGGCACTCGAAGCGGTCCCCATTAATTTAGCCATCAGCTTAATCACGATTATCACCTCTCTGATCATGAGGGCGGGGGTTATCTCAAGTTTTCCTTTAATGGATCTGCTGCCCATCTTGTTATCCATGATGAGCGGCGGGGTTCTGTCGGCATTGACTGCGGCAAACCTGGCAAGCAAAATTTCAAAACATGCGCTTGAAACCTGGATGAAGGTTTTGTTAATCGCAATTGGATTATTGTTGATCCTTGAAGGCTTTCTTCACTTTGACAGCGCCGATCTCATCAACTCTCATCCATTTATCCAGATCATTGTCGGGCTGCTTGCGGGCATATTGATTGGAATTGTGAGCACCTCGCTGGGGGTAGCCGGTGGAGAATTAATCATACCAACGCTCATTTTTATTTTTGGCGTTGGCATTAAAGTGGCGGGGACAGCCAGTCTGATCATCAGTCTGCCAACGGTGTGTGTTGGGCTGATGCGTTACCATCATTTAGGCAAATCTTTTGATCGGACCACAGCATCTCAAATTATCGTTCCAATGGGGGCGGGTTCCATTATCGGATCAATCCTCGGCGCCCTTTTGTACGGCATATTCTCGCCCAATATCCTTAAGGTATTTCTGGGTGCGATCTTGATCTACGCTGCAATCAAAATGTTTATGCGGTCCAATACCCGGGCACTAAGTGGATCGTGAACAGATCAAACAGGACAGGCAAAATCCCGAGCTTTACTAAATTGATCAGAGAATTGTCAGTACTCCAATTGTATAATCATCTGTGAATCCAGCTTTTATATAAATTGATCTGCGAGCTTTTCAGGGCCAACGGCGCATTGGGCTGTGAACACAGGAGGGAATCCCATGCCAGCAGATGATCATCCCATGCTCGTTTTGCGCGAAGGACAGGTCGAGCGCGAGCGCTTCCCGATCGATCAATCCGAGATCATCCTCGGCCGCGACCCGGCCGCTGACCGGCAGATTGACGCGCCGGGCATCTCGCGCCGGCACGCGCGCCTTTACCAGCAGGGTGACGACTACTGGCTGGAGGACCTGGGCAGCACCAACGGCACCTTCGTCAACGGACAGCGCCTCTCTGCGCCGCGCCGGTTGCAAGCCGGGGATGAAATCCGGCTGGGGCAGAACGTGGTGCTGCAATTCATCCTACCGCCGAAGGTTTCCGTCTCCGCCACCGCGGTCGAATCCGCGCGCACCGAGGTGCAGCAGCCCGCAACCATGTTCGAGGCCGTGCCCGGCACCGCCGCCACCATGATTGGCGACGACGCCCTGCTGGGCGCGCTGCAGCACGCCGCCCCGCCCAAATTGACCGTCACCGTGGCCGGCGAGAAATCCGCCAGCTACACGCTCACCCGCGACGAAATCCGCATCGGCCGCGCGCCCGACAACGACATCGTCATCGACTCGCGCATCGTCTCGCGCTATCACGCCCGCCTGGAGCGCACCCCCGCTGGCTACATCCTGCGCATTCTGCCAGAAGCCGCCAACCCGGTGCTGCTCGACGGCCGCCCGGTGCCCGAAAGCCGCGCCCTGGCAAACGGCGACCTGCTGCGCATCGGCAGCCTGGATCCCGGCCTGATGGTCAGCCTGGCCTACAGCGCTCAAGCGGCCGCGGCCGGCGAATTGCAGCCCATCCGCTTCGGCGAGAAGTCCCTCATCCAGATCGGGCGCGACCCCGGCAACGACGTGGTGCTGGCCTCGCCCAACGTCTCACGCTTCCACGCGCAAATCGAGCGCGTCGGCCACCGTTACTGCCTGCGCGACCTGCGCAGCGCCAACGGCACCTTCGTCAACGACCAGCGCATCGAGAAAGAGGTCTGGCTGGACGAGGACGACACCGTGCGCATCGGCCGCTTCCGCTTTGTCATGAAGCAAGACCAGTTGGACCGCTTCGACGACTCACGCGGCCTGAAGGTGGAGGCCATCGGGCTCAACCGCTGGGTGCGCAAGGACCTCAACATCCTGCAGAACATTTCGCTGTGCTTCCAGCCGCGCGAGCTGGTGGTGGTGGTCGGGCAGTCCGGCGGCGGCAAATCGACGCTGATCAACGCCATCATCGGCTACAAGCCCGCTACCCAGGGGCAGGTGCTGGTCAACGGCACCAACGTGTACCGCAACTTCGACGCGGTGCGCAACGACCTGGGCTTCGTGCCGCAGAAGGATATCATCCACACCGGCCTGACCGTCTACCAGGCGCTGGAGTATAGCGCGCGCCTGCGCATGCCGCGCGACACCACCAAAGAGGAGCGCCACAAGCGCATCATGGAGGTGCTGGAAGACCTCGACCTGCTGCACCGCAAGGACAGCCCCATCGGCAAGCTGAGCGGCGGTCAGATCAAGCGCGTGTCCATCGGCGTGGAGCTGCTCACCTCGCCCGGCCTGTTCTTCCTCGACGAGCCCACCTCCGGGCTCGACCCCGGCACCGAAACCGCCTTCATGCACCTGATGCGCCGCCTGGCCGACCAGGGCCGCACCATCGTGCTGGTGACGCACGCCACCAAGAACGTCATGCTGGCCGACAAGGTCGTCTTCCTGGCACGCGGCGGCTACCTGGCCTGGTTCGGCCCGCCCGACGAGGCCCTGGCCTACTTCGATTCGTTCCGCTCCGAGCGCGAAAAGCGCGCCCGCGAGATGGAATTCGACCAGATCTACGCCATCCTGGACGATTCCTCCAAGGGTTCGGCGCAGGATTGGGCCAAACGCTTTGCCGAAACGCCCTACTACCAGAAACATATCGCCGAGCCGCTCAAAAAGGCCGCGGCGCAACCGCTGCAGCCTGCCCCGGCTGTCAAATCGGCTCCGGCAGCCGCGCCCAAGCCCAAAGCGCGGCGCACGTCCTCGGCGCTCAGCCAGTTCCTCATCCTATCGGCGCGCAACCTGCGCATCCTGGTGCGCGACCGCTCCTCGCTGACGCTCATGCTGCTGGCCCCGCCGCTGGTGGCCTCGCTCGACTTCATCATCGCGCCGCTGATGGGCAAGAATCCCTACGATTACGCCACCGGCAACGGCGGCAACGGCGCCATCACCCTTTTCCTGATGACCATCTACTGCCTGCTGGTGGCGGGCCTCTCGCAAATGCGCGAGTTCGTCAAAGAGGAGGATATTTACAAGCGCGAGCGGCTGGTCAACCTGAAGATCGTACCCTACGTGGCCTCAAAAATCTGGGTGGCGCTGCTGCTGGCCTTTTACCATGCCGCTGCCTATACCATCGTGCACACCCTGGCCTTCGACATGCCTGGCGGTGCGCTGGAGATCGGCTTGATCTACGTCACCATGGTGCTGGCCGCCATGGCCGGCATGGTCAGCGGGCTGCTGGCCTCGGCGCTGGCCCCGGCCGCCTCTTCCGCGCCCATGATCATGATCATGCTGCTGGTGCCGCAGATCGTTCTCAGCGGCGTGCTGGCGCCGGTGCCCAGCTCGGTCAGCGCCATCGCCTCCACGCGCTGGGCCTTCGAGGGGCTGATCGGCATCGTCGGCTTCGGCTCGGACGTGGCCCGCGACAAATGCTGGCAGCTGCCCGAAGACCTGCGCGACGCCATGACGCTGGAATCCAAAGAGGCTGCCGGCTGCAACTGCATGGGCACGGCCGTCTTCAAGCCCGGTTCGTGCAACTTCCCCGGCATCGGCCAGTATTACGTCCCCGAGGTGGATATGCAGGGGCCGGCCAAACCAGCCGAGTTGGCCGAGAAACCCGCCGAGCCGGTCATCCCTGAGGCGCCTTCGCCGCCCACCGACCAGAACGACCAGGTCGCCACGGTGCAGTACCTCAACGCGCTCAAAGCCTATCAGGATGACGTCAAGGTCATCCAGGATAATTACCGCTCCCAGATGGAGTTGTATGAATCCCAGGCCAAACTCTACCAGGCCGAGATGGAGGAGTACCAGAAGCAGCTGATCGATTACGAAACCGCGCGCAACTCCGCCGTGCAGCATGCCGAAGGCGTGATTGACGGCGTGAAGGAAGAGTTCGGCTGGGGTTGGGTGGATAAAACCGACACGGCCGGCTACCGCGCCTGGCTGATCGAGGTGTGGGGCGCGCAGGGCATCCTGGTCGCCGTCTACATCGTCATCATCCTGATCCTGATCAAGCGCAAGGACAACGCCTGAGCGCGCCGGAGGAAAGAGCATGAATAAGCCAACCAGCATCCTCACTGGCCTGATCCTGCTCGCCGCCCTGGCGCTCAGCGCGGGCTGCGGGCAGAGCGCGGGACCGTCCGACCCGACCCTGGTCGCGCTGGGCACCTCGGTGGCCGGCACCGCCACCGCCGCCCAGATTGAAAAGCTGGCGGTCAACAAACTGGCCACCGCCCAGGCCGAGGCCGCCGCCACCGCCGGCGCCATTGCCGCCGCGCAGACCGCTGCGGCCGCCGGCAGCAGCCAGGCCGATCGGGATTACGCCACCCAGGCCGCGCCAGTGGTGGCTGAACTGCCCGTCTACGGGCTGGATTCCGGCAGCGGGCGGCTGGGCTGGCGGCACGACCCGCTCACCCTCGAAATCACCGGCTACCAGCAGATGGCCAACGGCAACGACCACCCCGAGGTCACCGCCGCCGATTTTGCCCTGGCCGCCGACGTCACCTGGGATACGCAATACGGCTCCTCGGGCTGCGGCCTGATGTTTCGCTCCAACGGCGACCAGAAAAAGACCGACGGCTACATGATCCTGCTGACCCGCTTCGGCAGCGGGCACGTCCTCTTCACGGCGTTGTCTGAGGGCGAGATCGCCAACGTGCACGACTTCTTCCCCAAAACCGAGGATCAATCCTTCCAGTGGCAAAATGGCACCACCAACCGCCTGGCAGTCATCGCGCGCGGCAACCTGATCGAGATCTACACCAACGGCGTCAAAATCGGCGAAGTGGATACCACCCAGCCGCCCGAGCGGCTTTCCGCGCCGCCCAAACCGGTGCAGCCGCTGAACCAGAACGACACCGCCGCCATGAACACCTATCAAAAACAAATGGAAGAGTACAACGACATCCTCAAGCAGTATGAAAGCACCTACCAGACCGCGCTGGGGAACTATAATGAACGCACCGCGGTGTTCACCGATGGTTTTCTGACGATGATCGCGGCCTCGGAATCGGGCCGCACCGTGTGCACCTTCGAGGACGCGTGGCTGTGGTTGATCGAACCGTAAGAATGAACTTCATGGAGGCGAACAATGACTGATCGCTGGGTGGGCAAGGTGTTGGGCGGGCGTTACCAGATCGAAGAACTGCTCGGGCAGGGCGGCATGTCGGCCGTTTACAAGGCGCGCGACCCCAACCTGCGCCGCACCGTCGCCATCAAGCTGATCCACCCGCACCTTTCGGACAACGAGGAATTCGTCCGCCGCTTCGAGTCCGAAGCCACCGCCGTGGCGCGCCTGCGCCACCCCAACATCGTCCAGGTGTTCGACTTCAACCACGATAACGACGTCTATTACATGGTGCTCGAGTTCGTGGCCGGCGAAACGCTCGGCGCGCGCATCAAGCGCCTCAACGCCTCCGGGCGGCGCGTGGGCGTGCGCGACGCGCTGCGCGCCATGATCGACATCTGCCATGCCGCAGACTACGCCCACCAGCGCGGCATGATCCACCGCGACATCAAACCCGCCAACATCATGCTGGATGTTAACGGCAGCGCCATCCTGATGGATTTTGGCATCGCGCACATGCTGGGCGGGCAGGGACACACCGCCACCGGCGCGGTGCTGGGCACGGCACTCTACATGTCGCCCGAGCAAATCCAGGGGCTGCACCCCGACGCGCGCTCCGACATCTACTCGTTAGGCGTCACGCTGTTTGAAACGCTGGGCGGGCGGCCGCCCTTCGAGGCCGACTCGGCCATGACGCTGATGATGATGCACCTGCACGACCCCGTCCCCGACCTGGACGCGCTGCACCCGGGCATCCCCGAGGACGTGCGTGCCATCGTCAACCGCGCGCTGGAGAAGGACCGCGC
>JAPKMQ010000098.1 GCA_026645875.1 Longilinea sp.
CCAAGCCAGACCGCCGGTGACCAGCCCCAGCCCCAGCGTCAGCGCGAAGGGCGCCAGCAGCATCATGATGAGCGCGGCGCGGTCGCGGAACGCCAGGGTCAGGTCCTTCCAACCCAAAAGCAGGATCTTTTTCATGGCGGCTCCTTAATCGCGCAGCGCGCGCCCGGTGAGGTGCAGGAAGACCGCTTCGAGGTTGGGCTCCTGGATGGTGACCGTGTGAATGCGGATGCCGCGCTCGTTGGCGCGGCTGACCACCGGCGCCAGGATCTTTTCGGCCTCGGGGGTGATCAGGGTAATGTTATGGTCGATCACGTCGGCGCGCACCACACCCTCCACACCGCGCAGGACCTGCGCCAGCGCTTCGGAATCGTCCATCTCGCCGATGTGCAGTTGCAGCGCCTCGTACTCGCCCACCTGGCGGGTCAGCTCGCCCTGCGTGCCCAGCGCGATCAGGTCGCCGTGGTCGATGATGCCGACCCGATCGGAAAGCTCCTGGGCCTCTTCCATGTAATGCGTGGTGTACAGCACGGTCATGCCCTGCCGGTTGAGGTCCTTGACCGAATCGAGGATGGCGCGGCGCGACTGCGGGTCGATGCCCACGGTGGGCTCGTCCATGAACAGCAGGCGCGGCTGGTGCAGCAGCCCCACGCCGATGTTGACGCGCCGCTTCATGCCGCCCGAGAAAGTCTTCACGCGCTGTTTGGCGCGGTCCTTCAGGCCGATCTGTTCCAGCACCTGGTCGATGCGCGCGTTGAGCGCCTTGCCGCTCAGGTTGTACATCTGCCCCCAAAAGGCCAGATTCTCGCGCGCGGTCAGGTCTTCATAAAGCGCCAGGTCCTGCGGCACCACGCCGATCAGGTTGCGCACGGCCATGGGTTCCTTCACCACCGAATGCCCGCCGATCACGGCGTCGCCGGCGGTGGGCACGTAGAGCGTAGATAATACGGAGATGGTGGTGGTTTTACCGGCGCCGTTCGGCCCCAGCAGGCTGAAAATTTCACCCGCTTGAATGTCAAAACTGATCCCGTTCACGGCGACCTTGTCACCGTATTTTTTCACCAGCTGCTGAACTTCCAGTATTGCGGACATGAACACCCTCCCAGATGGTTATTCGCCAGGATTGCAGTTTTGATTATAGCCATGCCCTGCCCGTTTTCTTCCATCCAAAGAACGGCTGCATACTGGACAAAAGCAGGGGAAGGGCGGGAATTCCGCCGATTTGACAATATCTGCATTAAAATAGTCCCTGGCGGCATCGACCCGCCCGGAAAGGAACCCTCCCATGACTTACCCGATCATCCAGCGCGAGATGACCGTTCATCTAAACAACGGCAACTGGTACGCGCGCCCGCTCGACGAACCCAACATCCTCGGCCCGGTCGACTACGGCTGGCACCGCCACAACCTCTACCCCGACAGCTTCACCTTCGGCGAAGGGCTGCTGGCCGGCAGCAGCATCCCCGGGTCGCGCCGCCTGGTGCTCGGCGCGTGGAGCCCGCAGTGGGACGGCTTTTACGTCTCCTCCATCGGCGGCGCGGCCTACGTCTTCCACGGCGTGGGCGTCAACTACATCGCGCTGCGCAACCGCGCCGAAACCCCCAGCGTGCTGCTGCTTAACCACAAGAACGGCGAAATCCAATGCCGCATCGAGCCGGTGGACGTGGAAACGCTGTGGGTGGGCTACGCCGACCCCGAAGGCGAGCGCCTGACCGGCTTCTTCGCACTGCAGCAGGCGCTCTTCGACCGCTACGCCGCCGAATATCCGGCCGACAAGGTGCGCATCCTGGCCGTCGGCCCGGCGGCGCGCCACACCAAAGAGGGTGCCATCGGCTCGAACCCGGTGCGCAAGGGCGCGCTCACCGCGGTCACCGACTGGGCCGGGCGCGGCGGTCTGGGCAGCCGCCTGTTGCAATACCACAACCTGGCCGCCATCGTCTTCGGCGGCGAGTGGGAAGACCCCGACTTGCGCGATTCGGGCGAGATCGACACCTACTTCCTTGAGCATTTCGGCAAAAAGACCATTCAGACCGACCTGGCCGCCACCGAAAAATACCGCTACGTGCCCCAGTTCGACACCGGCGGCACCTTCGGCGTCAACATGCGCGAGCTCAACGAGCGCATCCTCAGCTTCAACTACGCCAGCATCTACGCCGGCGAGGATTCACGCCTCAAGCAGCACCAGCACTTCATCCTCGATCACTACCTGGCCCAGTTCAACGAAGAAACCATCAAGCCGCGCAAGTTCCAGCACTGCGGCGAACCCTGCGCGGTGGTTTGCAAGAAGATGAACGGGCGCTACAAGAAGGATTACGAGCCCTACCACGCGCTCGGCCCGCAGTGCGGCGTGTTTGACCAGCGCGCCGCCGAGTTGCTCAACGACTTCGTCGACGCGATGGGCTTCGATGCCATCCAGGCGGGCGGCACGCTGGCCTGGATCCTCGAACTGGTCAGCCAGGGGCTGCTCCCGCCCGAGGATTTCGGCTTTCCGCCGCGCGAGGAACTGCGCTTTGAGTACGCCGACGACCCGGCAAAGTTTGACGTGGTCGCCGACAGCCTGAAGAACGCCGAGTACGCCATGCAGGTCACCGCGCAAATCCTCACCGACCCGCGCTGCGCGGTTTTTCGTCAGGGCATGCGCTCGGCCTCGCGCGACCTGGATAAGAAATACAAAATCCGCTCGCGCGACCGGGCGGTGTATCTGGCGCACGGCGAGTCCGGTTACATGGCCCCCAACCAGTACTGGGTGCCGGGCATGCTCAGCCCCATGCCGATGATGGGCAAATATTTCGTCTATTACGGTGTCGATTTTCTGCCGCCCTTCGAGCTGGGCCGCAAGAACGTCGAGCGCATGACCTATGAGCTGTTCAATGAGAACAGCGGCATCTGCCGCTTCCACCGCAAGTGGTCCGAGCTGATCACCGACGAGATCCTCAGCGCGCACTACGACCTGGAGATCGATTACAAGGCCCACCAGTTCAACCTGTCCAAAGAGGTCTTCGTGCGCGAAGGCCCCAAGGCGGTTCCGTGGGAGAGCGAGCGCGTCATCGACCTGGTGTTCGGTTACCTGGAGCAGTGGGAGCGTGACGGGCTGAAGAACCCCGCGCTGGACGAGTGGCTGGCGCGCTTCCGCGCCGACAAGTTCGCCGCCGCGCAGGCCTACTGGCGCGAAATCCGCCGCGGCATCGAGGTCGGTTTCGCCGAAGGCGCCGCCGCCATTCCCGCGCAGCTCACCCCCGCCCAGCAGGCCAACAACAAACCGGCATAATTTAAAGGATAATCAGGATAAAAAACGAAGAGGATATGGCTTTCATATCCTCTTCATCCTTTCTGCCCTGCCTGCCTTGCAAAGGTAAGGGTTGATCCCTGTTGGTTTGATCTTGCATCCTCAAGTTGTTACATAAGCACAAATGATCTGTCATTCTGAGCCGAAGCGCAGCGGAGGCGAAGAATCTTCTTTTCTGATCGTGCGGGTCGTTGCTCGTGAAAATTGAGAGCCTTCATCGCTTCGCTCCTCAGGATGGCAGATGGCAACTTGAGATAGTATCCCGAATCCTGTGTATCCTATTTAATTTACATCCCTGAACCCGGGAAGGATTGCATCAGGCCGATCACCGCGCCGCCCGGCTCGCGCACGTAAGCCAGCAGCCCCACGCCCGGAATCTCATCCCTGGGCATGACGATCTGCCCGCCGTTCTCGATCACCTTCTTCAGCACGGCATCGATGTCGTCGACGCCCACGGTGTTGACCGTGCCCTTGAACTCGTTGGCCGCGCCGCCCAGCCCGCCGTTGATGCCCGGTTCGCCGTCCGGTCCGGTTTCCACCAGGTAATATTCCGTCGGACCTTCCCAGCGCATGATCTTCCAGCCGAGGACGTTCTCGTAGAATTTCACGCTGGCAGCCGAATCGCTGGTCGGTACTTCAAAATGAATGACGCGGGACATGGCTCATCTCCTTATCGTAACGATAAATTATCGAGTTGTATGGTCAATAATAGGTTAGAATATATGTTCTGTCAATGGGTTATTTTCTTAAGGATTTAAAACAGCGCATTAAAAAGTGACCCATCTGGCCGTTTGACCAGTCCTTTTCCGGCATTATGAATGATTGAAGCCGGGCGATTAAGGGGTAAGATTTGTTTCAGGTACCCCCACATGGACAATTCCCCCCTCTCCCCTACCGTTTCCGTGCCCGAACGCTGGGCGCCGCGCTTTTTCACCATCTGGATCGGCCAGGCCTTCTCGCTGGTTGGCTCGTCGCTGGTGCAGTTTGCCCTGGTGTGGTGGATGACCAGCAAGACCGGTTCGGCCACCGTGCTGGCCACCGCCACGCTGTTTGCCCTGCTGCCGCAGGTGCTGCTCGGCCCGTTCGCCGGCGCGCTGGTGGACCGCTGGAACCGCCGCTGGATCATGATCCTGGCCGACGGCGGCATCGCCCTGGCCACCGGCGTGCTCATCTTCCTGTTCGCCACCGAACGCATCCAGGTCTGGCACATTTATGCCGCCATGCTGGTGCGCTCGCTGGGCGGCGCCTTCCACGGCCCGGCC
Organism: Longilinea sp.; assembly: GCA_026645875.1. Classification (GTDB taxonomy): domain Bacteria; phylum Chloroflexota; class Anaerolineae; order Anaerolineales; family Anaerolineaceae; genus Longilinea. The sequence continues at coordinate 4,546 of JAPKMQ010000098.1, forward strand.
ATGACCGCCTCGACCTCGCTGATGGTGCCAAAAGATTTCCTCACCCGCCTGGCCGGGTTCAACCAGACCCTCAGCGGCCTGATCACCATTTTCGCCCCGCCGTTGGGCGCGCTGCTGCTCGGCCTGCTGCCCCTCCAGGGCGTGCTGGCGGTCGACATTGTCACCGCCGCGCTCGCCATTCTGCCGCTGTTCTTCTTCGCCATCCCCAACCCGCCGCGCCAGGTGGCGCAGGCCAACGGCAGCGCGCAGAAGACCACCTACTGGCAGGACCTGGCACAGGGTTTCCGCTACGTGGTCAAATGGCCCGGCCTGCTGGCCCTGATTCTGATGGCCATGCTGCTCAACTTCCTGCTGGTGCCGGCCAGCTCGTTCCAACCCCTGATCGTGACCAAGATCTTCAACAAGGGTGTGGTGGAACTGGGCTGGGCCGAAACCGTCTTTGGGGTCGGCATGATCGCTGGAGGGCTGCTGCTGGGCGCCTGGGGCGGCTTCAAGCGCAAAATCGTCACCTCGCTGACCGGCATCCTGGGCATCAGCCTGGGCGTCATTCTCATTGGCATTGCGCCCGCCAACATGTTCTTCATGATGCTGGCGGCCAACTTCATCCTCGGACTCACGCAGGTGCTGGCCAACGGGCCGCTGGGCGCCATCTTCCAGAGCACGATTGAACACGACATGCAGGGGCGCGTCTTCTCGCTGATCAACGCCGGCGCCACCGCCATGATGCCGCTCAGTCTGATGGTGGCCGGGCCGGTCTCCGACTGGCTGGGCCTGCGCACCTGGTACTTGATCGGCGGCGGGCTGTGCATCCTGGTGACCCTGGTCGGCTTCTTCACCCCGGCCATCCTGACCATCGAAGAGCAGCACAAGGCCGCCGCCCCGGCCGCCGAGCCCGCGGCGTAGGTGCGACCGTTGGCAGCGTTGGGGCACGGCGCGCCGTGCCCCAACGCCGCAAAACGAGATCATTGCGCGATCGGAGCACGAGGCGTTTTAGGGGAGGCGGCCCTCACCCCTTAATGAGGGTTTATTGGATCACAGCCGCTTGCCCCTCTCCCGAAAATCGGGAGAGGGGAATTAAAATCATGCAGAAAACAATCGCAGCCGGGGTGAGGGTTGGGCAGTTGTAGGGTGGGCCTACCCTGTAAGAGTGAAGGGGCCAAACGTTGCAAAAGTAAAATCGACTCCTGTAACCCCGAAACCCACCATTGACAGCCGCGGTCATACCACCGGGCGCGCATTCTGAATGAAGTTATTCGCTATAATCATCAAGTGGCCGAATGTAAGCTGAATTTTTTTCAAAACAGATGCAACCCAACTGTAAATTCGCAACGTGGAATGAATAAGGGGAAAAAATGACCGCAGAACCAACGCCAACCGTTCAGAAGAACCCGATGGATGTACTCCAACTGCAAGCCTCCCGCCTGGCGGAAATTAATCAGGCACAACAAGAGCAGATCGGTTTGCTCAAGGCGCAAAACGAGCAACTTAACCGGATCCTGCAGGCATCGGCCAAACCCACCGCTGCTTCGGCACTGATGAATGTGAAAATTGTGAGTATCGACATATCCTTCTGGGATCTGGTCGGCTTCCTGATTAAACTGACCGTCGCCTGGATTCCGGCAATGTTCGTCATCGGAATCATTGGCTTGTTTATCTCCTTAATATTTGGTGGCTTTTTTGGCGGGATTTTTGGAGGCCTCTTTAACAGGTAAAGCGGTTTTTCGCCGTTGCCAACGCATCCACGGCTGTGTTGCCGGCGGCGTTATGCCAATCGTCAAAAAGCTGAACCCGTAGGCGAGGTGGGGGTAAGCGGCGTCATATTTCTATTTCCTACCCGGCAATCGCGTTGCCGCATATTCTATTTGAGTGTATTATTACGATATTATTTTCTTATTCTCACTTCTGAAATTTAAACATAATCAAGGATTGGCATGCCCACCTTACATTGGCTCAATGATGAAGAAGCGCGCCGCGCTTCGCGTGATGTTCCCTACCGTTTGTTAGAAGAGGGCGCTGGCCTTTCATATGGCGATCCTAATACCCAGAACATGCTCATCCAGGGCGACAACCTGGCTGCGCTAAAATCCCTGCTGCCTTACTATGCCGGGCTGGTTAAATGTATCTACATCGACCCGCCATATAACACCGGCAGTGCCTTTGAACATTATGATGACAATTTGGAACATTCCACCTGGTTGACGATGATGTATCCAAGGTTGGAATTGCTGCGAGAGTTACTTCGAGATGATGGTTCTATTTGGATTTCGATTGATGACAATGAAGGACATTACCTGAAGGTAATTTGCGATGAAATATTTGGACGGCAAAATTTCTTGTCAAATGTGGTATGGCAAAAGAAATATTCTCCACAAAATGATGACAATGGTATTACTCAAGCGCATGATCATATTTTGACTTTTGCAAAAAACATCAAGGCCTTGAAAGTAAATCTTTTACCAAGAACAGATGAAATGAATGCCAGATACGAAAATATTGATAATGACCCTAGAGGTGCTTGGAAAAGTGGAGACCTTACATCAAAGACTAAAGCAAAGGGACACTCTTATCCCATTGTTGGACCTAATGGACAATCCCATTATCCACCACCAGGCAGACAGTGGGCGCCATCAGAAGAAACTTTTCGACGATGGTTGTCAGAAAACCGAATTTGGTTCGGACAATCTGGAAATAACCGACCATCAATAAAACAATTTTTATCTGAGGTTCAATCAGGCTATGTCCCTTTATCATTGTGGATTCGAGAAGAAGTAGGTGACAATCAAGAAGCAAAACGAGAAATCACAGTTCTTAATTCCACTGAAATTTTTGAGACCCCCAAACCAGAACGCTTAATTGAGCGAGTTCTGACAATTGGCACCAACCCTGGCGACCTTGTTCTTGATTCCTTTCTTGGCTCCGGCACCACGGCTGCCGTGGCACACAAAATGAACCGGCGCTATATCGGCATTGAGATGGGCGAGCATGCCATCTCACACTGCGTGCCGCGTCTTAAAAAAGTGGTGGATGGCGAACAAGGCGGTATTTCAAAAGCCTATAATTGGCAGGGCGGCGGCGGTTTCCGTTTTTACCGCCTGAGCGAGCCTGTTTTTGATGAAAACAATCGTATCAACCCACACGTCACCTACCCGGCGCTGGCCGCGCATTGTTGGTTCAGTGAAACCAAAACTCCTTTGCCTATTGCGCGCGGCGAAGAAAAGACTCCACTCCTTGGCGTTCATAACGGTACGGCTTACTACCTACTTTTCAATGGCATCCTGGGCGACAAAACCCCTGAGGGCGGCAACGTCCTCACGCAAAAATTACTGCGCATCCTACCGCCCTTTGCCGGGTCAAAAGTCATTTACGGTGAGGTCAGCCTGCTGGATGAAGCCCGCCTGCGTGCGGAAGGCATTACTTTCAAGAAAATCCCCTACGAACTCTCGGTGAGGTGAGCATGTTCGAACCAAAAAACTACCAACGCGAAACGCTCGAATGGCTGCGCCGCTACCTGGAAGAAGCGCGTTTTACCTCAGCGCAATCCGCCTTTGATACAATCCGCCAGCAAAACCTTCAGACAGAACGCACTCCTTACCGGCCATTGGCCGGGCTGGAAGAGGTGCCCTATGTGTGTTTGCGGCTGCCCACCGGCGGCGGCAAGACTTATCTGGCTGCGCGCAGCGTCGCTGTGGCCGCTCAATCTTACCTCGAAGTGGAATACCCGCTTGTGTTATGGATGGTGCCAACCAACGCCATCCGGGCCCAAACGCTAGACACCCTTACGAAGCCGGGACATCCCAACCGCCTTGCGCTCGAAGCTGTCTTTGGTGGTCAATTATTGGTTATCGACATTACCGATTTCACACAGCTTCGCCCGCAAGACCTGCAGGATAAAGTTGTAATCGTGGTTGGCACGCTGCAAACTTTGCGCGTCACCAGCACGGAAGGGCGTAAAGTCTATGCACACCATGAAGATTTGGAAGCCCACTTTGTTAACGTCCCGCCCAACGCCCCTGGTTTGGAACGTTTCGATAACGGCGCAATAAAATTCAGTTTTCGCAACCTGTTAACACTGCACCGTCCGCTGGTCATCATCGACGAAGCCCATAATAATACTTCAGAGCTAAGTGTGGAAGTGTTACAGCGCGTCCAACCAGCCTGCATCATCGAATTCACGGCTACCCCCGCTGCCAACAGCAACATTCTGCATGGCGTTTCTGCGCTTGAACTCAAAGCCGAAGAGATGATCAAATTGCCAATCGTCCTGACTCAGCATGAAACATGGCAGGAAGCGGTGCGAGACAGTATCCTGACACGCCAGAAGCTGCATGATCTCGCCAAACTGGATCGGGATTTTATTCACCCCATTGTCCTGATCCAGGCTGAAGAACATGGACATGAGGTCACATTCGATGTCATCCGACAATTCCTGATCGACCAAGAGAAGATCGAGCCGGAGCGCATTGCCGTTGCCACCGGCGCTCAGCGAGAGCTGGACGGGGTTAACCTACTCGACCCCAGGAACCCGATCGAGTTTGTCATTACCATTGAGGCACTCAAAGAAGGCTGGGATTGTCCGTTTGCTTATGTGTTTTGCTCTGTTGCCACAGTACATTCCAAGAAGGATGTTGAACAATTATTAGGCCGCGTGCTTCGCATGCCTTATGCCCGCAAACGCCATCAGGACGAATTGAACCGCGCGTATGCCCACGTTTCAGCCAGTAGTTGGCCGCAAGCCGTCAGCCAGTTGGAAGACCGCCTTGTGAGCATGGGATTCGAGGAACAGGAAGCTGAAGAAGCCATCCGCCCGCAATCCAATCTCTTCCCCGGGGCTGGAGGTCAGGTTAGTCCTGGCAATCGTCCGCCCGCAATAAGCCTGTTATTAAGTACATCTCCGGATTTGGTAGATCTGAGCCCCGAAGAACTGGCCCAGGTTGCTGTACGGCAGATCAGTGAAGGTCGGGTTGCATTTGAGGTCAAAGGTGAGGTGGATCAAGCCTTTGAATTAAAACTGGTCAAAGCCGTAGCCCTTGTTGATCGGGATGCCATGCAAAAGACAATCTCCGTCTATCGGGGCCAACAGCCGCACACGCCTGCTCAACGTGGAGAACCTTTTGCAATACCGCAGCTTTGCTTGTGGGCTGACGGTGCGCTTGAGGTGGCAGAAAAAGATTGGTTTCTCGACTCAGGCGGCTGGAATCTGCTGGACTTCCCAGCAGAGATGAATTCCGGTGAATTTAATATCCAGGAGCGCGCTCAAAGTTTTTTGATCGATATCAACGGTCGACAATTAACCACTCGATATCTGGGCACACAAATGCCAATTGATCTTAAAGATGTGGATACTGGATGGAACGATCTTCAACTGTCGCGCTGGTTGGATGGTAAGTTATACCAGCCCGATATTCGTCAAGAAGTGCTGCTTGAATGGCTGCGTCGCTGTCTGAAATATTTAATCGACCAGCGCGGTTTCACCCTCACCGGTCTGGCTCGGAGTCGTTTTTTGCTCGAAAAAGCATTACGAGAAAAAGTCAAAGCCTGCCGGCAGGTTGCCTACGAACGTGGTTACCAACAAACGCTGTTTGGAGTTGACGCTCGAGTGGAGACCAGTCCTGACTATGCCTTCACCTTTGATCCCAACAACTACCCGGCTCACTGGCCTTACACCGGCAGATATCAATTCGCCAAGCATTATTACTCGATTGTTGGTGAATTAGAGTCCAGCGGCGAAGAATTCGAATGTGCCCAAGCCATTGACCGCTGCCACTATGTGAAACACTGGGCACGCAATTTAGCTCAACAACCTCAATTTTCCTTCCGTTTGCCTTTGGCGAATGGCTATTTCTACCCTGATTTTGTGTGCGAACTTAGTGATGGTCGCACATTGGTAGTTGAATACAAAGGTGCGCATCTGGTAGATTACGAAGCGGAAAAAAGGAATGTTGGCGAACTGTGGGAAGAAAAGAGCCAGGGTAAAGCACTATTCCTATGGGCGGTAATGAGAGATAACTTGGGCAGGGATGTCTATCGTCAATTGGAAGACAAAATCGGACAAAATCC
>JAPKMQ010000099.1 GCA_026645875.1 Longilinea sp.
TCGCTGGGCGATACGCTCAGCGACCAGGAACTAGAAGCCGTGGTGGGCTACATGCTGGGCCTGCCCGGCAGCGCGGCGGCCGCGCCTGAGACCAACGCGGAAGAACCCACCGCCGCGCCGGTTGTGGCCGGCAGCGGGCCGGAAATGACCGACGAGGAATTCGCCTGGGCCAGGCAGACCTACTTCGAACGCTGCGCCGGCTGCCACGGCACGCTGCGCAAGGGCGCCACCGGCCCCGCGCTGACCCCCGACAAGACCCAACCGATGGGCACGCTCGCCCTGGCGGCGATCATCTTCAACGGCACCACCGGCGGCATGCCCGACTGGGGCAACCAGGGCTTCTTCACCCAGGAACAGACCGATACCATGGCCAAATTCCTGCAGCACGAGCCACCCACCCCGCCCGAGCTGTCGCTGGAGCAGATGAAGGCCTCATGGAAGCTGCTGGTGCCCCCCGCCGAACGCCCCACCGCGCCGCAGACCACGCGCGACTGGCAGAACTACTTCATCGTCACGCTGCGCGACGCCGGGCAGGTGGCGGTGATTGACGGCGACACGCACGAGATCGTCAACCTGGTCAACAGCGGCTATGCTGTGCACATCACGCGCATGTCGGCCACCGGCCGCTACGCCTACGTCATCGGGCGCGACGGCAAGCTGGCGCTGATCGACCTGTGGATGGAGAAGCCCGACAAAGTGGCCGAGGTGCAGCTGTGCTACGACGCGCGCTCGGTGGAAGTGAGCAAATACAACGGCGAGGAAGGCAACTTCGAGGATCAATACGCCATTGTGGGCTGCTACTGGCCGCCGCACTTCGCCATCCTCGACGGGCAGACGCTCGAACCGTTCAAGATCGTCAGCACGCGCTCCTACACCTACGACACCGAGGAATACCACCCCGAGCCGCGCGTGGCGTCCATCCTGGCCTCGCACTTCAAGCCCGAGTGGATCGTCAACATCAAAGAAACCGGCCAGATATGGATCGTCAACTACACCGATGTCAACAACCCGACCATCAAAATGATCGAAGCCGAGCGCTTCCTGCACGACGGCGGGTTGGATTCGACCAAACGTTACTTCCTGGTGGCCGCCAACCAGTCCAACAAGATCGCCGTGGTGGATTTGTTGGAGGAAAAGCTGGCCGCGTTGGTGGAGGTGGACGCCATCCCGCACCCCGGACGCGGCGCCAACTGGATCGACCCTGAGTTCGGGCCGGTGTGGAGCACCTCGCACCTCGGCGACGGCGCCATCGTCTCCATCGGCACGGACCCCGAGGGCCACCCTGAAAATGCCTGGAAAGCCGTGCGCACCACCCCGCTGCCCGGCGCTGGCAGCCTGTTCATTAAGACGCACCCCAACAGCAAGTGGATCTGGGTCGATATGACCCTCAACCCCGACCCCGTGCTGGCGCGCACCATCTGCGTGATTGCCAAGGACAACCCGACCGAGGTCTATAAGTGCTGGGAGGCTGCCAGTTACGGCCGCGCGGTGCACTTCGAGTACAACCGGCAGGGTACCGAGGTGTGGGTGAGCATCTGGGGCGACGCCTCCAAGCCTGGCGAGGTCGGTGAGATCGTCATCTACGACGACGCCACGCTGGAAGAGGTGGCGCGCATCCCCGACCTGGTGACGCCCACCGGCAAGTTCAACGTGTACAACACGGTCAACGACGTTTATTAGACAGAATCTACAAATCATCGCTATTCATGAGTCGGCGCGGTCTGGAGACCGCGCCGATCAATTTTATGTCATCACTTGATGGCGCTGGTCTCTGACCAGCGCCTCTTTTCACCCCGCGCGGTCGTACGCCTGGCGCAGCCAGGCAGCCAACTCGGCGTCCACTTCGTCCAGCCCGCTGAGAAAGACCTTATACTGGCACATGCCGCCCGGTTCCTGCGCGATCAGGCGGTCTCCGCCCTCCACGCCCTTCATGTTCAGGCCCAGCTCCACGCGGCCCTTGCTGCCCGGCCCCAGCATGGCAAACTGACGTTTGCGCCGCAGGCTCAGGTAGCCTTTCTTTGGAGCGATTTCAAACGGCCCGAGGGTTTCGATGAGCGCCATCACGGCTTCATGCAGCGGGCGCAGCCCGGCCTTCGAGCCCGTGTAGATCTCGTCCAACACATCATTTTTACCCGGCGCGCCTTCCGGCTGCGCGGCAGCGGCAAGCGATTCAAGGTAGAACTTCGCCAGGGTATTGGCGTCGCCGTGCCCCAGGCTCAGTTCGCGTTTCGCCAGGTCGCGAATCTCGCCGTGCTTGACCAGACCGCTGGCGCGGATGAACGCGTACAGTTCATCCAGGTTTTTACCGGTGCGCGCCTGGATGTTTTTGAGTTGTGTTTGAAAGGCTTGATCGACAACATTCACGGCAGGCCTCCTTGTTTTATGATGGTCCTACGCCTTGGCCGGCTTGCTGCCGCGGTAATACCACCACACCGCCAGCGGCGCCAACAAGACCGCCACACCCAGCAGACCCAGGAACCCAGACCCGATCGCGTCAAGGTCGCGGGTAAATCCCTCGTCGAAGGCCGCAAAACGCAGGATCAATCCGCCGATCAGGACAGCCCCAGCCGCGATCCACAACATGGTCGTGTCGGTAGTGGACCGGTGGGTGGCTTTATCCAGCCAGTTCATCAGCAGGACCACTGGCACGCCGAAAATAAACACCGCTGCATACCATGCAAAGCCCAGCGCGCCCACCTCCACCAGGAACTGCCCAAAGCCGCCGATCGAGCGGATGAAACCGAGGATACCCGAACCGATCGAGATCGCGGTTGAAACCGTCTCGACGGCTTTGTGCGTCGTTTCGATCTTCTGCATCACCGTGGCTTTTGGCTCACCCGGTTTTTGCGTCATACCAACACCTCTTTGATTAACGATAAATATGTACTGCGCGCTCAGCGGGTAATCGCTGGCGACAAAAATTAATACCTAAATTATAAACTTAGTAATTTTATTAATTTCTTGTGACTTTCTTAAGGTTTCTCCGGGCTTACCCGTCCTTTTCAACCCCCTTCACCAGCTCAGCGTGATTCTTGCGGTTGATCGGGTACCAGATCAGCAGCGGCAGCGCAACCATGAAGGCGATCACGGGCACTACGGCGAAGAAGAAGCGGATGCCAAACAGCGCGTGCGGCGTCTGCGCCACGTTGGGCACGTAGCCGTACAGCTTGAGCGCCCAGCCGCTGGCGGCGATGCCCAGCGCGCCGGTCAGCTTGCCCAGGAAGGAATTGACCCCGAAGTAGATACCCTCGTGGCGTTCACCGGTGCGCGCCTGGTCCACCTCGATCACGTCGGGGATCATGCTCCACGGGAAGACGTACTGCGCCGAGAAACCCAACCCGGCCACAAAAGCCACCGCGTAGATGAGCGGGGTGGGCTCGGGCGGCAGGAAGAAGGCCGCCAGGATGGCGACGCAGGCGATGGCCAGCCCCAGCGCGTAGGCCGGACCTTTGCTCATTTTCTTGGCCGCGTAACGCCAGGGCAGCAGGAACACGCCGATGGTGGCCAGCATGACGAACATGACAAACGAGATCTGGTCGGCCATCTTGAGGTGATAGGTTAAATAGTAGGGCAGCAGGCTGGTGAGCAACGTGAAGCTGATGCTGATGATGGTGGACATGATCATGTACTGCACGAAGGGCCGGTTGCGCAGCACGTGCTTGATCTGCGAGAGCGCGGGCATTTTGGCCGGTTGCAGGTCGGGGTTGGGCGTCTCTTTGACGCCGAAGGTGGTGGTCAGCAGCGTGATGACTGCCACCGCGCCGAACACCGCGCCCATGCCCGAGTAGGCGGCATTCTTCGTCCAGCCCAGGTCAAGGAAAAAGCCCGCCACGGCCGTGGTCAGCGCCGCGCCCAGGATGTAACCCAGCACGGTGAAGATCATGCGCACCGAAATCAGCGAGGTGCGTTCGTCGTAATCGCGGGTCAGTTCGGCTGAGAGCGCATAATAGGGCACGCTGACGACGGTCTGGAAGGTATCCGCCAGCAGGAAAGAGCCCAGCACCGCCAGGAAGGCCTTGACGCCCACCAGACCCGGCGGTAGCGAGAACAGCAGCCAGATCGACAGGCCGAAGGGCAGCGCGCCCAGCAGCATGTAGGGCTTGCGCCGCCCCCAGCGGCTGCGCGTGCGGTCGGAGAGGTAGCCAAAGAAGGGATCGTTGAGCGCATCCCAGGTGAGCTTGCCCACCAGCAGCGCCGTGCCCGCCAGCGCCGGATCGATGCCGGCGATGTCGGTGTAGAAGAAGAGCAGGAAGAACTGGATCGACGCCGTCAGCATCGAGATGCCCAGGTCGGCGATGCCATAGAAGGTTTTGGTGCGGTTGGACAATTTGACGTTCATGTGCGGCTCCTCTTGCGGCGCTGCGCCGCGTGCTGCTTGAACAGGTCCAGAAAGGTATCGGCACGGACGATGTGCACGCGCGCATCCTGGATCGAGTCGGCGAAACGCGCCACGTCGTCCAGCGTGGTGCGGTAGGCGAACAGGTGCACGCCGATAAAGCGCGGGCGCGGCCCGGGCGCCTCGATCAATGCGCGCACGGCGGCCAGCGTCTCTTCGGCGCTGTCCCAGATGTGGCTGACGGCGGGAATTTCGTTGGCGATCACGGCACAATCGCCGATCACCATTTGCGGAGCACGGCTGACGACGGCATACCCGGCCAGGTAGTCCAATCCGCTGCCGTGACGGGCAAGCTGGCGCGGCACAAGCGCACCGTATCACGCAGGTAGCGCGGCAGGTCGGGAGCCAGTGGCGGGACGATGTAGCCCGCGCCGGACGGGCCGGCGATCAGGCAGTCGGTGACGGCGGCGCTGCGCCGGTATTTTTCCAACAGCGCGGGAGCCAGTTCGGCCAGCAGCGGCTGCACCTCCCAGTTGAAACATACCCGGCCGCGCTGCGGGCTGTACCAGTTGCCCAGTTCGGCGGTGCTCATCATCATCAACTGGTCGCCGTCCGAGAGCGTGAAGGTGACATAGATACCCTGCTGGTCCAAAGTGGCCTGCGGCGGTGCAGTTGGGGGCATGCCCGCGCCATTCAACGGCTTTACCCCGGCATGAAATGAGAAATTGCTGGCCAGGTGGGCCGGCGCCAGGCGCAGCCCGGTCGCCGAGAGCAGCAGCATCATGCTCAGCTCGTCGTCGCGGCGGGTGTGCCAGCCAAACAGCGTCGGGTAGGTGGCCGATTGGACACTGCGTTGAATCTGAATATTCAGTCCCACCTCGGGCGATTTTCTGGCCAACCAGCGCAGCGCAACCCAGCGCAGCGGTCGGTCGAGGCACAGCGCGAAAAGCACCTCGCGCAGCCAGGCCGGGCCAAACGCCAGCAGCAACAGCAGGTCGCTGCCCAGGCTTTTGTGCTGGCTGGAAAGGTTATAGGTGAAGACTTTATTCTGCACCAGGTAATCGACGAACTCCGGCCGCAGCCAATCAGGTTCGATGCAGGCCAGTAACCCGGGCGCGCAGCCGGGCATCAGGTGTTCCAGCGCCCAGCGGTAGAGCGCCACGCGCTCGCCGAATTTACCGCGCAGGTCCTCGCGCAGCGCCAGTCCGCAGACTTCAGCCAGCGGCAGCAGTAGTTCATCCACCACCAGCAGGTTCTGCTGCGCGGCCAGCATCAGCGCCAGGTTGGCCGTATCGGGCACGGCCGCGTCCCAGACCACGCAGCCGTCCAACTCGCCAGCATATTTCCGGACGAGTTCCGCCAGGCCGGATACCTCGACCCCCAGCGCGCCGTGTTCCTGCGTGTAATACGCCAGGTTGCGGCGGTCTTGCGCGCCGAGCATCTCGCGGTAGCGCCCGAACCACATCTCGTCAGGCATGAAGACCTCGTTGGTGCGGCGGGCAGCCGGGTCATCGTAGATGCCGTAATCCAGGTAGAGTCTCGGACTGGCGCGGTTGACCAGTCCCTGCAGCGCCGCCGCGCACAAGCGCTCGGCATAGGTGCAGGCGGAGACATCCAGCACGTCGATGATCGATTGAAATTGATCACGGGACATAAAAAGATTATAGGGACAGATGCTGTGCTGTCAAACCCAAGCAGGCCGGTTTTTGTGTATTGAATTCAACCAAAGCAGTCCTTTTTTACCCTGGTTGAATTTCTCATGGTGCATGCCAATCTTAAGTAAAATGACCACGTTGCTTTACCTGTGGGTATTGTTTTGGTTGTCTGATCAATTTGATTTTTCGGCAGTTTCCGGGTTATACTGACTTTGTACAATCCTCCACCGACAGAAATACAAAAAGGAGAAAACGCAATGGCTGAACCGAAAAAGAAGAAGAGCATTTTCGATCAGGCGATCGATGCCCTGACCGACCGCGACGAAAAGGCTGCCGCAGCCGCGAAGGCCGCTGAAGAAGCCGCCAAGAAGCTGGAAGCCGAAAAGGCCCGCCTGGCTGCCGAAGCCAAGGCCAAGAAGGATGCCATGGCCGCCGACCTGGCCAAGAAAGCCGAAGAGGCCAAGAAGGCTGCCGCCGCAGAGAAGGCCCGCCTGGAAGCGGAAGCCAAGGCCAAGAAGGAACAGGCCGCCAAGGATATGGCCGCCATGGCCGACAAGGCCAAGGCTGAGTTCGCCGCCAAGGCCGACGCCATGGAAAAAGCCAAGATCATCAAGCACGTCTGGACCAAGGAAGATACCTACGCCAGCCTGGCGCAAAAATACTACGGCTCCTTCAAGGAACCCTACTGGCGCCTGATCTACGATCACAACAAGGCCATCATCGGCAACCACCCCAACGATATCCGTCTCGGCCTGGAAATCGAAATCCCGCCCCTGCCCGAAGAACTGAAACTCAAGAAGTAGAGCCGGGAGCAGTAACATGGCACAAAGCAGCGTAGATCTGGCCGGGCTTTTCGGGACGGTCACCCAGGCGCTGGCCCAAAACCAGCAAAGCCTGAATCAGGCGGACGATTACAACAGCGATCATGGCGATAACATGGTGCGCACCTTTGAGACCATCACCGGCGCGCTGCAGAAAAAGCAGGGCAGTTCGGCCAGCACAGCGCTTTCGTACGCGGCCAAACAGCTCTCCAAAAGCTCCACCAGCGGCTCGGGCAAGCTCTACGCGCAGAACCTGAATCAGGCTGCCGCGCAATTCAAGGGCAAGCAGATCGACCAGCGCGGAGCGCTGGACCTGCTGCAGACGCTCATTGGCGGCGGGCAAGCCCCCGCGCAGAGCGCGCAGGCCCAGGCTCCGGCCCAGGGCGGCGACTTGCTCGGCGCGCTGCTGGGCGGCATGACCGGTGGCCAGGCTCAGGCGCAACCCGCCTCTCAGGGCGGCATGGAAGATCTGCTCGGTGCGCTGATGGGCGGCGGCGGACAAACCGCCGCACAGGGCGGTCAGTCGCAGTCTCAGCCAGCCTCGCAGGGCGGCGCGGGCGATCTGCTCGGCGCGCTGCTCGGCGGCGGGCAAACCGCCTCGCAGGGTGGCGGTCAGAGCGGCCTGGACCTGGGCGACCTGCTGAACGGCGCAATGGCCTTTATGCAGGCCAAGCAGAGCGGCGGCAATACCATGACCGCGCTGGTGCAGGCCTTCATGGCCGCCAGCGGCATGGGCAATTCGGCCGGCCGCCAGCAGTCCACGCAGATTGTGGTCAACTCGTTCCTGCAGGCGCTGACGCAGGGCGCGAAGTAATCAGCAAGCCGTTTATAAATCAGGCCGGAGTGAAAACTCCGGCCTGTTCTGTTTAATTCATGTGTGGCTTATCTTTCCGCCAGCACCGGTTCCACCACCCGGCCCTGCATCGACCACGGCCCCGTCCAGGTGATCTGCACCGGCAGCACCTTGCCGCGCAGGTCGCCGTCCGATTCAACGAAGACCAGCTTGTTGGTCGGCGTGCGGCCCTTCCAGCGGTGCTTCACCTTCTCCTCGAACAGCACCTCGGTCGTCCCGCCCAGGTAGCGCGCGTGAATCTCGGCGGCGATGCTCTCCTGCAATTCCTCCAGGCGGCGGAAGCGGTCCCACTTGACCGCATCCGGCACATCATCGGGCATGCGCCGCGCCGAAACGGTGCCCTCGCGCGGTGAATAGCGCGCCAGGTGGGCCACGTCCAGCCTCAGGTCGGCCAGCAGTTCATAGGTGTGCTCGAACGCCTCATCCGTCTCGCCGCAGAAGCCGACGATGATGTCGGTGGCGATCGAAACGTTGGGAATGCGCGCGCGGATTTTGGTCACCAAATCGCGGTACTGCTGGGCGGTGTAGCCGCGGCGCATGTTCTCCAGCACGGCGTCGTCGCCGGCCTGGATGGGCACTTCGATATGCGGCATCACCTTGGGCAGCTCGGCCACCGCGTCCAGCAGCTCATCATTCATCCAGTTGGGGTGCGAGGTCAAAAAGCGGATGCGCTCCAGCCCGTCCAGCCCGTTCAGGCGCACCAGCAGCCCGGCCAGCGTGGGGTAATCGGGATGATCTTTGCCATAGCGGTCGACGATCTGCCCCAGCAGCGTGATCTCCTTGACGCCCTGCGCCACCAGCGAGCGCGCCTCGGCCATGATGTCCTCCGGCGGGCGCGAAACCTCGACGCCGCGGCGGTAGGGAATGATGCAGTAGGTGCAGGCGTGCGAGCAGCCCAGCACCACCGGCACGTGCGCGCTCACCAGCCGGCCGCGTTCGCTGGCCGGCAGGATCAGGTCCTCGTCCATCCAGGCGTGCCGCTGTTCAGTTTCGGCCAATTCCAGCGCCTGGGCCTGCCCCTGCGTAAGGTAGGCCACCAGCGGGCCGGGGTCGGAGGGCGGCGAGAACACGTCCACGTAGGGGAAGCGCGCCTTGAGGCGCTCGCCGTTCTTGATGCCCACCAGGCAACCCATCAGGTTGATCACCAGTTCGGGCCGCTTTTTCTTCAAGGGTTGCAGCGAGCTCAGCCGCCCGTAGGCTTTGTCCTCGGCCGACTGGCGCACCACGCAGGTGTTCAAAACAATCACGTCGGCGTCGTCCGGGCGCGGCGTATCGTGATAGCCCAGGTGCTCGAGCGCCGAGGCCACCCGCTGCGAATCCGCCACGTTCATCTGACAACCTTCCGTCCAGATGTGATATTTCATGCCGGCGATTATAACAGGATTCTAAAAAGGCGACCAAACAGGTCGGATTATTTGGCGTCAGCACGCCGCAAAACGCTTAAGGCCGGTCGACCACCGCGCGCATCACAAAGCGGTCCACCGCGCCGAAGCGGTACTTGTACTCCTCGTCGCCGCGCATGAAGTCGAACTCGCGCACGCCGTTCTGGTTGGCCCACTGCAGCAGGTCGCCCAGCAGCACCCAGCCGGGCGAATACTCGCCAAACGAGCGGTCGAGGCCGGAGTTGTAGATCCACAGCCGGTCGAGGTAGTGAAAGTTCAGGTAGCCTGCGGCGCGCTTGCCGTCGATATTAAGGAAGGCCAGTTGCAAACAGCCCTCCTCGAAGGCGCAGCGCATGGTGGCGCGCATGTGTTTACGCATGGCCGGCGTCAAAAAGGCCGCCTTTTCGGGGTCCTGGCTCATCAAATCCAGAAAGCTCTCCATGTCGGCTTCCAGATCGGCCGGGTCGCGGGTGATGCTCCAACCCACCGGCACGCTGGATTCTTCGGCGCGGCGCATCTTACGGCGGATCTCGTGGCGCTGCTTTTTGTCGATCCCGGCCAGGTAGGTTTCCCAATCGCCGGGCAGCGGGATGTAGGGCGAATGCTGCAATTGCTCCTGCCGGAAGCCCCAACCCCGCGCGGACGCGGCGGCCTGCAGCGCAGGCAGGCTGGGCGAGGAATCCAGCAGGTTGTACAGGTTCAGCGCCTGCCAGTCGGGCAGCGCTTCCGCCAGGAAGGGCAGCAGCCCATCCAGGAAGGCGGCCAGGTCAGCCGGGCGCACGATCAAATCCAGGTAGTCCGAGACCTCAATGCTGCCGAGCAGCAGCAGCGCCGGGCGCCCGGCGTGTTCGGCACGGAAAAGCGGCGCGATGCCCACCAGGCGGCCGTTTTCGCTCGCGGTGACGATGGCCAGCCGGCTTTCTTCCGGCCATTCGCCGCCGCCGCGGGTTTGCCACCAGTTGTACAGGTACTCATAGCGCAGGAACGGCACATGGCTGACGCTCTCATCCAGCAGTGCGTTCCAATCGGCTTTTAAAGCTTCGGGGAAGGTGGTGTGTAAAGTATATTGCATGCGCCCATTATACTTGCTTGCCCGCCGGGGCGCAAAAAGCCGGTTTGCGCCATTTTGCCGGTTGACTTTCGTCTAAATTATTGATAAATTCAATCAACAACATTTCATCCGATCAACCTCAATCAATGATCAGGATCGCGGAATAGACGCTTTTCTGCTCACCTTTTCCCCCTCTCTGTGTTCTCTGTGACGCCTGCACCCTTTAGGGTGCTGTGGTTTTCTTCTTCAGGAGGCAGACATGTCGCTATTCAAGGATGTCAATGTGGTTCAATACCACGTATCCGATTGGGAACGCGCCAAGCAGTTCTACACGGACGTGCTGGGCTGGCCGGTGGCTTTTTTGAGCGACGAAGCCGGCTGGATGGAATTTGGCGAGGAGGGTAAAACCCACCTGGCCATCAACCGCTGGGAGGAAGCCAGCCCGCTGCCCGTGGGCGGCGGCGCGCTGGCCGTGTT
>JAPKMQ010000009.1 GCA_026645875.1 Longilinea sp.
CCATTCACGCCAATGATGCGGCCAAACTTGCAGCTGCCAAAACGCGCCTGCTGGCGGCGCACCAGTGGAGCACCGAACCGGTTCAACCGCTGCCGTTGTTCTATGATGTGATTGGTGGCTAGTTGTGGGATTGCCCTATACCGGCGTTCTTCAAGGAGATTATTGACGAATGGTCCGGTTTGTGGCATAATTTTTTCACTAAACGCGTTGATGGAAACGAGTAGGCTTCAGGCGTTCTGACAGCGAACCGGGCAGAGTGGAAGCCGGGACAGAAGCGGAAGCTGAAAATCCTTCCGGAGCGGCAACCTGAACGCAGTTCTCTGCCAGTAGGTGCGCCGGTTTCACCCGCCGTTACGATGGGTGCAGGCATTCTCTTAATGACTGTGCCTGACTGAGCGCCTCCGATAAGGAGGAAGCGGGGTGGTACCGCGAGAATTGACTCTCGTCCCTGATGGGACGAGAGTTTTTTGATCCAATCATCACCATGGAGGTCGAATGTTTAGACCCGTCAGTCCGAAGTTGAATCTCACCATCCTGGAAGAAGGCGTACTGCGCATGTGGAAGAGCCATGATATTTTCCACCGCTCAAACCGGCAGCGCGAAGGCGGGCAAGAGTACGTCTTTTTCGAAGGGCCGCCGACCGCCAACGGGCGGCCAGGCGTACATCACGTGCTGGCGCGCGCCTTCAAGGATGTCTTCCCGCGCTATAAAACCATGCGCGGCTACCACGTCAGCCGGCGCGGCGGATGGGATACACACGGTTTGCCGGTGGAAATCGAGGTTGAAAAGAAGCTCGGTTTTACCAATAAACAGCAGATCGAAGAATACGGAATCGAAAAGTTCAATGCTCTATGTCGCGAATCCGCGTTTGCGTATATCCAGGACTGGGAAAAACTGACCGACCGGATTGCCTACTGGGTGGATCTCGACCAGGCGTATGTCACCTACAAAAATGAGTACATCGAATCGGTCTGGAGCATCTTAAAGAACTACTGGGACCGCAACCTGCTATACCAGAATTTCAAAGTGGTACCCTATTGCCCGCGCTGTGGAACGCCGCTTTCAGATCACGAGGTGGCCCAGGGGTACGATGACGCCACCGATCCGTCGATCTTCGTACGCATGCCGCTGGTGGACCAGCCAGACACATCCCTGCTGGTGTGGACGACCACGCCCTGGACCCTTCCGGGCAACGTGGCCGTTGCCGCGCACCCGGACGTGGAGTATGTGAAGGTTGAGCGTTCATTGGTGGAAGGCGGCAAGGAATATCTCATCCTGGCCGCGTCGCTGGTCGAGCGAGTCTTTGGCGACGAGCCGGTGCGCGTGGTGGACCGTCTGAACGGCAGGCAGTTGAAGGGCAAGCGCTATAACCCGCTGTTCACCTTCCTGCCACCCGATAAACCTGCCCACCGTGTGGTCAACGCGGACTATGTCACCACCGAAGACGGCACCGGCCTGGTTCACATTGCGCCAGCCTTTGGCGCCGAAGACATGAACGTGTCGATGGAGGAAGATTTACCGATCCTGATGACGGTTGCCCCGGATGGTACCTTCATCTCCGACGTGCGGCCGTGGGTCGGCAAATTTGTCAAGGATGCTGATCCGTTTATCATGCAGGACCTGGATGCGCGCGGGCTGCTGTTCCGGGCCGGCACCATCACTCACACCTATCCGTTCTGCTGGCGTTGCAGCACGCCTTTGCTGTACTATGCCCGGCCAACCTGGTACATCCGAACCAGCCAGTTCAAGGACCGCATGGTTGCGTTGAATGAAAACATCAACTGGTACCCGGGCCACATCAAGAACGGGCGCTTCGGCAACTGGTTGGAGAACAACATCGATTGGGCCCTGGGGCGCGAACGCTACTGGGGAACACCGCTTCCAGTGTGGGAATGTGAAGCCTGCCACTCGCAGACCTGCGTCGGCTCGGTCAAGGAGCTGTCCGAAAAAGCCGGACGCGATCTGACCGGACTGGATCTGCACCGCCCGTATGTGGACGATGTGGTCTGGACCCATGAATGCGGTGGCAAGATGCACCGTGTGGTTGAATTAATCGATGTCTGGTTCGATTCGGGCTCCATGCCGTACGCGCAGTGGCATTATCCGTTTGAGAACCAGGAAAAATTTCAGCAGCAGTACCCGGCAGATTACATCTGTGAGGCCGTGGATCAGACACGCGGCTGGTTCTATTCGTTGCATGCCATCAGCTCGCTGTTGAATGACCGCGAAGCGTTCAAGAATGTGATCTGCCTGGGCTTAATTCTCGACGAGAACGGCCAGAAGATGTCTAAATCGCGCGGGAATATCGTCAATCCCTGGGATGTGATTAACCAGAACGGCGCGGACGCGATGCGCTGGTACCTGTACACTGCCGGGCCGGCCGGACAGGAACGGCGCTTCTCAGCCAACCTGGTCAGCGAGGTGGTGCGCACCTTTACGCTGACGTTGTGGAACACCTACTCCTTCTTCGTGACCTATGCCAACCTGGATGGCTGGAAACCTGAACCCGGCGCACCCCCCGCCTATAGCCCGCTGGACCGCTGGCTGCGCTCGTCGTTGCATGCGCTGGTGCGGGATGTGACCCACGCGCTTGAAAACTACGATGTTCAGGGTGCCACCCGGCCGATCCAATCGTTTGTCGATGATCTCTCCAACTGGTACCTGCGCCGCTCGCGGCGGCGCTTCTGGAAGAGCGAGTCGGACCTGGATAAACAGGCCGCGTATGCCACCCTCTACGAGGCCCTGCTTACATTGAGCAAGCTGCTGGCGCCGACCATGCCGTTCATGGCTGAAGAGCTGTATCAGAACCTGGTGCGCTCCGGCAATCCGGATGCGCCCGAGTCGGTGCATCTATGCGACTGGCCGCAGTATGATCCCGCAGCCATCGACGAGGATCTCAACCGCGACATGGCCGTGGTGATGAAACTGGTTTCAGTAGGTCATTCTGCGCGCAACAAAGCCAACCGCAAGGTGCGCCAACCGCTGGCCGAAGCAGCCTTCTCGATTGGCAGTCTGGAAGAACGCAAAGCGTTGGAGAAATACGCCGACCTGATCGAGGATGAGCTCAACGTCAAGCACGTGCGAGCGTTGGATGCCGCCAGCGAAGCGGTAGCTTACAGCCTCAATCCGCAGCCCAAACAGTTGGGCCAGAAATATGGCAGCCGTTTCCCGGCCATCCGGCAGGCACTGCTGGCGCTGGACGCGGAGGCTCCCGCCCGAAAATTGATGAACGGCCAACCGGTGACTGTGGACGTCCAGGGAGAGTCGCTGGAAATTCTGCCGGAAGAGGTGGAAGTCCGCGCTCAGGCAAAAGAGGGTTTCGCGGTGGCTTCAGAAGGAGCTTATCTGGCCGCGCTGGTGACTGAGTTGACCCCAGTACTGATCCAGGAAGGTCTGGCGCGTGAATTTGTCCGCCGTGTCCAGGATTTACGCAAGGCAGCCGACCTGGATATCGCCGACCGCATCCGCGTTCATTACCAGGCCACCCCGGCGCTGGTGGAAGCCGTGGAGCAGTTTAAAGCCTACATCACTACCGAGACGCTGGCTGTTGAGATGGTCAATTCGAATGTGCCGGAAGGCTTCGCGCAGGTGGCGGATTCCTTCGACGGCGAGGATGTAACCGTCGGGTTAACCAAAGCCTGATCCTTACCCGGTTGATGTCATGCTCCCTGCGGCTTTGCGACTGCCGCAGGGAGCATTTTTGAACTGCGTACAGCCCGGTTCGGCGAAGGGGACGTTATTGCGGTAAAATGGACGGATAACATCCACGGAGGATTGCTTGAAAAAGTATTTACGCGATTATATTCCCCTGTTGCTGGTCGCAGGTTTGATTGTTCTGCTGGATCAATATACTAAATTTATCGTGCGCCAAAACCTGGCGCTGCAGGAAACCTGGGTGCCCTGGCCTTGGCTGGCTCCGTACGCACGCATCGTTCACTGGTACAACACGGGCGTCGCCTTCGGTATGTTTCAGAATGGGAATTTAATTTTTTCGATCCTGGCGTTCATCGTCTCGATCGCCATCCTTGTGGTGTACCCGCGCATTCCGCGTGAGGAGAAAGTCATTCGCATCACGACCATGATGATGCTTGCCGGGGCGGTGGGGAACCTGATTGACCGCCTGACAGTCGGGCATGTCACCGATTTTATTTCCCTCGGTTCCTTTGCGGTATTCAATATTGCGGATATGTCGATCACCTGCGGCGTTGCGATTTTGATATTGACCGTGTGGTTGCAAGAACGCCGCGACCGGCGAAAAGCAGGTGAGTTACCGCCGGTTGCCCCGGTGGAAGGGGAAGAAAAACTACCATGAGCACATCCACTCTGACTTTTGAAATCACCCCGGCCGACGCTGATCGGCTGGACAAGTTCCTGGTGAGCCAATTGCCGCAATTCTCCCGTTCGCGCCTGCAAGGACTCATTCGGGATGGTTTCGTGCAGGTGAATGCAAAAACGGTCACCAAAACCGGAACGGTCCTTGCGCCGGGGCAAACCGTGGAGATTGTGCTGCCCGAAACCGTTCCCAGTGGCCTCATCCCTGAGGAGATTCCGCTCACCGTGGTCTTTGAAAACCAGGACCTGATGGTCATCAACAAACCTGCCGGCATGGTGGTGCACCCGGCCGCCGGCCATGCCACCGGGACGCTGGTGCATGCCGCCCTGGCTCACGCACCTGAGTTGGAGGGTATTGGCGGAGAGCGGCGGCCGGGCATTGTGCACCGGTTGGATAAGGACACCAGCGGGTTGATCATGGTGGCCAAGAACGAACGCTCCCACCGCTGGCTTCAGGATCAATTTCGGCTGCGACGAGTCAAAAAAGTATACCTGGCACTGGTCGATGGGTTTGCACCCACGCCAACCGGGCGGATCGAAGCCTTCATTGGCCGCGATCCAGAGCACCGCAAGAAGATGGCGATTGTTTCAGCTCAGAAGGGGCGCGAGGCGGTGACCGAATACCGCGTCCTGGAGACGTTTGCAAACCATTCGCTGATTGAAGCCCATCCGCTCACCGGCCGCACCCATCAAATCCGCCTGCACCTGGCGTTCCTGGGCTGCCCGATTGTCGGCGACAGCATCTACGGCCATCGAAAACCCAGCCTGGGCCTTCAGCGTCATTTTCTACATGCAGCCCGGTTGACCATCCAGTTGCCTGGAGAAGCCCAGCCGCGCACCTTTGAAGCCGCGCTGCCCCTGGAGCTTGACGACCTGCTTTCGTCCTTACGATCCCATCATTAATCCATTAAGAGGTAACCACAATGCAACCTTGGATCGATCTGCGCTCGGATACAGTCACCCAGCCAACACCTGAAATGCGCGCGCTGATGGCTTCGGCGGCTGTGGGCGATGATGTATACGGTGAGGATCCCACGATCAACCAGCTGCAGGATATGGCGGCTGAACGCATGGGCAAGGAAGCTGGTTTGTTCGTGCCATCGGGAACGATGGGAAACCTGATTGCCGTCCTGGCGCAGTGCCAGCGCGGCGACGAGGTTATCATGGGCAACCTGGGGCACACGTTCTTATTTGAAGGCGGTGGGATATCAGCGCTGGGCGGGGTGTTTCCGCACACGCTGCTCAACCGCGCGGACGGGACCCTGGACCTGGATGAGGTCCGCGCGGCTGTCCGACCGGCGGATGTGCACCATCCCATCAGCCGGATGCTGATCCTGGAGAATACGCATAACCGTTGCGGTGGTGTCGTTTTGAGCCCGGAGTATACCCGAGCGGCCGGGGTGTTAGCACACGAGTATGGCCTGGCTTTGCACATCGATGGAGCGCGCATCTTCAATGCCGCGGCCGCGCTCAACCTTGCGCCTGCCGAATTGGCTGCGCCGGCTGATTCGATCACCTTCTGTTTGAGCAAGGGACTGTGCGCCCCCGTTGGATCAGTGCTGTGCGGAAGCCGCGCAATGATTGACCGCGCCCGGCGCATTCGCAAGCAGTTGGGGGGCGGCATGCGCCAGGCGGGTGTGCTGGCGGCTGCGGGTATTTATGCGCTGGAGCATATGACCGTCCGATTGGCGGACGACCACCGGCGTGCCGCCCGGCTGGCGGAAGGGATCCAAAATATCCCAGGCATTCAATTTGAAATGGGATTGCCGCCGACCAATATGGTGTTTCCTTCGTTCACTAAGAATGTTCCGCATAATGCAGCCGAAATCGCCAAACGCCTGAAGGAACAGGGCATCCTGGCCGGCGTGGTGGCCGAGCGGCGACTGCGCATGGTGACACATTATTGGATTGATGACGCTGCCGTCGACCGAACAATCGAGGCTTTCAGACAAATCCTGGTATAAGAATACCCATGGAAATCAGCATACCTACGACTCGGGCCAGATGCTGGTTTCTGGCTCCAGTTGATTTCGCCCGCGTTCCTTGGCCTGATAGAGCCTTTGGTCGGCCAGGTCAATCAAAGCAATTGAGTCATTGCAATCCTGAGGGAAGATGGCGATGCCCTGCGAGATCGTTGGAGCAGGAATGGTCTTTTGGTCGCGGCTGTACAGGGTGATTTCGCCGATCGCGCGGCGGATGCGGTTGGCGACCAGGATGGCTTGATCGCCAGTGGCGCGCGGCAAAACAATCACAAATTCCTCGCCGCCCCACCTGCCAATCGAGTCGGTGGCTTTGATATACCGGCGCATCGTACCGCAAATCGAGATCAGCACCTGGTCGCCAACCAGGTGGCCAAAATGATCGTTATATTCTTTGAATTTATCGATGTCCAGCATGATCAGGCTGACTGGCTGGTTGCTGATGCGTGCGTCGGTGACTTCACGTTCGAGTACTTGCAGGAATGTGCCGTGGTTGAGCGTGCCGGTCAGCGTATCGCGGCGGGATTGGTCTTCCACCTCGGCGTGATGGGTGGCATTGTCCAGCGCCATGGCGGCCTGCTGGGTGAAGTTTTGTAACATTTCCAGGCTGCTCTGGTCGAACTTGTTGGCTTTGTAGGAAGCCACCGCCACGATGCCAAAAATTCGACCGCCCGTTTCCAGCGGAACACCCATCCAGGAATGACTCAGCTTCGGTTGGCCGATTGTTGACACCTTGATGCCGTAATTGACGCGGGCTTCATCGGTGACGTTGCGAAGCAAGAGGGGTTGCCTGTGAGTGACCACCCAGCCAGCCAGCGAGTTTTCGAGGGAGATATCGGTGTTTGGGAAGAACACGCCCTCGTCGTAGAGCATTTCCAGGCGGATTGAGTCATTTTGCAAGAGACCCAGGTAATATGTATCCGCGTCCAGGGTGGTTTGAATTGCATCGCTGACCAGACTGATGACCTGGCTGATATCCAGGGATGAAGCCAGGCTGTGCGCCACTTTGTTGAGGGTTTCAAGTTTGTGATATTGCAGTGCGATCGCGCTCTTGGTGATGGTTACGGTTTCGGTGATCAGCACCGAAACAAATGCCATAGCGAAAATCTGTAAAGCCGTGTTTTGCTGAATTGGAATGAGATTGGCAAGTGAAAAAACCGCCTGGACAATGTAGGTGAGCAGGATAAAAATGTAGGTCGTCCAGCGGCCCATCAGCACCGCGCAGGATACCATCAGGACAGTAATCGTCAGCGGTAAAAATCCTGTTGGGAGGTGGGATTGCAATAAAACTAGCGTGCCGGCAATAACGGTGTTGCATACGATCGTGAGGATGAAGAAAAATGGATGGCCGGTTTCAAAATTTTGCAGGACGACGAAATATGCCAGGACGATATAAAGCAACCCACCGAGGCCTAGCCCAAGATTGACCTGTCTCTGCACCAAAGGCAACCCTGGATTGAGTGAAAAGAGTAAAAGAATCACGCATAGCCCAAGACCGAAAAAGATGGAAGGAAGCACCAAATGCTGCTGGTCCTTGGTGGATAGCGTGATATCGTAATTGCTTTTATTATCGTTGTGGGCTGCCAATGAATTGGATTGCAAGGTGGATTGAACCCGCTCAACAATCCTCAAGCCTTGCTCCTTGAAGATTGTTAATATTTCGCTCTGAATGCGCGGTTCAGCCATTGGAATACCAATTCCAGACATTTTTGGGGGAAATAGTTTTCTGTGACGATATTATTTTACCAGTGAACGTTGAGATTGATTGAGGAAATGGCATTTTGTAAACCATTTATAAGGTTCGTATAGGCTTTCAATCGTCGGGTAATCTGATGATATAATTTGATCAGGCGCTATTTGAGGGCCGATTATGCCGAAAATTCAGGGCCTCATACCAGGGAGGGACAATGCCAGGCAAGGAATACTTTACACTTTCTGAAATTGATCAGGTCGCGGACGCGATCCGAAGCCGTACGCATTATCAACCACGAATTGGCATGATTCTGGGTTCCGGTCTGGGCGACCTGGCGAATGCCGTTGAAAAACCAGAATCCATTCCGTATGATGAAATTCCAATGTGGCCGGTGTCGACGGTGCATGGGCACGTTGGCCGGCTGGTGTTTGGCTTGCTGGAAAACCAACCCGTGGTGGTCATGCAAGGCCGGGTGCATTACTATGAAGGATATTCCATGCAAGAGGTAACTCTACCGGTGCGCGTGATGCAGCGCCTTGGTGTGGAAATCATCGTTGTCACCAATGCTGCTGGGGCGATCCGGCCGGAATTCGCGCCGGGTGATGTGATGTTGATCACCGACCAGCTCAACATGGTGGGCATGGCTGGTCTCAGTCCGCTGCGTGGACCGAACCTGGACGATCTTGGCCCACGCTTCCCGGATATGAGCCAGGCCTATGACCGCCAACTGATGGACGCTGCCCGGAATGTTGCCGTGCAGGCGGGCATCCAACTACATGAAGGCGTTTATGCCTGCCTGGCTGGCCCCTCTTTTGAAACTCCCGCCGACCTGCGTTTCCTGCGGGCTATCGGTGCTGACGCGGTGGGTATGTCCACTGTGCCAGAAGTGATTATTGCACGGCACGGCAATACCCGCGTGATCGGCTTTTCGGGCATCAGCAACAAGGCCAATCTGGATGGATCCACCATCACCACGCATGATGAGGTCCTCCAGGCGGGCCAGGTGATCGTTCCCAAGCTAAAGACCCTGATCCTTGGCATCCTGCGCGATCTGGCCTGATTCGGGGCGGTTCTTTCTGCCCATTGGTGTGATGAGATTTAACAAGCTGCGTCATCCATGAGAGAGCTTTTTCCAGTCCTTGAAGCATACGAAATTTGGATTTATGCTTTCCTGGGACTGGCTTTGCTGTTTTATATCCGTAAACTGATCCTGGCAGCCCGTGAAATGCGTGCTGCCTTGTTTGGTTTCGAAAAAGCTGTGGCGCATCGTAAATTAAGCATATCGCTGACCTTCGTGGTGATATTTGGGTTGTTGATGCTGGCCGAGTTTGTCCTGGTGTCCTTTGTCGCGCCGGCCCTGCCCAGCCCAAGAATTCTCGCTACGCCAACCATGGACTTGCTGACGACGCCCACGGTCGCCCTGCCGCCAGCCTCCTTCGGAAGCACGCCAACCGCCGAATTGGCGGAGACCACACCCGCGCCTATCTCTGCGGAGGGATGCCTGGCCGGGCGGATTGAATGGGCGTATCCACGTGACGGCGATGTTTTACAGGGCGCTGTGAATGTTGTTGGCACGGTGAATGTGGAAAACCTGGGCTTCTATAAATATGAATACGTCCAGGCAGGCAGCACGGAGTGGGTCACTGTGGCGGCTGGCAACCAGGCGGTTGTCAATGGTAAATTGCAGGGCACATGGAACACCTCGCAACTGATCCCCGGCGATTACCAGCTCCGGCTGGTGGTGACCGATAACCAAAATAACACCTTCCCGGCCTGCATTGTTTCGATCCGAGTCGTTGGTGAATAATGGAGATTAACTATGCCAGAAATTGAGATTCGTCCGGCGGTGCCCCAGGATATCCCTTTGCTGGTGGAAATTGAGCATCACACCCAATCCAATTACGTCTGGCAGATGGACCGCGTGGTGAATGATGGTGAGATCAACGTTCATTTCCGCGAGATCCGTCTGCCGCGCGCCGTTCGGATCGAATATCCGCGCAAACCGTCTTTACTGCTGACGCAATGGACACAGCGAACCCAGCTCCTGATTGCCGCGATCGATGGAGCGCCGGTTGGGTATATCGGCCTTTCCGATCAACAAGCGCCGTCAACTGCCTGGGTGAATGACCTGGCCGTTCGCCCGGAACTGCGGCGCAAGGGGATTGCCTCGGCCCTGGTGCTGGCCTCGCAAGAGTGGGCCATCCAGCGCGGCCTGCGCCGTATGATCCTGGAAATGCAATCCAAGAACCACGCCGCTGTCCGCCTGGCGCTGAAACTTGGCTTTGAATTTGGCGGTTATAGCGACCATTATTACTCCAACCAGGATATTGCCCTGTTCTTTGCCACTTATCTGCGGTAGGATTTGTTCATGGGATTTCCCTGGCAGGACAGCCTGATCGGCATCCTAAAGACCACCAGCCAGATACTGACGGCCGGCATCGCCATCACAGCATTTTCTTTGCTGCTGTATGCGCTGACCTTCAATCTGCGGGACCGGGTGGCGCGTTCGTTCGCGGCGATTATGCTGTGTGTTGTCATCATCTTCACCACCGAGGCGATTACCAGCATCACCGCGCAGACGGACCTGCTGGATTTTTGGGCCCGGGTGGAATGGGTGGGCATTGTTCTGTTGCCCCCGTTGTATCTACAATTCTCAGATGCAATTCTGGCCACAACCGGAAAGGTGAGCCGCTGGCGGCGACGCTGGGCGGTGCGTATCTCCTACCTGGCATCGTTTTTGTTCCTTGCAATGCTGCCTTTCCCGGGGCTGTTCGGCGAATTGGTGGTTGACCGCCCGCCCGCTCCATTTTTCCGCTCCACTTTTATCACCGATCTGTTTTCGTCCTTCTATCTCGTGATCATGGCGCTGGCGTGGTTCACGTTTATCCGCGCGTTGCGCCGGACGGTGACGCCGACCAGCCGCCGGCGCATGGTCTATTTGCTGTTTGGTGCAGCCGCGCCGGCGCTGGGCGGGTTCCCGTACCTGTTGTACGGTTCAGAAATTGCCGCGCAGCATCCACTCCTGTTCTGGCTGCTGGTGGTCCTCTCCAACCTGCTGGTAGGCAGTCTCATTATCATCATGGCTTATACGGTGGCCTTTTTTGGCGTTTCCTGGCCGGATCGAGTGGTCAAATCGCGTTTATTTAAATGGATCATGCGTGGCCCTGTTACAGCCAGCTTTACGTTGACCTTTGTCACGCTGGTCCGGCGGGCTGGCGAGACCTATGGTTATGCCAGTTATACAGCCATCGTCCCGATTGTGATGGTGGCGACGATTTTGCTATTTGAGCACCTGATCACCGTGTTTGGCCCGACTGTCGAGCGCTTCCTGTTCTACGGCGGTGAGAGTGAAACGGTGGAGCAAATTCATCTGCTTGAAAACCGTTTGCTCTCACGGGGTGACCTTCGCCAATTCCTGGAAACCGTCCTGGCTGCCTTGTGCGACCGCCTTCAAGCGCCTGGCGCGTACATTGCATCTCTGAATGGTGACAAAATGGAACTGGTCGTCACCATTGGTCGAACGCAGTTCCAACATGCCAGTTCAACCGGTCCGCTTTCAGAGTTTGTTGCCTCTCAGGCCAACCTGCCAAAGGCGTTTCAATGGGGCAGTGACCTGCTGGTGCCGATGATGGACAGCGAAGGCAACGGCGGGCCCCGCATGCTTGGCTTGCTGGGATTGAGCCAGATGATGGGCCAGACGGTTGACGAGGAGCAGAGCGCAGCCCTGGAGATCCTGTCCGAGCGGGCTTTACTGGCTCTGCGCGACTGGCATTTGCAGGAGCAGCTCGTTCAATCCATGAAAACCCTCTCGCCACAGGTTGAATACATCCAGCGGTTGCGCGCGGCGGGCAGTTACGATCAAAACAGCGTATTGCAGGAAGAGCCGCCGAGCCCGAATGACGACCTGACCCAGTGGGTCCGCGATGCACTGACCCATTACTGGGGCGGACCGAAGCTAACCGAAAGTCCGCTGTTGAATCTATCGGTCGTGCAGGATGCGGTGGAAAACCACGATGGCAATGCCGCCAACGGCATCCGCGCCATCCTGCGTGCCGCGATTGAGCGGACACGCCCCGAGGGAGAGCGGCGGTTTACCGGCGAATGGACGTTGTACAATATTCTGGATCTAAAATTCCTGGAAGGAAAAAAAGTGCGTGAAATTGCCAGCCGCCTGGCAATGAGCGAAGCGGACCTGTATCGCAAGCAACGCATTGCCATTGAAGCCGTTACCAAGACCATCCTTGAGATGGAAGAGGAGGCTCATCAGGAAAATCAAGCGCATTAACAACTATCCGTTTTTCATATTGTTGTGTATAGTTAGTCATTAAAGGGCTTATCTGTATCAATGCGACCATTAGGGAGGTGAGTTGATGCTGAACGATGCAATAGAGCCAGACCTCGGCGAGCAGGGGATCCCTGAACTCGACGAGGGCTGGTGGTCGGCGGTTTTAGCCGATGAAGATGTTTATCAATCGGGGGCCAGAGAGGTCGCGGCGCGGACTGGAAATCAACCTGGACAACTCAATGTAGATTGGGTAAAAATCCAGACCTGCTTTGATCAGGATGAGGTGCTGGAATTAATTGTGCAGGGGTTCAATCGCGGCGGGCTCCTGGTGGAGGGGGATGGTATTCAGGGGTTCGTGCCAGTCTCTCATTTGATTGAAATGCCCTGCGAGGTGGATGAAGAAGAGCGGCGGCAAATATTAACCGGTTACATCGGCCGCCAGGTTCACTTGAAAATTATTGAATGCGAACCGACACAGGAACGGGTGGTTTTATCGGAGCGCGCCGCCTTGGCTGGCGAAGGCCGCCGCAAAGTCCTGTTCACCATCCTCCAGGAAGGCAATCTGGTGACCGGTTCGGTCACCAACGTGACCGATTTTGGCGTTTTCGTCGACCTGGGCGGCGTGGAAGGTCTGATCCATGTATCAGAGCTTTCGTGGGGGCGCGTGCAACACCCATCCGAGGTGGTCAAGGTCGGACAATGCGTACAGGTGATGGTGCTGCAGGTTTCCGAGGAGACCTCGCGGATTGCCCTGAGCTTAAAGCGATTACAAGTGAATCCGTGGGATACGCTGGTGGAAGCCCACCGGCCGGGGGATATCGTCAACGCCTGTATCACATCGATCATGAAATTCGGCGCTTTTGCGCGCCTGGACGAAGGCGTAGAGGGGCTGATTCACATCTCTTCCATTCCCTTTCCATCCGGGCACCGCGATATCAACGCCTTTTTCCACGAGGGCCAATCGGTGCAGGTGAAGATCCTGCACATCGATGCGGACCGCCGCCGGCTGGGTTTGGGGTTAGTGCGGATTGAATGAGCAGTTCTTCGCCCGGTAAACGTTCTCGCGCGCCTACCAGCCCTCCAGAGCCTGTAGAAACGCCGTCCTCTCCGTCCTGGCTGGAGCGGTTCGCCAATTATTGGCTGCACTTTGACCGCTTTGGTTGGGACGTTTTAGGCGTGGCGCTGATTGCCCTGGCCTTGCTTTCACTGTTGGGTCTGGTTGGAAGAAGCCTGCCTGCGTTTCAAGGCGCAGCGCTTTCACCCTGGATCCACTTCCTTACCCGGTGGCTGGGATGGGGTAGCTACCTGGCTGTGCTGGCGATCGCATACGCGGGCTGGCTGGCGTTGCAGCGAAGGACCGCCCATCCCCGCGCCATTCCGATTGGCCGATTGCTGGCGCTGGAAGGAGCCTATTTTCTATCATTGGCGCTGGCATCATTTTTTGGCGGCAACCTGCTCGAGCGGGCGGAAGCTGGCCTGGATGGCGGCATTATTGGCTGGGGCGTGGCCACCATTGTTGAGCAGGTGCTTCCGGCACCCTGGGGTACGTTGTTTTTATTTCTCTTCATTGTTGTCCTGCTGGCATCAGGGGTGGGCCTATTCGGAGTATTGAGCCGGTGGCTGGACCGCCAACTGGTGACCACGGATGATGCGTTGCCTGCTGTGCCTTCACACACGTTGGAGGATGGCGATGATGAGGAGCTAAACGGCGAAGCGCTCGAGGTGGCTCAAAAAGAAAAACGCTCTGAAAAAACCGGGGCGGTGGTTGGATTGAGTGCGCCGTCCCGCGACCCGGTGCTGCCGCCCTTGACGCTGCTTTCCAACGAAACCACGGCGCCGCCAGATGAGGCTGTCATTCATGATTCAGCGCGGTTGATAGAGCAGACACTGGCGGAGTTTGGCATTCCGGCCCGTGTATCGGGCTACCGGGTGGGGCCGACGGTCACGCAATTCGCGGTTGAACCTGGATTTGTGGAGAAAATCGGCCCGGATGGGGTTTCAATCCGGCAGAAGGTGCGCGTTTCGCAAATCTCCGCGCTGGCGCGCGACCTGGCTCTGGCACTCTCCGCATCCCGACTGCGCATCGAAGCGCCCGTTCCGGGCCGGTCGTACGTCGGCATCGAGGTGCCAAATCCACATACATCCCTGGTCCGGTTGCGGTCGCTGCTGGAAAGCGAAGCTTTTCAGAGGTTGGCGTCACAATTGGGATTTGTGCTTGGCAAGGATGTATCCGGCCAGCCGGTTGTCGCTGACCTGGCGCGCATGCCGCACATTCTCATCGCGGGAACAACCGGTTCGGGCAAATCGGTGTGCATCACGGCCTTGACCGCCTGCCTGTTGATGAACAACACCCCTCAGCAATTGCGCATCGCCATGATGGACCCCAAGATGGTGGAGTTGGTGCGCTTTAATGGCGTGCCTCACCTGCTGGGTAAGGTTGAAACCGAACAGGAGCGCATGCAGGGCGTGCTCAAGTGGGCGCTGGCGGAAATGGATAACCGCTACCGCCTGTTGGAGGATGCCCATTCACGCGACCTGGTGACCTACAACCGTAAGCAGGAACGTAAAAAGCTGCCCACGCTGCCCAGGATCGTGCTGATCATCGATGAGCTGGCTGATTTAATGATGACATCACCGGAGCAAACGGAACACAGCCTGGTACGGTTGGCGCAACTGGCGCGCGCCACGGGCATCCACCTGGTGGTAGCCACACAGCGCCCCAGCACGGATGTGGTGACCGGCCTGATCAAGGCGAATTTTCCAGCGCGGGTATCCTTTGCAGTTGCATCCTCGGTTGATTCACGCGTGATTTTGGACACCGGCGGCGCCGAAACACTGCTGGGGCGCGGTGACATGCTTTTTCTCAACCCGGAGGTTGGCTCTCCACAGCGCGCTCAGGGTGTGTGGGTGACGGATGCCGAGGTGGAAAAAATTGTAGCTTACTGGCAAAAATCCACCGCCGACCAACCGGCCAGCGCTGCGCCCTGGGAAGAACTGATCGAAATGGAAGGCGATAAGTCCGATTCGATGCTGGAACAGGCCACCCAACTGGTTCAGCGCGCGCAGCGCGCCAGCGCGTCTCTGTTGCAGCGCCGCCTGCGCATCGGTTACCCACGCGCCGCCCGGCTATTGGATGAACTGGAGGCAGCTGGGGTGGTTGGCCCGTCGGTGGGCAGCGGCAAGGACCGCGAGGTATTGCTGCCGCCCGATTTTGACGACGAGGGTGACGAAGAAGACATGCAGGACTATAATAAGGAAATTTAAGCCCCGGTGGCCATTCTATTACTTATCAGGTGATCTGTGGAAGAGACAGCGAAAAAAGAACCCATGACCTTTACCGATCTGCTGCGCCTGCGATTTAAAGGCGCATTGGACCCGGTTGGCCGATTTCTGAACAGGCTTGGTTTGATGCCCAATGTTGTCACTCTCATGGGGTTGATCGGCAACATGGTCGGTGCCTATTTGCTGGCCATCGGTCAGATTTCCTGGGGTGGCGTTGTCATCCTGTTGATGGGGCCAATCGATGCGCTGGACGGCACCATGGCGCGGTTGCGCGGTCAACCTTCTCGGTTTGGCGCATTTGTGGATTCGGTGACCGACCGGTATTCGGAACTGGTGATACTGCTGGGTTTGCTGATCTATTACTTGCGCGGCGGACAGGATGTTTACGCTGCGCTGGTTTATCTGGCGGCTGCCGGCTCGGTGCTGGTATCGTACGTCAAGGCGCGGGCCGAAGCACTGAATTTCGAAGCCAAGGTGGGGCTGTTGACGCGGGTTGAGCGCTATCTGGTCACGGCGCCTTGTCTGATCTTTAACATTCCGCACGTGGCTGTAATTGTCCTGGCAGTATTAGCCAATTTCACGGCCATCCAACGCATCCTGGCTGTGCGCAAACAAGCTTACCAGCAGGGCGCAATTCATCATTAATTAATATCTTACGCGTACCATTGATCCGGTACGAAAATTTTTACAGGAGTAGCCATGATCCCCGACGGTTTTTATATTGGCACGTTCAAGATTTATTTTTACGCGCTGGCGATCTTAACCGGTGTGCTTCTGGCAGCCTGGCTGGCATCGGTGCAGGCCAAAAAGCGGAGGATAAATCCCGATTACGTCTGGGATATGCTGCCCTGGCTGCTGATCGCCGGCATCATCGGCGCGCGCATCTGGCACATACTGACACCGCCCCAGTCGATGGTGGATCAGGGCATCACCACGTATTATTACCTGACCCACCCGATCGAGATGCTGAAATTCCGCAACGGTGGGCTGGGCATTCCCGGCGGCGTGATCGGCGGCGCCATCGCGCTGTTCATTTATGCCCGCAAACGCAAGGTCAGTTTTGCCACCTGGGCGGATATCATTGCGCCAGGCCTGGCGCTGGCGCAGGCGATGGGCCGTTGGGGCAACTTCTTTAACCAGGAAGTCTACGGCGCGCCCACAGACCTGCCCTGGAAGCTATTCATCGATCCATCGCGGCGGCTGTCCGAATACGCGGACGTGGCCTATTACCATCCCCTGTTTCTCTATGAGATGATCTATAACCTGCTCAATATGGCCCTGCTGTTGTGGGTGGGCAAGCGCTTTGCCAACTGGCTGAAGAATGGTGACATCTTCCTGGTGTACCTGATTGTTTATCCGGTCGGCAGATTCTTTCTCGAGTATCTTCGCCTCGATCCTTCTCCTCTGGGCACGATTAATGCCAACCAGACCCTCATGGGCATTATTGCCCTGAGCGCCGCCGCAGCGCTGGTGCTGCGGCACGTCCTTGGAAAGAAGTCAGACCGGCAAGCACAAGCCGCCCAACTGCCGGAAGAGCAGGAAAGCGACAATTCATCCATCGAGTAAACAAAAAATGAGCTTTGGAGGATCACAAGGCGGCCAATGATTCTTGCCGAGGGTTTGACCAAAAAATTCGACGATTTTCTGGCTGTGGACGGCATTCACCTGGACGTTCCCACCGGCCAGGTATTGACGCTTTTGGGGCCCAATGGCGCCGGCAAGACGACCACTGTGCGCATGCTGACGTCGGTGTTGCGCCCCACCAGTGGCACGGCCCGGGTGGCTGGCTTCGATGTGGCCACCGAGCCGGAGCGCGTGCGCGCTTCGGTGGGCGTGCTGACCGAGAACCACGGTCTTTACCGCCGGATGAACGCGATCGAATACCTGGAATTTTTTGGCAGCCTGTACGGCATGTCCGCCGGCGACCGGCGAAAACGGTCGGAGTTGCTTCTGGAACAATTTGGACTGGCGGACGCCAGCTACCGCCGGTTGGGTGAATATTCCAAAGGTATGCGGCAAAAGCTTGCGTTGGTCCGGGCGATGATTCATAACCCGCCGGTGCTTTTGCTTGACGAGCCTACCTCGGCCATGGACCCTGAGTCTTCGCGTATGGTGCGAGATGCCATCCTGTCACTGCGGGGCAACGACCGCACGATTGTCGTTTGCACACATAACCTGGCTGAAGCTGAAGTGCTGGCCGATCAAATCGCCATCATCCGGCGCGGCCGGATCATCTCCTACGGCGGGTTGGCTGAGATCAAGCGGCGCTTCCTGGGCGACCCGCAATTTGAAATCCGGTTTGCAGCCCCGCTGGTCGGTGCGCCCGATCCCGGCGAAGCCGTGCGGGTTGCCGCGCTTGGTCCGGATTGGTTCCGATACAGCACAACCGACCCCAACCGGCAAAACCCGGTGGTGTTGCGGCGCATGATGGAGCAGGGGCTTGCGGTGGTGTCGCTGCAGGAAACGGGTCAGAGTCTCGAATCGGCATACCTGGAAGCGGTTAACCAGGTGCCTGATGGAGTGAACCATGCCTGATGACATGCGTCCGGTCTGGATCATCGCCCGGCGTGAGGTTCGCGACCAATTTCGCGACTGGCGTATCATCTTTCCAATTATCGGGCTAACCCTGCTGTTCCCGTTCTTGATGAATTTCACTGCGCAGCAAATCCTGGATTTTGCGCGTGGCTACGGTGCAGATATTGTCGGCGAGCGGCTGGTGCCATTTTTAATGATGATCGTTGGCTTTTTCCCTCTGTCGGCATCCCTGGTGATTGCTCTGGATACATTTGTGGGCGAAAAAGAGCGCGGCAGCATCGAGCCGTTGCTGAATACACCGCTGCAGGATTGGCAGCTTTACACCGGCAAACTGCTGGCAGCCATCGTTCCGTCGCTGACGGGCAGTTTTCTGGGCATGGCTGTTTACCTGGGCGGGTTAGGCATGCAGCGTGTGCCGCTGCCTGAACTGGAATTGACCCTGTTGATCCTTGTCCTGACCATGGTACAGGCCGTGGTCATGGTGAGCGGGGCGGTGGTAGTCTCCAGCCAGGCGACCTCGGTGCGCGCCGCGAATTTGCTTTCCAGCTTTATCATCATCCCGGTCGCGCTGCTCATCCAGGGTGAAAGCGTTTTGATGTTCTGGGGCACCTACGCCACCCTGTGGTGGGCGGTTTTTGGATTGCTGGTGCTGGCCGTGCTGCTGGTCCGCGTCGGGTTGGCGCACTTCCGGCGCGAGGAACTGCTCGGTCGTGAGATCGACGTGTTAAATCTTCGCTGGGGCTGGCGGACTTTCCGGCAGCAATTTACCGGCGGGGCAGCCAATCTGCGGGACTGGTATTTCAAGTCGGTTCCGGTCGCGGTGACGCGCATGAAGCCTGCCGTGATCCTTACCAGCCTCTTCGCGCTGGTTTCCATCGGGATCGGTGCCGCGCAGTTTCAGTATTTCCAGGTGGATATTCCCACCACCGATCTGGGCGGTTCGCTGGGCCAGGTGGTTCAGCTCTTGCCGACACTCTCGGCGCGGCCGATGTTGCTGATCTGGCTGCAAAACCTGCGCGTGCAGGTAATCGGGTTGATCCTGGGCGTGTTTTCGTTTGGGATCCTGGGATTCGTTCCCATATTGGCTGGCATGGGCATCAGTGGCTACCTGATAGCGCTTTTGGCTAACAACGGCATTCCAGCGCTGACGGCTATCACGGCATTCTTGCTGCCGCACAGTATTTTTGAGATCCCTGGATTGATCCTGGCCACGGCGGCGGTATTCCAGTTTGGCATTCTCATTGCCACCAGTAATACAGAAAAGACAATCGGCGAAGTGGCGATCACTGCGCTTGCAGATTGGGCTAAAATTATGGTAGGGTTGGTGATGCCGCTGCTGCTGATTGGCGCGGCTATCGAAGCCTGGGTGACACCCCAGATTGCACTCTTATTGCTGTCTTAACCCGGTAATATAAACGCCGGTTTCACAACGTCATCAGGGAGGATGGGATGGGCACGATTGTGATCCTGGGAACGGCCAACGCGGTGCCAGATGATCGTCATGAGAATACCCATTTACTGGTTCAAGAGGGCGAGCGGGCCATCCTGGTTGATTGCACCGGTAACCCACTGGCTGAATTGAAACGGGCTGGCGTGAATCCGGATTATTTGACGGATGTCATTTTGACCCATTTTCACCCTGATCACGTGTCCGGGGTTCCCCTGCTGTTGATGGATTTATGGCTGTCTGGCCGAAAGCACGGCATCCGCGTTCACGGCCTGGCGGATACCCTGGAACGCATGCAAACAATGATGAGGTTGTTTGATTGCGAGAGCTGGCCGAGCTTTTTCGCCGTCGATTACCATATTCTGCCTGACCAGGCTCAAGCGGAGCTGCTCGTGGACGGCGATTTTGTCATAACAGCGTCGCCAGTTAAGCATCTCATCCCGACGATCGGCATTCGGGTCGACTTTGTCCGCTCGGGCAGAGTGGCTGCCTATTCCAGCGATACCGAGCCTTATCAGAACGTAGTCGAACTCGCCCGGGAATCGGATATCTTGATCCATGAAGCCACTGGGACGTCCTTTGGACATTCCACGCCGCGCCAGGCGGGAGAAGTGGCGCAGTCAGCCCGCGCGAAGAGCCTGTACTTGATCCATTACCCGGCGGATTTGGATGAAGAAAAATGGCTCGCGGAAGCCGGACAGGCATATAATGGGCCGGTGTACCTGGCCCGCGATTACATGCGGATTGAACTCTAGACGGTCTGTCAGGCGTTACCAGCCGTCCAGGTAGGGCAACCATTCGGAATTATCGCCCAGGTGGCGTCCAAAAACGTACAGGCTGGAAGCCGGCGGCTCTTTGGGCTGGCGCAGCAGTTTCATGCCGGCTTCTTCGAGCGTGTGACCGCCCTTGCGGTGATTGCACAGGTTGCAGGCCGTCACCAGGTTGTCCCAGGTTTCCCGGCCGCCCAGGTGCCGCGGTAGAACGTGATCCACCGTCAGGGATGCGGCGTGCAACCCGCAGTATTGGCAGGTATAATGATCACGACGGAAGATTTCGCGGCGGGTGAGCCTGACGCTCGGCCTCGGTCGGCGGACGAGGTGTTCCAACCGGATCACGGATGGAATGGGATATGAAGCCAGGGCGGAATGAAGCTCCCCGCGGCCATTGCTGACCAGAGTGGCTTTGCGGGCAATCATCAAACCGATGGCACGCTGCCAGGTGCAGACATTGATAGGCTCGTAATTGGTGTTAAGAACCAAAACCAATGTTGTCATGCAAGAGATTATAGCATGAGCAAATTAACCGGCGATTGTTTTAATCACCAATGACGGTCAAGGAGAAATTATTATGAAAGTGATCCTTGCGGGCGGAACAGGATTGATCGGCAGGTTGCTTTCGCGCCGGTTGGCCGCGGATGGGCATGCGGTGTGGGTGTTGAGCCGCCATCCCGAAAAGGCTCGTCAAAACGGGCCGATCACAATGGTGAAATGGGACGGGCGCACGACTGCCGGCTGGCAGCATTGGGTCGATGAAGCCGACGCGATTGTCAACCTGACCGGCGAGAACATCGGTGCAAGCCGCTGGACGCCTCAACGCAAGGCACTGTTGCGCTCGAGCCGCATTGAGCCCGCCCAGGCACTGCTACAGGCAGTCCAGGCATGTTCGCGCAAGCCGGCCGTCTGGTTGCAGGCTTCGGCGGTGGGGTATTACGGCCCTCACCTGGACGAGGAAATGGATGAAACCGCGCCGCCGGGGAGCGATGAAATGGCCCGGCTGGTGGTGGATTGGGAGGAGGCGAGTCGGCCGGTTGAGGACCTGGGTGTGCGCCGGATGGTCACCCGCCAGGGGATCGTCCTGGATGACCGAGAAGGCGCGCTGCCCAGGATGCTTCTGCCGTATCATTTATTCGCTGGCGGACCGGTCGGCAGTGGCAGGCAGTGGATTTCCTGGATCTCGCGGGTCGACATCGCTGAGGCAATGGCCTATTTATTACAAAACCCCACCGCCAGCGGGGTGTATAACTTGACAGCACCAAATCCGTTGACCAATGCCCAGTTCGGAAAAACGATTGGCAGTGTCCTTCACCGGCCGTACTGGATGCCGGTTCCGGCATTTGCGATGCGGCTTATGTTTGGTGAAATGGCCACGGTCGTGCTGGACGGCCAGCGCGTGGTTCCGCGCCGGCTGCTTGCGGCGGGCTACCAGTTCCGGCACCCGGACCTCAAATCGGCGCTGAGGGATTTGTTCAGTCGCTAATTGGGCTGCATGGCAGCTTGCAAGACCGCCAGGCCGATCGTGCCGGCGGCTTTCGGATCGTCTTCCTCCAGCACCACCACCAATGCGAGCGGTGTACCCTGCCAATCAGGCAGCGTGCCAGCCAGGTACCAGGTTACCGTAGTGGTTGTGCTGCTGCCAATTCCGTAGGCTTCCCAGGCAGGCATATCATTGCGGGCAAGCATGTTGGCCGCCTGAACCGCGCCAGAGGAATTGATCGCCGCGCTGGCCGATCCCGCCGGCAGAATCACCCAGCCCTGAGCGGGCGTATTAACCGCGTTCGCCAGGCGCGGAGCGGGTAAATTTCCGCCCGAGCTGAGCGTGGCTGCGGCTACGGCCATCTGCAAAGGTGTGAGAATCCATCCCTCGGGGTTGAGCGGATCGTCTTCCAGAGAAGCGCCGGAAGGGAGCGAAGCGGCTGGGACGGTTTGCAGCGGGACATCCGGCTGCGAGTCAAAGCCGAGCTTCTCATAGAGTTCAATGATTTGCGCCGCTGAAAGCTGATTGACCAATGTAAGCATGGCCGCCGGGCAACTGCTGCGAATCACCGAGCCCCAGGTCAGCGCTGGCGCAGGCGTTGTAGCGCACATGAGCGAATCGACGGATAATTCGGTAGGCAGGGTTGGTAACGTGCCCCGGTTGAGGCGGCTGGCAAGAAGGAATGGCCCAAGCGCCGTGCCTGGCGGATAGGCTCCCTGGGTAACCCTGTTGACAAACGGCGCGGAGGGATCCTGGTTCAGCATCTGCCAGGTTTCATCCAGCGTATTTGGATCAAACCCGGGGTGCGAGGCAAGCGACAGGATTTCCCCTGTAGCCGCGTTGAGCAGGATCAACCCACCTTTCCTGCCAGAGAGTTGCTGGTCCGCGATTCGTTGAAGGGTTTCATCCAGGCTCAGGCGCACATCCAGGCCGGTTGGGGGCTGCCCGGTAAGCAGCCGCGATGACCACACCAGCGAGGATGGGGTGCCTTCCAACCCACGTAAATAGTCATCCAGACTGGCTTCGAGGCCGCTTTGCCCGTAGGCAGCGTGGTTGTATCCGATGGTTGGACCCAAATCGGGGTATAAAACCCGGCGGGTCAGGTCTCCTGGCTGGCCTTCGGTGACCGCGAGAGGCTGATTGTGCCGGTCCAACAGGCTGCCGCGCATGGCAAAGCGGTCATTGATCGAAGGGCGCGGGTTATCGGCGCGCGTTTGCAGGTCGCCCGCGCGTAGAAATGCCCAGTAGCCATTGGCACTGCCCAGGACGAAGATACTGAGCAGCAACAGGCCGGAAGATGCCAGGTATGCGCGTGGCGAGGTGACCGGCGCGGGTTCTTCTTCAGATTGATCGCTGACCAGGGTTAATAACAAGAGCGCCACAAAAGAAACCAGAAGCGAGGAGCCGCCGTAGGAGGTGAACGGCAAGGTCACGCCGGTGAGCGGCAGCACCCGAAGGTTGCCGCCAACGATCAGGATGGTTTGAAGCGCTAAGTAAAACGACAAGCCGGCTGACAGGTGGCGTTGGAAAGTGCTCGGCGCATGGATTGAGATGTACAGCCCGCGAATGGTGAGCACGCCGACGAGTATCAATACGGCCAGCGTGCCGACCAGCCCCAGTTCTTCGGCGATGGCGGTGAAGATAAAGTCAGAGAAGGCAACCGGCACCACGCCCGGGCTTCCCAGACCTGGACCGCGGCCAAAAACGCCACCAGAACCAATTGAGATCAGGGATTGGACGATTTGATAGGAATTGCCAGACGCATCCGTCCAGGGGTTCAGCCAGGCTTCCACGCGCACACGGATGACCCCAAAAAACACGTATCCTGCGATCCCGGCGGCTGCCAACAGCAGCCCGCCGACCAGCAGCACCGAGCGCTGACCGGAGGAGAGATAGATCATCAGGGCATACAGCACGATGAACAGGGATGCCGTGCCCAGGTCGCGTTGTGAAACCAGCAGCAGCAGGGCGGCGCCAGCCACCACCAGCGTCGGCATGAGCAGTTGGAGCAGGTTTTGTTGGTAAATCCACCGGTCGGCCAGGTATGCGGCCAGGTAGATGATCAGGCACAGTTTCAGCACTTCCGAGGGTTGGAAATAGACCCCGCAGCAGCCCAGCCACAACCGCGGTCCCGTACCGCCCGGGTAGGTGCCAAAGAAGAACGTCAGCCCGGTGATAACCAGCGCGCCAACCGCCCAAACATACTTGTATTTGCGCAGCAAACTGAATATCTTGGGGAAGCGCAGCCCGAGAATGAACAATCCGATGGAGATGGCCAGCCAGATGGTTTGCCGGGCACCCAGGTTCACATTGAGCCGCCAGATGGTGAGAACACCGATACCAGCCAGCAGGCCGGCAATGGGCACGATGTAGGGGTCGCGTTCCGGGGCGCGGCGCATCAGGCTGCGGTGCAGCAGCGAAAAACCCGCAAGCCACACAAGCATGCCGGCCCAATGCCGCCAGTTGTAGGCCACCGTCCAACTGTGCAGGCGCACAGCCGGGGCAAGCGTAAGCGCCAGCGAATAAGCAAGCAGAACCACCGCAGCGATGGAAAAAAGCCGACTCTGGATGCGGTCTTTTGGCGCAGGCGTAATTGGAAATAGAATGGTCACGATTCCAGGTATTTACTCACCAGTAGCCGGACCCGCTCGAAGGTCTCAGGCGGCACACATTCGGGGCGGGTGATGACTGCGTTGGCCAGCGCGCTGGAGCAGGCGCAGGTCGTTTCGGCTGGCAGCCGCTCAACCAGCTTCTGAATGGCCAACTGCGCGATCTGAGTGTTGCGGACCAGCGTCCGCATGACCATGTCGACGCTGACGGCTTCCTCGGCAACATGCCAAACGTCGTAATCGGTGACATGTGCCATGATGCTGTAGCACAACTCGGCTTCTCGGGCCAAAAAAGCCTCGGGGCAGGCGGTCATGCCAATCATTGAGATGCCCCATGAGCGGTACATGTTCGATTCACCCTTGGTCGAAAAGCGCGGTCCTTCAATGGTGATCAATGATCCGCCTGTGTGGACCGTACCACCCGCCTCCGCAACAGCCGCGGCTTGAAGGCGGGAGAGGTCCGAGCAAAACGGGTCGGCGACGCCTACATGCACCACCAGGCCGTCCGTAAAGAAGGTGCGTTCGCGACCGCGGGTAAAATCGACCAGTTGGTCGGGGATGACGATGTGGCCAGGGGCGTAATCTTCGCGCAGTGAACCGCAGGCGCTGATCCCGACGACGCGCTGGATGCCCAGTTGTTTGAAGGCGAAAATGTTGGCGCGGTAATTGACCTCGCTTGGTGAAAGGAAATGGCCAATGCCGTGCCGGGCGATAAAAGCGATCTTTTTCCCGCTCAGGGTTCCGATGACCACCGGTGAGCTGGGTTTTCCAAAGGGTGTATCGAGTTCGATCGTTTCTACATCTTTTAGGGCGGTAAATTCATACAGGCCTGATCCGCCGATGATGCCTAAAATGGGTTGACTGCTCATGGAACTCTCCTCACTCAGGATTTGTTCAGGATGGTGACAATGATAGTCGCCTGACCGCAGCGGAGTTCGTCTCCGGAGGTGACGACGACTGGCGCAGATATGCGTTCGTCATTCAGAAAGGAGCCGTTGGTCGAATGCAAATCTTCCAACCACCACTGTTTTTTGTAATAACTCAGCCTGGCATGATGGGCTGAAACGGTTTCATTGTTGATTGGAAAGCTACTCGCGGTGTCGCGGCCGATCATGATTTCCGGTTGGTGAAATTTCACATCAAAGGAGGATTCGTCCTGGTCCAGGGTGAGCATCAGTGCCGGGATTTCGCGATCGGTTACCAATTGTGTCTGTGAGCGGAAATCCCGCCAAAGAGTGTAGAAAGCCCATAGCAAAAAGGCATACAGGCTGACGGCCAGCACCAGTCGGAGGAAGAGGACAATAAAACCGCTCATGGTTCAGGTTCCCACCGGTGAGGTCGCGTTTCCCGGCGCATCGGGCCAGGCGGGAGCATCCTCGCCGTAGATCAGCGATATCCCGCCGATCGTGATGACATCTCCGGCCACGAGCATATGCTCGCGGACCGGGTTCCCGTTGACGAGTGTGCCGCCCGTGGAATTGAGGTCGAAGACGGTATAGTGGCCGCGTATGGCGCGAATTTGCAGGTGTGTGCGAGAGATGCGTGGGTCGTCCAACACCAGGTCGTTATCCGCCCTGCGCCCAATGTTAAACACGTTTTGAGCGATGGAAACGGTCTGGTTGCCCTGCACGATCAGGTAAGCATTGACCGGGATGATTTCCGGTTGTGGCATGGGTGCGCGCAATTCGCCCGTCACGGGCATCGCGGCGGTTGAACCCAGCACATCTCCCGAATGCACGGCTTTGAGGCGCAGTTCATCCAATTGTAACTCCGTGGCGGGCGCAAGCTGGATGGCCGGACGCGCCGAGGTTGAAAAGCCGGCGTTCAGCAGGGCGTCGTCAACCATCCGACCAATCCAATCCACCCACTGCGGTTGCTGCCAGATGACGAGGTTCTCAGGATGCAGGTAAATGGTGAACTGGTCTGGCGCGACCGGTTTGCCGTAGAGCTGGGCGGGAAGCTGGTCATATAGCGCGGCGACCAACTGGCGGGTCAGCTCATCCTGGCGGTTGCTGCGCCCGAAAAGGCGGGTGCTGGCTTCGATGATGGATTGAAGCCTGCGTTCGAGATGATCAAGTGGAGAGCTCATACCGTATAATTATAAAGCGAATATGAAAATGCCAAGCCGTTCTGGTTTCCGTGAAATTGAGCATACAGCCGATTGGGCGATCGAAGCCTGGGCGCCGGACCTGGAGGGTCTGATCTGTCAGGTCGCGGCGGGCATGTATGCGTTGATGGGCATCAAAGCGTGTCCTGAGCCAATGGTAACACATTCCATCGCGCTTTCGGCCGAAGATCGGGAAAGTCTGCTGGTGGCGTTTCTGACCGAGCTGCTCTATCTGGCAGAATCGCGCTCGTTGGTCTGTGATGTGGTTGAATTGCGTTGCAGCAATACCGGCCTATGCGCCAGCCTGGAAACAAAGCCCATCGATCGGATTCATCGCCAGGTCAAAGCGGTGACGTATCATAATCTGGAAGTAAAATCCACGCCCGAGGGCGTGAGCGTGGTGGTCGTGTTTGACGCCTGACCTGACGGGTAGCCGTCAGATTGGAGACCGGAATGTTTTCGCGCAAGGTATTTCGAAAAATAAGCGACTTCGAATGGGAAATCCCAAAGACTTTTCGCTCAGATATGCGCGTAGCCGTGCGGATTTTTATGACCGAAAGGTTATTGCAGGCCGCGCTGGACGATCTGTCGCTGGAGCAGGCGGTCAACGTCACCACGTTGCCCGGGCTTGCTGGGCCCGTGGTGGTGATGCCAGACATGCACCAGGGTTATGGGTTCCCGATCGGCGGCGTGGCGGCGACTGAATTCCCGCAGGGGGTGATTTCGCCGGGCGGGATTGGATATGACATCAACTGCGGCGTACGCCTGCTCAGCTCCTTGATCCGCCTGGAGGAGGTTAGTCCTTTTCTTGGCGACCTGGCTGCCGCGCTGAACGCCAATTGCCCAAGCGGCATGGGAAAAGCCGGTCCCCTCGCGCTAAAGAGGGCAGAGCTGGAAGCGGTCTGCCGGCAGGGCGCTGAATGGGCGGTGCGGAAAGGCATGGGCAGCCTTGAAGACCTGCGCCGGACCGAGGAAAATGGTTGCATGGACGGCGCTGACCCCCGTTGGGTGAGCGAACGCGCTATGGAACGCGGCGCGGGCCAATTGGGCACCCTCGGATCTGGTAATCACTTTATGGAAGTGGACGTTGTGGATGAAATCCTGGATGAGCCGGCTGCTCAGAGCATGGGGCTGGCGGAGG
Source organism: Longilinea sp. (assembly GCA_026645875.1). Taxonomy (GTDB): domain Bacteria; phylum Chloroflexota; class Anaerolineae; order Anaerolineales; family Anaerolineaceae; genus Longilinea. The sequence continues at coordinate 27,664 of JAPKMQ010000009.1, forward strand.
GCTGCCTGGCTGTGCAATTTCATTGCGGCTCGCGCGGCCTGGGCCATCAAATTTGCGGCGATTATGTGCAATCCTTCCAATCGGCGGTGCGGCGTTTTGGCATACAACTGCCGGACCGCGAATTGGTATGCGCGCCGATGGATTCGCAGGAAGGGCAGCATTATCTGGCAGCGATGCGCTCGGCGGCGAATTTTGCCTTTTGCAACCGGCAGATCCTGGCGCACATGGCCAGGCAGGCATTTGAACAAGTGTTGGCGGGCAAGGTACGCAACTGGCATTTGCGGCAGGTGTATGACATTGCCCACAACATCGGCAAGATCGAAACACACCTGGTGGATGGGCGTCAGGTGAAAGTGTGCGTTCACCGCAAGGGCGCCACGCGCGCGTTTGGCCCCGGTGCCGCCGGCCTTCCGGAGGAATACCAGGGGATCGGTCAGCCGGTGCTCGTACCGGGATCAATGGGCACAGCTTCCTGGGTTCTGGTCGGCACGGCGCTGAGCATGGACCGCTCATATGGGTCGACCTGCCACGGCGCAGGCCGCGTGATGAGCCGCAGCCAGGCCAAGCGCGAGGTGAGTGGAGACCGCTTACGGGATGGGTTGGAGCAGCGGGGCATCCATGTGCGCGCAGGATCGCTTGCCGGACTGGCAGAAGAAGCGCCGCAAGCCTATAAGGATGTTGACGAGGTGGTAGAAACGGTAGCCGGGGCAGGTATCGCGCGCAAGGTAGCCCGGCTGCGCCCGGTGATCGTCGTCAAGGGCTAAGGTTATTCCTCGTCCACCGGGTTTTCCATCGGTTTGCTGACCGCGGCCAGGCGTGCGCGGGTTATTTCAACCAGGGCTTTGACCGGGAGCCGGATATTCAGACCGCGCTGGCCGCCGGAGATGTGAATTTGTTCGTGCTGGCTCGCGGACTGATCCAGGATGACCTGAAAGCCTTTATTGATCAAAGCCATGGGTGAAATTCCGCCTGCCTGCAGGCCGGTGAGTTGCTCCGCTTCGCGTTGGGTCGGCAGCGTGACTTTCTTGACGCCCAGGCTGGCCGCCAGCAACTTAAGGTCCACGGCGTGGGTGCCGGGAATGACCACCAGGAGGGGTTTGTCGGGTTTCTCGCGTTTCACCACAATCGTTTTATAGACAATCTCCGCCGGGACACCCAGGCGGCGCGCAGTCTCGATGGCGCCGACCTTTTCAGCCGGCAGTTCAAATGCGGTATAAGCGATCTTGCGCGAATCCAACAGGCGTGTGACGTTATTGACCGGCATGTTCATTCCTCGCGCACGTAAATGGGGTTGCTGAAAATCCATCCTCGAGATTTGCCCACGAAGTGGATGGTACTTTCCACCCGAAAAACGCCCGGCGTGTTGGTAATATGGGTGCAAATTTCCTGGTTGTGCCAGGTTTTTACCACCGCGCCGTCCTGGATCAGGCGGACTTCGGCTTCACCGGGCATGCGGATTTGCAGGGTCACGCCGCCTCGCAGGCGGATGGTGTCGCCCATGATGACGCTTTCCTCGCCCTGCGCCGAAAAACGAAATCCGCGGGTGGGGGCGGGACGGTCGTAGCCGACAAATGCGTGCCCATCCCTGAACGCTTGCAGTACCATGCGCCGGTCAGCGTTCAGATCGCCGCTAAGTGGGCCGGGTGTAATCAGGTGGGTGTTGATAGCTCTAAAATGATAATCATACGGGAAGATTGTCTTCCGGATGGGTCCAAAAGTCCTGTGCAGCGCATGTGCGTCCGAACCGCCCACCGCCACCACACGGTTGCCGGCAGCGAGCAATTTGTCCCACTGCGCCAGCGTATCGGGGTGCGGCCCATGCGGCATGGTGACTGGAAAAAATACGTGGAAGATGGCCCAGAAGAACGAGGGAGAAACCTCCTTCAGTTCGCTGAAACCGTTCCAGAGTTCAATTCCGGTATACCCCTTAAGATCCCAATCCACCCAGGTGATATCCGTTTCGCCGAGAAAGGGCATGGCTTTTTCAAAGGGGTGGGCAAAAAATGCCAGGCCGCCGGATTTTTGAACCTGATCGAGCAGGTTTTGCGGGTTGGAGGCAAAGGGAGCCAGTTCCCGGTTAGCGCCGAACACCAGCATGTGGTTTTTTTGCTGTGTGCGCTTTTG